>JAFQBL010000051.1 GCA_017416695.1 Bacteroidales bacterium | reverse complement strand
TTAATCTCGCATAAACATTTCCAGATACAGCAGTATTTGGAACTTCTACTGAAATATTCTCAGAGTTATCTATTATTCCTATAAACTCCTCAGATGCAAAAGAGTGATCATTATTCCAATCAATCCACAAAGCAAGATTTTTATTAGAGAAGTTTGCACTATTTGCTTTTATTGCAGATAGAGTGAAAGTAGTTTCACGTTTCGCATTTACTCCACCTAAAACACTATAACGATAGAAATTAGTTGAAGGAGTATTAATATCATAGTGCAATGTCGATTGATTTTGAGGTGTAATTGAAATAGTCTCAAACCATGCGTCAGGAGTTGTACCTAAGGGTTCACAGAATCTAATTTCTCTGAATTTAGCTATTAAACCAATACTAAATTCTGCAGAGAAAGTAAATTCAGCATCTTCACTTATAATGCCTCCAGTCTCTTTACTATACCATGCCTCAAATATATATCCGTCATTAGGGGTAGCAATAGTAGTAACGGTAGCACCGTTTGCAACTTTAATTTCACTACCTTCCATATTTTTAAATCTTATAGAACCCCATCCGCTTTGACCATCACTACCAGATATAGTTATTATAGGACGTTCTACATATTTAGAAACCTCCATCGGAATATTCAAAGCCATACCATCATAAACATCTTCACAACTTGCAAATTCAGGGTCTGAAGGAGCACCGCTTGCATCGTTCATTTTAATTCTAATAGCACAAGATGATATATTTGTTTCTGCAGGGATAGTAATTTCAGTAGAATATTCAATGACGCCATTGTTTTCTATACCTACTACTCTTCCTATGTATTCACCATCTGAAACATATTCTTTATCTGCATTAAAGTCTGCATAAACATCAGCAATCCATGCCTCATTTGTATTGCCAGTTGATTTTTGTGTGAATTTGAGAGAGAACGGGGCTCCTGCTTCTGCTACAATAGCCTTTTGAGTATATGTGGTATATGTACTTTCAGGAATACCGTCAAATGAAGCATTGATATTCATTGAAGCACCTGTTGTTGAAACAGAAGCAATGTAACGATTTGAAGAAAGTGAGCCACCTACTTTACAATAATTTGTAACAGAACGGGGATCCGGAGAGTTGCTAATAACAATATCATCAATATAAATATCTAAATCTCCATTGATTCTACCCAATGCACTTTCGCAATCGGGGTATAACACGATGCGATCAATTTCCAAATTGCTACCTTTTATTGCAAATACAGCGTCACTCCAAGTGTTGGCACGCGATTCAGATTTTGAAAGAGTCTCAAATTGCATAACTTCTGATCCTGTATTTTTCCCTCTTAGAAGTATTCTACTTGAAACTGGTTTGTGTATGAATATATGAATATATTGAGTTTGTGTTGTTAAATTGAAAGGTCTTTCCAATTTAATTTCAACACCATTTCTGTCTCCTGCATAATAGGGCCTTATTACATGTAAAACCTTTTCTGAAGAGTTCATATCATCTAAATAGGGGTTATCAATAACCATTGGGGTATTTGAACATCTACCATCATTAAAAGGAGAATCTTCCCAAGTATCAACAAAAGTGATTCCGTTGCTGTTACCGTCCTCAAACGAAGACAACACTACTTGAGCATTTGCCACTGAGGCAAACATCCCTATAAATAGGGCAACTATATAATATTTAAACTTTTTCATATTTGTTATGTTGTTTCGTTATTAATATACTGAAATTCTGTTGATAAGAGGACACTCTTTACTATCAGTTATTTTAATTCTAACTTTTTGAGTGGTAATAGGAGAGGATAATGTTACAATTCTCTTATGTCCTATTGTGGTTGTCTCTTCAGTTGTTGATTGTTTAGCCCAACTTGAACCATTCCAAGTGTAAACTTCAAAACCTTTAACTCGTTGTCCTTTTCTTATATACTCACCCAAACGAATATATTTAACTTGTTTAGAAGAACCGAGGTCAATATCTATAGTTCCAGTTTTTTCTCCATCTTCAAGAGCCCAATATGTTTCAGGATTGTTATCAGTTACATTAGAAGCCGCAAATTTACCAGAAACAGAACTACTTCTTTCTGCTGATGCTGTAGCGGTTTTATTTAAAGCAAGGTCAGTGCCAAAAGCGTTATCAATAAGAGTCTTGAACTGATGCATTATACTTACTGTTTGATCAGATAGACTTCCTGTTTTGTTAGGAGGGAAGTTTAAGATTAGATTAGCATTTCTACCCACTGTATGCATATAGATGGTAAATAGTTCTTGTGCTGATTTTAATTGACTATCAGAGAATGTCCAGAACCATCCAGGTCCATTTTTAGCATCAGCCTCACCAGGTAGCCAACGCCATCCGTTTTCTTCTCCATATTCATTACCACTACCATCGCCATTATATCCGTTATCATATAAACTCCAAGAGGTTTCACCAGCCCAACCTTCTTCATTTCCAATCCAGTGGCAGTCTTGATCCCAACCCCATATAGCACAATCGGGTTGAAGATCTTTAATCATTTTAAAGGCATTAGGAAAATCGTAATAAGTAGCAGCATCTATACTACGACTTTCTCTTGCTCCACCATAATATCCATCACCTCCATTTGCACCATCAAACCACATTTCAAAGATGTCTCCGTAGTTTGTACAAATTTCACGAATTTGTTCATGGAAAGCCTCAACATATCCAGCACGTCCATATTCAGCGTGGTTTCTGTCCCAAGGAGAGATATATGCTCCAAATTTTAGACCCTGTTTTGCACACTCTTCCGAAAGCATTTTAGGTATATCTACATTTCCGTTTGTAGTTGTGTTATTTTTGGTTGAGTGGTTCGTAGTGTTTGTAAACCAAGTACAGAATCCGTCGTGATGTTTACATGTTAGGATAATACCCTTACAGCCTATGTTCTTAATTTCAGTTACCCACTGTTCCACGTTTATGGCAGAAGTAGGACTGAAAGTATTAATACTTTCATCTCCATATCCCCATTCTCTACCAGTAAAGGTGTTAATACCAAAGTGCATAAAGGCGTAAAACTCCATATCATGCCATTTTAATTGAGTCTCTGTCGGAACAGGGAACACTGGTAAGGGTTCATTTACGTCCGAAGAGATATCACATAGCGTTGTCTGTTGAGCAAACGCACTTCCTGTTGTAAATGCAACAAGAATAAGTAAAAATAATCTCTTAATGTTCATAATTACATTTTTTAATGTTAGTATAATTATATATCTATATTACAACCTTAATAGTTTTTCCATCAATTATAACAGAGTATATACCTCTACTTAATTCTATTTGAGCACTATCATCAACGTTGATTTCTTTAATGATTTGCCCTGCCATATTTATAATTTTTGCAGTGCCATTGTATCCATTAATGTAAATAGTACCATTTGAAGTATATACTTTTGCTGTTGTATTTGTGTTGTTTTCCATACCACTACTAACCACAAATCTTGCTTCATAAATTCGGTTTGTGGTAGCCTCAGTAGTATATTCAGATTCGTTGCTTATTTGAGTATCTCCAACATACCATCCTTCAAATTCGTAACCAACTTCAGGTGTTGCAATCAATATTACCTCTTCGCCCTCAGCAACTTCAATTGTAGTAGTCTCTCCATTTATTGTAGCAGAACCACCTTCCCCAGCAGTAATACCAATAGAGAATGTAATGGTTCCAGGAATGGTTAATGTAAAGTCAACAACACAAGGAGCATCACCTAATGATGATATAGAGTTTGCATCAACATTGTTCCAGTCTATTTTCAGACGGGCACGATAAGAACCAGGTTTCTTTCCTACAGGAATAGTAAATGTTTTTAGAGAGTGAACATTTCTGTTATCTCCAGTTAAATAGGCTCCTGCGTGGTCATATCCTTGACTATCACTTGAACTTCCGTTTACACCGCTCCAGAATGAGAAAGCTATTAACTCGCTGTTTTCTGTAGGTTTATAGTTAGTTGAGGCTAAATCTTTAGTAAACTCTCCGTTATTATCCCAATCTACAAATATGAAAGTATGCATCCAATATCCATTCCAATTAATTGTTGAAGATATTGCTTTCCCAGGTTCAAGGGTAACAACCTCACTTGTTTTGTCATAGTATATGGCAGCTCCGCTGTTTGCACTTTGATTTACAGATATAGTTTTACTATTAGTCCCATCAGAAAATGAGAAACTGCTTAAGTTACGGCTTCTATCTGTTCTTGTAGAGTTTCCGAAGTTTGTGAAATATTCTGCTCCACCTTCTTCAAACAATGCGACAAATTCAGACTCTGTTGTAATTGTGGCAACATATGGGTTTGAATTGCTGACTAAACTTCCGTTTAATCTCCATCCTGCAAATTTATATCCCTCATTGGCAGTAGCGGCAAGAGTTACGGTTGTTCCTTCTAATGTTTGAATATCGGAGTTTCCTCCATTTAGAGTTGCAATACCCATAATTACATCATTAACAGCAACACTTACGCTATAAGTTGGTATTAATCTGAAATTTGCGACATACTCTTTATTTCCCTCTGAAAAATCTGAGTAGTTAGCATTGTAAGAAACAATATTTCCGTTTACTGTCCAGTTAAGGAATTGGTAACCCTCATTGGCAACAGCCCTAATAGCAATAGCCTCTTCGCCTGTTCCTCCACCTGACACAGTACCTCCCTCTGAAGGATTAGCTGATACAGTAATGGTTCTTGAAGGAACTGTGGAACTAACAATTTCTATCTCAAAATCATATGAAACACCATTTCTAATTTTACCTTCGCCAGATGTTGTCATAATACTATTTTGCCATTGATCGCTGTTTGATTCTGGTTCATGGTAAACAACTCTCATTCTATATTTACCAGCAGGTTGATTTGCAGGAATAGTAATTGTTCTTGTATAACCGCTTGATGAAATGAATTGAGAACAAACCGAACTGCTGTTTCCTATATCATCGCTACTTTTTGAATATATATCCCCAGATTCGTTAAAACTACCGTCTTTCCCCCAATCAATGAAAACAGCTTGTTGAGTCCAATTTAGTTCAGTGGCATTTCCATTAATTGAAGATGTATATCCATAAAATGTGATATTAAAAGATGTTGTTCCATAATCAACTTTGATAGGATTATCTCTTTTATCAATACAAGCACCTGATTCAATATATTGACCTATGCTTCCACTTGGAAATGCAGTATAAGGAAGATCGTTTGTTGAAGAGGCACTAAAAACAGTAGGAGTATTTGTACCTGTTGTGGTAACTTTGCTCAAATACCTGTTTTGTTGACCTGTATTATTAGTATATGTATGAGTCATTACAATATATGCTTCATCAAAACGAGCGATTAAATTTATAGTGCTACTACTTTCGTATGTAAAACATTTTTCTGTAGAAACAACAGTATTGGTTAATGCGTTTTCCCATTGAACAAACTTATATCCGCTTGCAGGAGTCGCCTCTATCATTACAGGAAAACTTGAGGTAATACTTGTTTCGGTTGTCTCGGGAACAAGTATCTTAACACTTCCTTTACTATTATCTTCGCTTGATATAGTTACAGTTCGTTCTGGCATAGGATTCTCATCATCTTCAACCCAAACTCTAATACTTGAAGGCTCGCCGATTGTAACATCACCACCAAGTGGATTAGATATTTGAATATAGAAATCTTTACCACCCTCATTGTTTTGGTTGTTTATAAGATTTACGATAAACTCTTGCTCGTTAACACCAGCAGGGAAGGTGAGAGTTGCAGTTTTGTCTTGATAAACTTTACCTTGTACACCTGTTCCAGGAACAGTTGCAACATAAACCGATACCTCTTTCTCGCTACGATCTTCAAGTTTAACTTTTACGCTTACAGTTCCGTCAGTCTCTTTTGCGGTAATGTACTCTTTGTCCATAACAAATTGTCCGTCAACACCAGCAACGGGAGGAAGGTCAGATTCAATTAGGTCCTCGTGAGCACGGAAAACAGATAAAGAGTTAATAAGTGGTACGGCAAGCGAACCTGTGATAGTTAACCTTACTGCAGAAGCTTGAACCTCTTTTGCTTGAACAATACGTTTATAACCAATAGTAGAACCAGTAGCAAACTCTTGCCAATTACCATTAACTTTAACATCAACTTTCCATCCGCTAACACGTTGTCCCAACGGAATATATTCTTGGAATTGAACAATATCAAAACGAACATCAGCACCAAAATCCAAAATAACGCTTCCTGTTGTTGAACCATCATTCATAGTCCAATATGTGTCGTAATTGTTGTCCATTACTTTGTCTGCACCAAAAGTAGCATCGTTTCCGCGAACTTCTGTTGCTGAAGCATTTGCTGAAGGAGGAACAAGGTTTGTTCCGAATGTAGTATCGAGATACTCTTTATATTTTTGAAGTACAGCAATGTACTCATCTGTAAATTCTCCTGTTTGGTCTGGTGGAACGTTAAGAATTAGAGGAATACCTCTACCAATAGATTTCATATAACGCTCTTTGAATAGGTCAACAGCCGATTTAAGACCTCCACCGTCGCCATAGAACCAACCGTTACGGATAGATACATCAGCCTCAAGAAGGAAGAAATATTCTCCGTTTGGTTTATTTTTACACGCATCTGTGTTTGATCCGTTTGTATCCATTTTATTCCAGCATGGGTCAGGAGCTTGTCCTGCCTCGTTCATTGCCCAAGCACCATCAACTTTACAAGTGTCGCCCGATACACAAGTTTGGAATGCTCGTAACGCATCAATCCAAATATATGCAGTAGGTTGGTGTTGTCTCATAACGTCAACAAAACGATTAAAATCATAGACGGGAGGGTTATTTGAACCAGTTGCTCCATCCAGCCAAATCTCTACCAACTCTCGGCGTCCTAACTCTTCGTTATAGCGTCCATAAGAACCCAAAACCTCGTTAAGTTGTGTAACATAAAAATCGTTATACGTTGAAGATGTGTAGTTACCTCCTACATTCTCTTCGTAAGCATCCCAAGGCGAATGATAAACACCCATATCAATTTCGTATTTTGTACACGACTCTGAAAGTTGCTCATACAAGTCTCCTTGTCCATTCTTATAGGGCGATTGAGCAATTGTATGAGGATTTACCGTATTTGCTTTCGATGGCCACAAGCAGAAACCATCATGATGTTTTCCAGTAAGTACAATACGGTCAAATCCGCACTCCTTTAAAACTCTTGCCCATTGGTCGGTATTAACCTCTTTGGGAGGATTGAATGTAGAACAACTCTCATAACCAGTACCCCATTCCTTGTTTGTATATGTATTCATACCATAGTGAATGAATGCGGCATGAGGGTTATGAAGATAATACATTTGTCTGGCATTTGGCAACGGATATAAAGGAGTCGGAGCCGATGCTGCAAACATCTCATTTGATAATAACACAATAGTTGCCATTATCAGAACAATAAAACTTCTTTCTTTCATATTAATTTAGTTAGTCAACCCTTAAAAACTCGGATATATATAAAGATTTAGAGTATCATTATTTCAATATCATTACTCTTTATTTTACAAATAAAGTAAAAATTTCTTATATTTTTTCAAAAAAAAAGTTCTTTTTTTTGATACGGGGGGGGGTAAAGTGCTGAATATTAGGCGTATAAAATTTATATCAAAATATAAGGAGATGTGTCATAATTGACAAACTACGGTGTTGTTTTCAATATTAGGGCTCAGTCATGTACCTATGTACACTCCTTCCGCCCTAAATCTCAACGCCTTGTATTTTATCAAATCTTACAAACCTTAAGAGACTGTGCAAAAATGTGAAATTTATATGAGACTGTTTTAAATAAATTTATCAATTAAACAGCATGAGTAATATGTCTTACCTCATAAATGTTTTTCATGTCTCTGATATCTTCTTCAACATCTTTAAGTTCATTAATTGAGTGAACATAAAAAATTATTGTACAATCAATAATTTCATCTTCAGTAGTACTCTTTATACTTTCAATGCTTAATAAGTTTTTTTGTGAGATTTCTGTAATCAAATCCAGTAAGAATCCATCCCTATTTACCGCTTTAATAAATATAGTAACAGGATATGTCTTTTCAGATGGATATAAACAAACATTCTCAATAATATCGCCTTGTTGTGCGGCAACCGAAATAGCCGTAGGACAGTTACATTTATGAATAGTAACAGTATTATCTTCATGTCTGAATCCAATAACCTCATCTCCGGGTAGAGGTTCGCAATTAGGACATAAAATATATTGGGTACCTACATCCCCTTTTTTTGCTTTTTCTCTTCTTAAGTATTGTTTAATATATTGAATAGCCTTGTAAGTTACAACGTGGTCTAACCAAAATTCTTTTGGATGGTGACTTGTTTCTGAACCAATTCTAACTCTGTCGCCATGTTGAAGTTTAGTAAATATCGATTTTAATTTATCATTAATTATAGCATATTGAGCATGTTCTCCAATGTTAGAGTGAATTTCATATGCAAAGTCTAATGCACTTGCACCACTTGGTAAAATAAATTGAGTACCATTTGGAGAGAAAACAACAATATCATCGTTGTAGAAAGTTCTGATAACGCTCTCAATACTAAAACCGCTCTCTTTGCCATGGAACGAAATATCTTTAAGAATATCGCGGAATTTTGCAATCCATCCCTCAACACCAGTTTCTCGTTCAACAAGACATCCATAATACGACCTCTCACGCATACTGGTCGATTGAATATGCACCTCCATCCATCTGCCTTCGTTACCCATAAGTTTGCAGTGGAGGCTATGGTAGCCGTTCTCTTTAGGAGTGTCAATATAGTTATTTAAACTACCAGGTTTTTCAATATAAAGGTCGGTAAGTATAGAGTATATTCTCAATGCCAAACGCTTTTCTGTAAGACCTAACTCTTCCCAATTTTCAAAAGTGATATTAATAACCCTAATATGTTCAACCTCTTTAAAAGATATATTTTTTGAGTGCATTTTACTCCATATAGAATAGACAGTACGTTTATCGCAGTCTATTTGTGCTTTAATGCCGTTCTCTTCAAGTCTCTCTTCAATCTTTCTAATCCATTTTTTTGCAGCAGAAGCGTGAGCCTCAGCATAGTTATCTATCTGTTTCTTTATATCTTCATATTCATGAGGCGAACGATATTGAAGACTTAAATTCTCCAACTCCGATTTAACCTTATACAAACCAAGACGATTTGCAAGTGGAGCATAAAAGTAGTCGGTCTCACCAGCAATCTTAATCTGTTTCTCAGGTTTCATCGATTTAAGCGTACGCATATTATGCAAGCGGTCAGCAAGTTTAATCAACAATGCACGAATATCGTAATGTATTGAGTTTAACATCTGTTGAAAATTATCAACCTGTTTCGAAGTCTCATACTTATCCCTCTTCTTTTTGGTAAGTACGTCAACCAAAAAGGCAATATCACTGCCAAACCCTGCTTTAATCTCCTCAATAGTATGGTTGGTATCCTCAACTACATCGTGTAGTAGAGCTGCAATAATAGGATTAACACCCAATTTCAACTCATCACAAACAATCGAAGCAACAGCCAGAGGGTGAGTAATGTATGGGTCTCCTGCTTTTCTTTTCTGGTTAATATGGGCCATCTCAGCAAATGCAAAACCTTTGCGAATAAGGCTCATCTCTTCCTCTGAAAAACGTTTAGCAGCATTGGCAAAGAACGTATCTCTTTGATTCCTTACCATATCTCTATATTTCTCGTAACATTCCATATATATAATTGTTATATTCCTATATTCCTATTTTGTATTAATATTGCTCTTCGTCAATTATAAAATTTAAAAAATCGTTTAGAGGTTTGGTGTAACTGAAATACTTACATACCTTATCAATCCAATCTTTTTCAAAAAAGAATTTATCTGGCATATATTTTACCACTCCAAAATCTTTAAGTTTAAGTAATTCAGGATATTCAAAACTCTTATCAAAACCCAAAGGAAGTTTTTTTAAAGAGTTCTCAAAATTCAATCCACCAAAACATTCAATAAAATTTTTATCATTAATAATATCTCTAAATTCCTCTATATTATCGTAAATAGCACGTCTCTCGGCCTTCAAAAGAGCAGAAGAAGGAAACCATAAACCTGCACATATCATAGATTTGCCAGGTTCAATGTGCAGATAGTATCCTGCTCTATCAAGTTTTTTTCCAAACTTTGTCATAAAAGCGCCAAAGTTTGTTTTGTATGGAGTCTTGTCAAAAGAGAATCTCATGTCTCTATATATTCTATAAACGCAACGTTCCACCGACAAGCCTTTTAATTCATCATCAAACGCACTCATATTTGCCAGAAGAACTCTTATATCATCCTCAAATTCTGTTTTAATATCAACAAATCGGTGCTTGTTTAGAGCAAACCATTCACGATTATTGTTAATAGACAATTCAGATAAAAATTTAAAAGTATCTCTATTCATTCTCTTACGTTTATATATAACTGACCGAAAATCAATTAAGTAAATAAAAGTATAATGTTAGTGTTAGTATAAAACAAAAAACATTAACCCATTTTACAAAATGAGCAGTAAAGATAAATAAAAATTTTTTTTAAAATTATTACCAACACAACATATTTTTTTGAAAATTGATTATCTTATAGTAACTTCGCACGGAATTTAATAAAAGCACTTAATTGATAGATAATTTCAGTTAATAGAAAAACACAATATGGAAGAACAATTAAAAGATTCTCTCCCTGAAAACGCATTTAGGGAGTTAAACAAAGGCGAAGAGTATAAACCTGTAATGTCGCCTGACAAAAATTACAGAGAAGTTACTCCCTGGTCAGTAACGTGGGGAATATTAATGGCAATACTCTTTTCAGCAGCGGCTGCATATCTTGGATTAAAAGTTGGACAAGTATTTGAAGCAGCAATACCCATTGCCATAATTGCCGTAGGATTATCAAAAGCAACAAAACGAAAAAATGCTTTAGGCGAAAATGTCCTAATTCAATCAATTGGAGCATGCTCAGGAAATGTAGTAGCAGGAGCAATATTTACATTACCAGCACTCTATATGCTCGATTTGGATGCCTCTTTTATGCAAATATTCTTAAGTTCACTATTAGGAGGAATTTTAGGAATCCTTTTCTTAATACCATTTAGAAAATACTTTGTTTCTGATATGCACGGAAAATATCCCTTCCCCGAAGCAACAGCAACAACACAAATATTGATTTCAGGACAAAAGAAAGGAAACCAGGCAAAACCCCTTATAATAGCAGGATTAATAGGAGGATTGTATGATTTTATATTATCAACATTTGGATGGTGGAGCGAAGTCTTGACAACTCGAGTACTGCCTTTTGGTGAAGTTATAGCAGATAAAGCAAAAGCCGTATTTAAAATAAATACAGGAGCAGCAGTATTGGGATTAGGTTACATAGTAGGATTAAAATATTGTACAATAATCTGTGCAGGTTCAATCTTTGTATGGTTTATCTTGATACCAGGAATGGGATGGTTGTTTGGAGATGTAATGCTATCAACAGGAGTAGCCGAAGCGATTAAACCTTTAGGAGCAATGTCGCCAGAGGAGTTATTCTCAAACTATGCACGATACATAGGTATCGGAGGTATAGCAATGGCAGGATTGATTGGAATTATAAAATCGTGGGGAGTGATCAAAGGTGCAGTGTCATTGGCAGGTCGTGAATTAAAAGGGAAAACAACTCAAGTTGCAGTTGCTGTAAAACGTACCGATCGAGACCTATCAATGAAGTTCATTGTAATATCAGCAATAATTACTCTTATAGCAATGTTATTGTTCTTCTATTTTGGAATAATAAGCAATCCACTACAAGCAATAATAGCCTTTATAGTAGTAGCAGTAATAGCATTTCTATTTACAACCGTAGCAGCAAATGCAATAGCCATTGTTGGAACAAACCCTGTATCAGGAATGACTTTGATGACACTTGTAATATCATCAGTAATATTGGTTGCCGTTGGTCTTAATGGCGAAAAAGGAATGTTGGCTGCCTTGATAATTGGAGGAGTAGTATGTACAGCGCTATCAACTGCAGGAGGATTTGTAACTGACCTTAAAATAGGATATTGGTTAGGATCAACACCACGTAAGCAAGAGAGTTGGAAGTTTCTTGGAACTCTTGTCTCTGCAGTAACAGTAGGAGGAGTAATAATGATATTGGACAAAACATATGGTTGGACAGGCGAAGGAGCATTAGTTGCACCTCAGGCAAATGCAATGAAAGCCGTAATTGAGCCAATGATGTCGGGGCAAGGAGCGCCATGGTTGCTTTATGGAATAGGAGCAGCAATAGCACTATTATTAACATTCCTTAAAGTTCCAGCGTTGGCATTTGCGTTAGGAATGTTCATTCCATTAGAGTTGAACACTCCACTTGTAGTAGGAGGATTAATAAGTTGGTTTGTAAGCACACGTTCAAAAGACAGTGAACTTAACAAAGCACGTCAAGAAAGAGGAACACTTCTTGCTTCAGGATTTATAGCAGGAGGAGCGTTAATGGGAGTTATAAGTGCAGCAATGAAATTTGGAGGATTTGAGTACACAACACCTGTTGGCGATACACTTGCACAAATCATAGGATTGGTAGTATATATTGCACTGATTGGATACCTTGTTTGGGATAGTATGCGTGCCAAAAAAGAGGAAGCATAAACTATCAATATAAATGAATAAAGTAATAGAAAATATAAAGAAACTTTGCCCCCTCTCCGATAAAACTATATCG
>JAFQBL010000050.1 GCA_017416695.1 Bacteroidales bacterium | reverse complement strand
ATAAATTAATAACACAATTCGAAGGAGATATTACAAAACGAGATATTACTTCAAAGACAGAGTTATTAGGATACTATTATGGTTATATTGGGCACCTTATTGATATTAAAGATAAAGATCGTGCCGAAGATTACATTGATAAAGCACTACCCTTAGTAGCCTCACTTTCAAAGACCGATCCCAATAATGCTTTACTAAAAGGATATCACGCAAATATAATAGGATTCCAAATAGCAATGTCGCCACTAAGAGCAACAACACTTGCTCGAGGTATGATGAAGAATGCAAAATCAGCAATATCTATTGCTCCAAACGATCCAATAATCAATATATTATCAGGAAATATATTCCTATATATGCCCGACTTTTTAGGAGGAAATACTAAGCAATCATTAGAGCAGTACAAAAAAGCATTAGTAGCATTTGAAACAAATGATGAACTAAGGGAAAACAACTGGATGTACCTACAACTAATGGTTACAACGGCCATAGTATATGAAAAATTAGATAATTATACTGAGGCAAAAAAAATGTACGAAAAGGTGTTACAACTATATCCCAACTATCCTCATGTAAGAGATAAAAAATATCCCAACCTTCTAAAAAAGATGAATAAAAAATGACTGGGCAATATATCGAAACCACTCTAATCATAACTCCATATTCTGAAGATGCTGCTGACGTGATGGCTGCACTATTGGCAAATGAAAATTACGAAACATTCATACCCTCAGAAAATGGAGTTAAATGTTATATACTAAAAGAGAATTATTCTGAAAAAATAGTTACAGATGCAATAGCACAAAATCCATTTGACTGTACTATTACATATAACAGCATCGAAGTAGAGAATGAAGATTGGAATAAAACTTGGGTTGAAGAGAGTTTTACACCAATATACATAGGTAATGAATGTGTAATTCACTCTCCTAAGGACATATTACAAATAACGCCCAAATACGATATCCTTATAAATCCTATAATGGCATTTGGTAGTGGACATCATCAAACAACATCTATGATGACACAATGGATATTAGAAGAAGATGTTAAAGACAAAGATGTATTAGATATGGGATGTGGCACAGCCATACTTGCTATTGCAGCAACAAAATGTGGAGCAAAGAACGTATGTGCCATTGATATAGATGAACGTGCATATAACAACGCAATTGACAATGCAGCACTTAATCAATGTAACAATATGGATATACGATTGGGTGGGGCAGAAGCAATAGGCAATTCTACTTTTGACATAATCCTTGCCAATATAAACAAAAACATCTTAATATCTGATATGAATATATATACTAATGCAATGAATAAAGGAGGACTATTATTTATTAGCGGATTTTATAGTTCAGATATAGAAGATATTACTTCAGAAGCATTAAAGTATAACTTTAAACTGATTAACCAGAAAGAGAAAGATGATTGGGTATCGTTAAAGTTACAAAAGCAATAATAATTCCAATATTTTTAACTATCCAAAATATAAAGAAGAAGAACCATTAAAAAGGTTCTTCTTCTTTAATAATATCAATTTCGATCTACAAATTTAAAGCAGATTATGAGTTTAGCAACTCCATATATTCATCATAAGATATATGCCTTCCGCCCATAGATTTAAGATGCGAAGTTTCGTATTGACAATCTATTAAAACACCTCCATTTTCTTTGAGAAACAGAGCGAGTGTTATCAATGCCAACTTTGATGTATTAGGTTCTAACGAGAACATACTCTCTCCCATAAACGCATTGCCAATAACAACACCATAAAGTCCACCTACAAGTTTATCTACATTATTATCTTTTTTCCAAACCTCAACACTTGCAGCATATCCTTGTTTGTGTAGTTCAGTATATGCTTTTATTATCTCTGGACTTAACCATGCACCCAATTCCTTGTTTCTACCATCAACTTTACAACAGCCATTTATAACACCCATAAAGTCTTTATTGATAGTAACCTCATATAATCCTTTATTTATAAGTTGTCTCATTGAATGGCTCACGTGTATCTCCTCAGGAAATATAACAAATCTGTTTAAAGGACAATGCCATTCGGGTGTAGTATCAAATTTATATGCAAAATAAGGGAAATAACCATTACTATATGCCAATAACAGTCTATCAGTAGATAATTCACCTCCAATAGCAACAACTTCATCAGTTTCACACAGACGCGGGTTGGGAAACCATAAATCTTTATCTAATTCATACACCTTCATCTTGTAAAATCTTATGATCAATCTTTATCTCGCCACCATTTTTTAGACTTCCAAATAATATCTCACGCATTAATATAGGTTTTAATTTTTGAGCAATAACTCTATCCATCTCTCTGGCTCCATATTCAACAGTATATCCTTTATTTAAAAGATAGTCTAAAGCCTTTGGTGTCAACTTCATTTTTACATTCTTTACTTTAAGTTTAGCTTCAAGTTCTTTCAATTTCTTTTTGAGGATAAGTTTAGCCATAACTCTATCCATATCTTTGAAAACAACGGTACCCGACAATCTGTTAATAAACTCAGGCTTAAATGTTTTTTTTACCTGTTTCATCATAGCATCTCCTCGAGAAACAGAGCCTGCAAAACCCACTGATGCCTGAGAAGCAAACTGTGCCCCAGCATTAGTAGTCATTATTATAATAACGTTCCTAAAATCTGCTTGACGGCCCTTATTGTCAGTTAAACGAGCATAATCCATTACCTGCAAAAGAATATCATAAATATCTTGATGAGCCTTTTCAATCTCATCAAGCAACAATACACAATTTGGAGATTTACGAATAGCATCAGTTAGTAATCCGCCATCTTCGTAACCCACATATCCAGCAGGAGAGCCAATAAGTTTTGCTACGGAGTGCTTCTCCGTATATTCACTCATATCAAATCTTATTAAGTCAACAGACAACTCTTTAGACAATACACAAGCCAATTCTGTTTTACCCACACCTGTTGGACCAACAAAAAGCAACGAGGCTAAAGGTTTATTCTCATCCAACAAACCAGCACGAGACATCTGTACCGCTTCAACAACTTGCTTTACGGCCTCATCTTGTCCGTAAATTTGCGATAACATTCTTGATGATAATTTAGACAATAACTTATACTCATTATCATCAGCATCAGCCAAAGCAGAAACTTTACAGGTTTTAGACAAAAGATCAGCAATATCCGATTTGCCAATCTCTTTATGGCTCTTCTCAATCTCTTTAACAGCACCAGCCTCATCAATTAAATCGATAGCCTTATCAGGGAGAAATCTATCATTAATATATTTGGCACTCGCCTCAACAGCGTATGATATAGCATCTTTAGAATATACCACATTATGATACTCCTCATATCGAGGGAGTAATTGCTTAATAATATTCTTTGTCTCTTCAATAGAAGGCTCCAAAATATCTATCTGTTGAAAACGCCTAATCAAACCCTTAGAACGAGAGAAATGCTTATTATATTCCTCATAGGTTGTTGACCCAATAAAACGAATAGCACCTGTCTCAAGATAGGGTTTAAGCATATTTGAGGCATCCATTGAACCCTCACTATTAGAACCAGCACCAACAAGAGTATGAATTTCATCAATATAAACAATATTATTATCGCCCTCACTCTGAATACCATCCATAATTTGTTTTATACGATTCTCAAAATCACCTCTAAATTGAGTACCAGCCAACAGCGTTCCAACATCAACCTGATATATACGACTATTTTTTAATCTTTCAGGAACATTTCCCTCTTCAATTAAACGTGCAAGGCCCCATATAAGAGAAGTTTTTCCAACGCCAGGTTCTCCAATATGCAGAACATTATTCTTATCAAGACGGCATAAAATCTGAATAGTACGCTGCAATTCATCTTTACGACCAATTAAAGGATTATGTCTATTGTAGTGTTCATTCATACATACAACATACTCTTTCCAGGCAATATCATCAAGGTTAGGCAAATCAAATTTACCATCTTGAAAATCATTATCAAAAGCAACATACTCAATTAATTTTTCAATAAAAGCATCAACATTATTGTCAATACTTTTTCTGAGCAAATATGCTGCCTTCGATTCATATAATCTAAGAATACCTTTAACTATATTATGAATATCCAAACATTCAACATTACTCTCCTTTGTATCTTCAAGAGCATATTGAATAACCTCTGACAATTGCAACGAAATCTCAGGATCATAGTCATTATCATTCGGCACAACCTCAATATGAGATAAAAAGTT
Organism: Bacteroidales bacterium; assembly: GCA_017416695.1. Classification (GTDB taxonomy): domain Bacteria; phylum Bacteroidota; class Bacteroidia; order Bacteroidales; family G3-4614; genus Caccoplasma_A. Next base: position 1,510 of record JAFQBL010000050.1, on the reverse strand, counting down.
TTCTATCTCAGTTTTTAGATCATCAGAATCAGAATAAATATCTATAGCATCATTGAAATTATTATCAAAAGTCAAAGCAAGTAATATATGTTCTGGCGTAAGAAATTGATGTCTATATTCTTTACATAAAAAAAGACCTTTATTAAATATTCCAGAAAGTCTGTCAGTTTGTTTTATATTTGACATATCTTATTTTGTTACCGATTCAACAGTTAAACGTAAAGGAAAATTATTTTTTTGAGCGAGTGCAGTGGTTATATATACTTTTGAGTGAGCAATATCGTATGTATAAGTTCCAACAATTGCTTTCCCCAAGTTATGGACTTGCAGCATCAACTCTGTTGCATCCTTTTCAGAATAAAAAAATATATTCATTAAAACCATTACAACAAAGTCCATAGTTGTTACATCATCATTATGAATTACAACATTATACATACTTGGCTCTTTAACATCAACACGTTGTCTCTCTTTAACATTGGATTTTGTTTGTGCCATATAGTAAATTCAAATCAATTAATTATTAGACAAAATTAAGTAAATAAAATTACTTTATAAATAATGAATAATATATTATTACAAAAACCGTAAACCAAATATATGATAATCGCAACGTGGTATATTATTAATTTTTTTTGTAATATTGCAATAAATATTTGAGGCATGAATATAAAGGTTACAACATTAGCAGAAAACAGTGTCAAGAGTAGAGGCCTATATGCCGAACATGGGCTATCAATATTGATAGAGGCAAATAGTAAACTTATTCTGTTTGACACAGGAGCAAGTGGCCTATTTATAAACAATGCTAAAGTATTAGGCAAAAAAATAGAAGACGTTGACTACCTGATACTATCACATGGGCATAGCGACCACACAGGAGGGCTAAAATCATTCTTAAATCTCAATACAAAGGCTCAAATTATATGTAAGAGAGAAATCCTCATACCTAAATTCAGAGGCAAGAGAGAGAATGGTATTTGTGATATTGAAAATATAGATTTAAGCAGATTTATATTTATTGACAAAATAACAGAAGTTACAAAAGATATATTTGTCATACCAAACATTAAGATAATAAATAAAAACGATACCCACTTCTCAGATTTTGAACTCAAGACAAAAGAAGACAGAGTTCCAGATATATTTGATGATGAACTATTTATAGTCATAAATAAAGATGATAAAATATCTCTGTTAAGTGCATGTTCACATCGAGGTATAACAAATATAGTTTCCTCAGCAAGAGAACATTTTCCATCACAAAAAATTAAATATTTAGTAGGAGGGTTTCATCTTGTAGATTCACTACCAATTGACACGCAAAACATAATAGAATACTTAAAGAGTGATATACCAGAGAGCATTGGAGTATGTCATTGCACAGGATTAGATAGTTACTCTATCTTTAAGAATGAATTTAAAGATAAAGTTTTTTACAACTATTGTGGAACAGAGTTATATATGTAAATAAAAAGCAATGTATCAAATAGAATTTAAATTAAAGAGT
>JAFQBL010000049.1 GCA_017416695.1 Bacteroidales bacterium | reverse complement strand
ATATTTTTTATATTTTTGCATTTTGTGGGGAGTTTGTTTGTTTTTGAACTCATACCCTATAACTATAATTGCTTAAAGATGAAAATTTATTTGGATTTGGCTGTAAAAGCAGCCTTGTTGGCAGGTGAAGAGATTCTAAAGATATATAACGACGAGAGTGCTGATTTTAATGTTGAAATTAAAGCAGATAACTCTCCTTTGACCATTGCTGATAAAATGTCGAATGAGGTTATTTGCAAAGAGTTAAATTCTTCATGTCTGCCTATTCTAAGCGAAGAGATCAAGAACAACCCCTATAATGAAAGGAAAGAATGGGACTCGCTATGGATTGTTGATCCTCTTGATGGCACTAAAGAGTTCATTAAACGCAATGGCGAATTTACCGTAAACATTGCTTTAGTAAAAAATGACACTCCTATTTTAGGTGTTATCTATATTCCGGTTAAAAAGATTCTCTATTTTGGAGCAAAGGGAGAAGGTGCTTTCAAAATAGAAGATTTTACTATAAACAACTATAATGGTATTGGTCCGCTAATCAAAGCAAGTATGGCTATGCCTTGCTACACGCAAGAGAGAGCATACAGAGTGGTTGCTTCACGTTCTCATCTGTCGCCAGAAACTGAGGAGTTTATAAACAATAAAAAAGAGAAATTTCCCAACTTAGAGATGGTTTCTATTGGCAGTTCTATTAAGATTTGTCTCGTATGCGAAGGTAGTGCTGACGTTTATCCCCGTTTTGCTCCCACTATGGAGTGGGATACTGCCGCAGGTGATGCTATTGCTCGTTCAATGGGACTTTGTTGTACACTTACTGATGAATCTACACCTTTGAAGTACAACAAAGAGAACTTGTTAAACCCTTGGTTTATTATTAAAAAATAAGATTCTTGATTATGAGTTTTGAAGCGATATTTGTATTGTGTGTTATTGTTGTAATGCTTGGAGTATTAGCAACAGACAGAATGAGGCCAGGTCTTACACTTCTATTAGTTGCTATTATATTTATGACTTCTGGTATTATCTCTCCCAAAGAGATGATTCAAGGATTCAGCAACAAAGGTATGATTACCGTTGCAATACTATTCTTAGTCAGCGAAGGTGTTAGACGTTCAGGAGCATTGGATTACCTAATAAAACTTATCCTTCCTCAAAAGAAGAGTTCTGTTTTTTCTACACAAGTTAGAATGTTGCCTATTGTTGCTGTTCTATCTTCACTACTAAACAATACCGCTATTGTGGTTATTTTTGCCCCTATCGTAAAGAAATGGGCTGAGTTCTACAAAATGCCTCTTAAGAAATTTCTTATTCCCCTATCATACGCAACTATATTAGGAGGTACGTGTACTCTTATTGGAACTTCAACCAACCTTGTTGTTGCTGGTATGATGGATCAGGATGGATATACAATGAAAATGTTTGAAATTTCTCATATAGGAATAATAACTCTTATTGTGGGATTGATATATATTTTTGCAACCTCTAAAAGATGGCTCCCCAATGAAAAAGAGATTTCAAACAAAAACAATGATAACGAAACCAAAGAGTTCTATTTTGAGTTTGCAATTAATACAAATAGTCCATTCATTGGTAGCACTGTAATAAATGGACATAGCAATCTTTTAGCACAAAACGATATTGCTGCCATTAAAAGGAACAACGAATTTATTGATATATCTGAGAAAGAGATAACTATTGAAGAGGGCGATATTCTTTTAATCTCGGGGAGAAGCATACATATTGAAAATTTAACCAAGACAGAGGGTATTACTTTAACCTCTATTAAAGATGCAGATCCTGACTTTATAAAAAAAGCGGATAAAGTTGTTGAGGTTGTTCTTGCTCCTCGTTTCCCAGGATTAAGAAAAACTTTAAAAGAGTTTAATTTTCAGAGACGTTATGGTGCTGCAATCATAGCAATCAAAAAAGATGGAAAGACTATAACCTCAGGTTTTGAAGATGTTAAGTTTGAGGAGGGTGATGACCTACTACTTCTTACAGACAACTCCTTTATTGGTGCTTGGGGCGAGAGTAGTGTTTTCCACTTAATGTCTGATGTAAGCGACTATGAGGCTCCTATGAAAAAGAACAGAAAATGGGCTGCCCTAATAATCTTGATTCTTATGGTTGCTGGTGCCACATGCGGAGAGTATCTTCCTCGCCTTAATGGAATGAAGTTAGATATGTTCTTCTTTGCGTCGTTGGCTCTTTTTGCTATGACTCTATTTAAACTCTATCCCGCAAAAAAATATACCAAATTTGTAAGTTGGGATGTTCTAATTGCAATAGCATCAGCATTTGCCATATCATCTGCTATGCAAAATTCAGGAATAGCAGACTCTATTGCAAATACTCTTATAAACATTTCAGGTAGTTTAGGACCTGTTGGTATGATTGCCGCCCTATACTTTGTAACAACAATCATTACAGAGTTTATCACAAATAATGCTGCTGCGGCATTAGCTTATCCTGTAGCACTCTCTATGGCTAATAATTTAGGAATTGATCCTATGCCTTTCTTTATTACCATTTGTATGGCAGCATCGGCAAGTTTCACTACTCCTATCGGATACCAAACAAACCTTATTGTTCAAAGTATAGGTGGTTACAAATTTATGGACTTTATAAAAGCAGGTGTTCCGTTAAGTATTATATGCTTAATTTTAACTACTATATTTGTTCCTCTTATTTATTGGGGAAGTTTAACCAATATCCCCGTTAATTTACCTTAATAATAATTTTAATTAATACTGACTATGCCAACTGAAAATATATATCCTATATTCGACAGAATGCTTCAACGTGAAGATAGAGAAAAACTTCTTAATCAACGAGGTGTTGTTCTTTGGTTTACTGGGCTCTCGGGATCTGGCAAAAGCACTTTAGCCATAGCACTTGAGAGAGAACTGCATAACGCTGGTTATGTGTGTCGCCTTTTGGATGGAGACAACATCAGAACAGGTATCAACAATAATCTTGGATTCTCAGAAGAGGATCGCAAAGAGAATATTCGTCGCATTGCTGAAGTTGCCAAACTCTTTGCCGATAGTGGCATAATTACAATTGCATCGTTCATAAGCCCTACAAATGAGGTTAGAAAAATGGCTGGCGAAATTATTGGCGAGAACGATTTTCTTGAGGTATTTATAAGCACTCCTCTTGAAGTTTGCGAACAACGCGATGTAAAAGGTCTATACAAAAAAGCAAGGGCTGGTATTATTAAAGATTTTACAGGTATATCTGCTCCTTTTGAGGCTCCCGAAAATCCTTTTGCCGATATTGATACTTCAAAATTTACTATTGAAGAGTGCATAACAAAACTTAAAGATATTATCAAAGATAGAATCTCTTTGAAATAGACAATAATAACAAGTATAAGAGAGCCTCAAAGTATGAAAAACTTCGGGGCTCTTCTCTTTTTATCTGCTTCTTACTGTTCTTTGTACAAGAAAAGCATATAATTTATCTCACTCTTTAGAAGAATTATATCTGTATAGTCCCCTTTTATATATAAAGCCGTAAAATAGGTTTATGTATTTCTCTCGTTTTTTCGTATCTTTGAGGTAAACTACAAAAATACTTTCGCTCGCTGTAAAATATTCAAGTAAACTTGATATTATTTTGCTCGCTTATTCGTATATTTGATGTAGTTTGATTAAGATTCTTTGAGTATCAAACCATTAAGAAGAACTTGCATGAGAATGGGCAATGGATAAGAAATTGCTAACTTGTTTTGTTACACTATATTCCTCATGCTTTTCAAATAACTCTTT
>JAFQBL010000006.1 GCA_017416695.1 Bacteroidales bacterium | reverse complement strand
TCTTCATACTTCTCTGATATTTTCAAAGGCGATGAGGAGGGAACGCTCTACAAAAATCAACGCAATGACAAAGTGCTTTATGCAACCCCCACAGATAGCATCTACTCAATAAAGATGCGTAATAGAATGAATGACGGCAACTGGAGTGAAGAGATGCCAGTAGATGTTATGCCTGAAGTGGAGGGTAACAAAGCATATCCATATCTTCTCAGTGACGGATTAACTCTCTATTTTGCTACCGATAACGACTCATTGTCAATAGGAGGTTACGACATATTTGTAACACGCAAAAACCTGAACAGTGATGAATATCTCTCGCCAAGCAATTTGGGAATGCCCTTTAACTCAACTGCAAACGACTATATGATGGTAATAGATGAATATCACAATGTAGGGTGGTTTGCAACGGAGCGAAACCAATCACCCGATAGCGTAGCCATATACATTTATATACCAAATGAGATAAAGGAGATATACAGTGATCTCTCGCTTGATTCAATAAAACCATACGCACAAATAACCTCAATATCACAAACATGGCTTGAGGGCGAGGAGCAAAACTATAAACAACTATTAAAGCAGGTATATACCGAAATAAAACCCATACAAAACAAAGAGGAGGCAGACTTTGAGTTTATAATAATACCGGGAGTAACCTATACAAAATACACCCAATTCAAAAATCCCAAAGCATTAGAACTCTATAAACTTGCCGAAGGAGTAGAACGTGAGATTGCCAATCAACAAGCAACGCTTAAAGAGTTACGCACAAAATATGCCAAAGCAACACCCTCACAAAAAGAGAAACTTGCAGAGGCAATATTAAAGGCAGAAGATAACCTCAAAACTCTCTATCCTCAACCAGAGCAATATCGCAATGCCGCTCGGCGAGAGGAGGTGAAGTAGTTGTCAGCAAAAGTAGGGACAGAGCATGCTCTGTCCGATAGAAGGATTAAAAGAATATTTTTACGATTAGGGACAGAGTAAACACAGTCCGAAATATAAATTAAAAAAGATAATGTCCAAGATTTTGCCCAAAAGGAAATCACCTCGAGCACAATGGATAGAATATAATGCAGGATTGTATTTTATAACTATATGTACTCATAATTGGGTACACTATTTTGGTGAAATAAAATTTGGGAAAATCTATTTAACAGAGTTAGGGGAATATTTAGACAAAACATTACAAGGTGCGAGTAATCACAACAACTATATAAACATATTGCAATATGTGATAATGCCAAACCATTTACACGCAATAGTTGAAGTAGAATATGAAGAATATTCGGACAGAGCGTGCTCTGTCCCTACGACGGATGAGCGTCTGGTAAATAAAGTAAAGTCCCCGAAAATACCACTTCTTTCAATATTTGTCAGATCCTTAAAGTCTGAGATTACAAGATATGCAAATATTAAAAATATTACATTCAGATGGCAGAATCGTTATCACGACCATTTAATAAGGGGAGTAGAAGATTGTAACAACATATCTCAATATATAGAAAATAATGTATTAAATTGGGAAAAAGATTGTTTCTGTTAAGAGTTGAATAAAAAAGTAGGGACAGAGCATGCTCTGTCCGAGAAAGTAATATTGATAGAACTTCAAAAAAAGATTTAACTACTCTAATCTTTGTAAATTTAAAATTTATTAATACTTTTGCAAGTAGGGACGTTGGTTTGCCACGTCCGAAAAAAAAATAATGAATAAAAGTAATAACAATCTCATCGTTGAACATCCTTTACGGAAGAGGGCTGGGGTGAGGATAAAAAAATTGCCTATGAAATAAAACGTATAATTTGATACGAACATTTTAGATATTGGAAAAGCGTTATTGATATTATTCTGGCTACTGAAACTTCGACACTTTCATATTAGCACCAGGAGTAAAGCAATTACGCTCACGTAGTAATACGTGGGCTTTACTCTTATTTGGTGCAAGGTAGTCGAAGACCTCAGGAGCGAATAATTGAGTATTGTCCGCGTTTTTTTATGTGCGTATTTCTAAACTTTTTTAAGGACACGGAATAATCCGAAAATCCGATAATAGAGTAGGAATTATAAAATTTAAAATTAAAGAATTATGAAAAAGATATTAATTGCTTTCGCAATGTTGTTTAGTTTCTATACAGCGGCTAATGCTGCAGTAAGTGTTGTTGCTATTGGTGCTGCAATTTCAGCTACAGTAGGAGTTGCTTGTAAAGTTTACGATCGAATTCCTACTGCTGAGTATACTGTTGAATTTAAGGCGGATAAGATAGGTTATGTAAAAGTAAGTTCTGCAAATGAAGCAATTTTAGCTGCAGTTACGGCGTTAGAGAATGGTGCAGATTATGCTCATATTAGATCTCAGTATGCAACTGTTCATTCTTCTTGTAGAGACAAAAGATACACTAAAGCAGATATAGAATATTTAAGGAGTAAATTATAATACATTAATATAATTAAACAGATGAGTCAGAGAAAAGAATATATAATAGCATTAAGTAGTTTAATATGCGGATGTTTTATATATCTTTTTTTTAGAAAGAATATAATAGGTTTAGAGGTACTTTCTATAGATACATCATCTCTTATAATAGAGATAGAACATAATATTGTTACAGATATTATAATATATAATCTTCCTGATGCATTATGGTTCTTTTCTCTGATTCTATTTCAAATACAATTTTATAAAAACAGAAGTTTATTAAGTAAAGTTATTTTATATGCTTGTATTGCACTCCCATTTATTGGGGAGATAATGCAGAAGCATAATATTATAAGCGGAACATTTGATATAATTGATGTCGTTTTATACGCTTTAGTTTTAATTATTGTAATGATATGGAAAAGAAAAAAATTATTTACATAGTTTTGGCTCAACTATCAATATTATTAGTATTTGTATTGTTTGCAGCAGGTAGTTCTTCGTCATCAAAAACTTCAGCATCAGAAGTGGGTAAATATATTAGAGCAGGAGCACAAGGAGGTTATTGTGGATCTCAAGGCTATACTTTTGCTGGTTACACAGATAATTGCTATTCATTATGCGAAAGTAAAGGTTATAGTTCCTATTGTACAGGAGATGCAACAACAGCTTGTTATTGCAAATAATTATTTATACAAATATGGGGGTGTATCTTAATTAATAGAACATCCCCATTTAATTTATTTATATATGTCGTTTATGAAGAAGTATATGCCAATTTTGTTAGGAATCATATTTATAATATCTGGAATATCCAAAGCATTTAATATAATTGAATTTCAAAAGTTAATTATTGATTATGGTTTCTATTACTTTCATTATGTTGCACCATTTATCGTTATTGCCGAAATAATGATTGGAGCATCTATTCTTCTTAATATATACCGAAAACTATCTTATTTAATAGTGATAACCTTTTTAATAGGTTTTACATTAGTATATACATATGCATATTATTTCAAAGGAATAACTGATTGTGGATGTTTTGGTAATATTGAGTTTCTTTCAAATAATCCTATTGTTGTTTACATAAGAAATATAATTCTATTATCTGTTGCAATATGGTTATATAATACTGAAACTTATATTAAAGGCAAAATAACATTAGATAAGAAAATTATATTTTTCACTTTGTTATTACCTTCAATTTTTATATCTGGTTTTAGTTACAATCCATTTGCATTCTCTGTTGATATTAATCCAATGGAAGGAAAGAATATAAATCAATCAGAATGCGTTAAGTATGTTGATAAATCTAAAAAAAATCAGTTATTGATGTTTGTTTCATATAATTGTCCCCATTGCTGGAATTCAATGGAAAATTATAAGGGGTATATAAATAGTGGTGTGGTTGATACATCTTTTGTGTATATTGTAGCAGATAAAGAGGTTGTCAAACAAGAAGATAGAGAGAAGTTCTTTAATTACTTCCCCAATATAATTACGTCAGAGATAGATAAAAAAGATGCACAATTTATTGAAGCATATCCTTCGAGTTTTTTAATTATGAATGATACAATAAAAAAGGTTCTTTTGGGAACGTTGCCAAGTGCTTTTGTGATAAAAGAGATGTTCGAAAGAAAATAATGATTTTATATTCATTTAAAGAGTTATAGTATTTAAATAACATAAAACGAAAGGAAAAGAGTTGCATTTCAAAATGCAACTCTTTCTATATCTAACAACTAATAGCTGACAACTACAACAGTTGAATATTATGTTTCAAGCACTCTGCTATTTGCTCTTCGGGCCAGATACTTGCTTGAACCTCTCCAATATGAGCCTTTTGAAGAAGATACATACACAAGCGAGATTGACCAATACCACCACCAATAGATAAAGGTAGTTCATCGTTTAGAAGCATTTTGTGGAAACTCAACTCTGCACGTTCAGGGCAACCCTTAATCTCTAATTGACTTTTAAGAGCAACTTTGTCAACCCTAATACCCATTGATGAGAGTTCAAAAGGAATATCCAAGATAGGGTTCCACAACATAATATCACCATTCAAACCTCTGTAACCATCACTGTTGATAGTAACCCAATCATCGTAGTCGGGAGCACGTCCGTCATGAGGCTCTCCGTTTGATAGGTTTGAACCTATACCAATAATAAATACTGCACCATATTTCTTTGTGATTTTTGCCTCACGCTCTTTTGGAGTGCAGTCGGGGTATAGTTGCAATAACTCTTCAGAGTTTATGAATGTAATGTTCTCGGGCAAGAAAGGAGTAATATGAGGGAAACTCTCGTAAACCTCCATCTCCAACTCTTTAATAATAGAGTATAGTTTATTTACAACCTCTTTAAGGTAGTCAAGGTTACGCTCCTTTTCTGTAATAACTTGTTCCCAGTCCCATTGGTCAACGTACAATGAGTGAAGGTTATCCAAATCCTCATCGCAACGAATTGCATTCATATCGGTGTAGATACCATAACCAGGCGAGATGCCGTATGCTCCTAACTTCATACGTTTCCATTTAGCAAGAGAGTGAACAACCACTGCACGTTTACCCATACATTTTATGTTAAACGATACGGGAGCCTCTTTACCGCTTAAGTCATCGTTAATACCTGTTCCCGATAATACAAACAATGGAGCAGTTACACGGCGAAGATTAAGTTTCTTTTTAAGTTTATCTTGAAACGAAACTTTTAAAGTTTTAATAGCCTCCTCAGTAGTTTCGGGAAGCAGTTTAAGTTTATAGTTTCTTGGTATTATAAGTGCCATATAATGAAATTCTAAACGTTCTCTGTAAAAATATTTTGCGAATATACTAAAAACTTCAATAAGTTTTGCTATAAAATGTTACAAATACCTATTATCGGGGTATATTAAATATATAAGTCGTAACTTTTTGTAAATATCAAGTTGGGTTTTCCAACGAGCCTTAATCTCCTCTTCAGTTTTACCATTGATAATATCAGAGCGTAGTTGAGCATCGCCCGATAACTTCTCAAAAAAGTTGTTGCTATTAAAGAAACTCTCCTTATTTGAGTAGTTGTTATACATATCAATCAAATATTTAAGGCTGAAACCTTGCAACTCTTTGCCCTCTCTAAGGTTAATGCCATAGCATAGTTCTCCTTTGTGAAGAGGATTTTTGTCATACCCTTCAAGAGGGGTAGGAGTAAAGGTAAAATCTCCCAAATTTTTATCAGGAGCCCCAATCATCTGAAAAGGATAATAAGTGCCTCTGCCCACACTTATTTTTGTACCCTCAAACAGGCACAACGAAGGATAAAGATTTATACTCCGTCCGTTTGGTAAATTAGGAGAAGGCTTAATTTTAAGTTCGTAACTATCTCCGTGTTTCCACCCCTCAACCGCTATAACTTTTAAATCAATATCCTTGCACTCCCCCCAGTTCTCGCCCTTAATCATAAGAGCAAGTTCAGCAACCGTAAGACCATGCATAATAGGTAAGGGGAGAGTACCTACAAACGATTTTAAATTCATATCCATAACCGCACCATCAACAAAGTCGTTGGGGTTTGGTCGGTCTAAAACAACAAACTCTTTACCATGTTCTGCTGCCGATTGCATAGCATAATACATAGTAGAGATATAAGTATAAAACCTTGCACCCACATCCTGAATATCAAATATAATCATATCAATATCTGATAATTGCTCGGCACTCGGTTTCTTGTTTTTGCCATAGAGTGAAACAATCTTTACACCACTACGGGTATCAATACCATCCTTAACGCTCTCACCAGCATCAGCATTGCCTCTAAAACCATGCTCGGGAGCAAAAATAGTTTTAATATCAATACCTCTTGCTTTCAGGGTATCCACCAAGTGAGTACCACACTCAGTAACCGAAGTTTGATTAACAATAAGAGCCACCCTTTTATTTTTGGTAATCTCAATAATACAATCAATCTTATCAGCACCACATTTTATCTTAGCATTTGCAAAAACAAATGGCAATAGAAATATAAATATTATAAATCGTTTCATTATCTTTTTAGTATGCTATATACTTTAGTTTACAACAAAGTTAAACAAACCTTTGTCAGTAACAAAAAAAATAACTAAAATTGCAAAAAATAAACATTGATTATATGAAAGCCAATATAAAAAATATATTAGTTCTCATTGCAATTGTTCTATTTAATGGAACAGCATTGGGCGAGGAGGTACAACAAGATAGTGTTATCTATTCACGAAGTTGTTCGTTTGAGGAGTCTATTGATATTCTTGGATTTGAAAAACGACTAAAAGACAAAAACGAACTCTATATAGTTCGTAACAACACCAACCACACAATAACTCTAATAAAATTGAGAGTCTTTTATAAAACCACAAATGATGAAATGTTGGATTATCGCGATGTAACACTCTCTGGCGAGTTGTTGCCACAAACAACAAAGCAGTTTGAGGTTGTAAGTTTTGATAAAGGCAAACGCTACTATTACCATAAATCGCCCGACCAGAATCCAAAGTTAGAGGGCTATCCATTTAAGATAACATACGAACTTATCCGCTACGATGTAGCAGTGGTAAAGTAGTTTATTTAAATTAGGAATTAGGAATTTTGCGAGTAAGCGAGGGCAAAATAAGTTTACTTAAATTTTGCCGAGCAAGAGCAGAATCAAAAAACGAATGGTTTTTAATTAGGAATGAGAAACTTTACAGATAACTAACAACCGATAGCAACTAAACATAACCCACCATAAAATTGTTATAAAGAGGAGTAACCCCAGAAAAGAGGTTATTTCTCTTTATTTTATGTTTAATTTTTAAAGGAGGACAAATTATGATGCCTGTAAAAAAAGGGCAGAACTGGCTGCCTACAATTTTTCACGATTTTTTTGGTAATGAGTGGATTGAACGAACAAAGAACACATCAACACCAGCGGTAAACATTATTGAAAATGACAAGGAGTATGAGGTGCAAATTGCCGCACCAGGAGTATCAAAAGAAGATATCTGCGTAAATATAAACGAAGATAACTATCTTGAGATAACTGTTGAGAAAAAAGAGGAGAGTGATGAGAAAGATAAAAAAGGCAAATACCTTCGCCGAGAGTTCTCGTATTCACAATTCCGTCAAACATTGGCACTCCCCGATAATATCGAAGCCGATAAAATTGAGGCAACTCAAAAGCACGGAGTACTAAAGGTTGTAATCCCAAAGAAAGCACTCCCTGCTCCAAAAGAACCCAAAAGAATAGATATAAAATAGTATCTCTATTAACGTCTTATTCGCCATGTGTAGTTTCGGTATGAACTACTCTTGCCAAGAATAGCAAAGCGAATGTTCTCTATTGGGCGAATAAAATCATAGAACATAGTCTCAAAGCCATTAACCTCACACTTTAATGTTTTTGAGGCTTTGTTTATAACAATGCTTTGAGATAAATATCTTATCAAAAACATTGATGAGGCAAAAGCAATAAGCAATAAGTTTGAGATACTGCCCCATACAATCAACGCAACAAAACTAATGTAAAACAATATGCAACAAACCTGTTCAATACCAAAAACAAAGTGTGCCGATGTTTTAAGAATCTTATCAGTAAAAGAGCGTCTCAAACGCATCTCACGCAAATCCCCATCAATATCGTAAAGAGTGTTCTCAATTTGAGCCTCTTCCGCAAGTTCCACTCTGCAATTATCTTTCGTCATAATCTCATTGGCAAAAATATCATCTTCGCCATACTGAATTGAGAGATTATTTGAGAAACCTCTATTCTTAAAAAATAACTCTTTTCTGATAAACATATTAGTACCCTCGCCCATATATGGTCGGTGCATAATGGCATAACTAAAATATTTGAGTTTAAAAAATAGTCGGTAAAATCTGTAACTCCATTTGGCTTGTTTATCCCCTTTCTCAAAACTGTTACCAATAACAATATCAATATCGGTAATAAAATTTCTTACCATAGTAGATAGCCATTTGTTAGACACTGGTCGGCAAAAAGCATCTGTAAAACCAACAATATCATATTTTGCGGCTTTAATAGCAACGGTAAGGGCAAGTTTCTTTCTGCTCAAGGAGTGAGCCTCTTGCGGAACGTATGTGTAACTAAGGTTGGGGTATTTATCTTTAAGAAGAGTTATAGTATCTTTTAAATCGCTATCATCTCCATCATTAACAATAACAACCTCAAAGTTTGGATAATTCTGATTTAAAAACGATGTAATATTGCGTTCTGCATCAGCGAAGTTTTCACTACAATAAACAATAACCGAAACATTTGGTTTTGCAGCACTATGCCATATTTTACCCCTCTTGCTTCTGTTTGCATACCTGCTTGGCTTTGCAAAAATTACAATGTAGAATATAATCTGAACTAACCAAATTAAAGAAAACAGACCTAACCCATATAGTTCTGTTATTGTAAAATTATCAATAAAAAAGTTGTATATAAACATCCTTGTCCTCTAATGTAAACAAATTGAAAAACTACTATAAAAGTTGGTCGTTTTTAATGGAGTGAGCAAGTCTCTCTGCAATGGCAGGATACTCTTTTGAAGATAAAAATCTATTAATAACCTCAACATGTCCAAAGTGGTGCAGGTCGCTGCCAACAAACGAAACATATCCTTTGTTTGCTAACCATAGAGCAGTCTCTTTCTCTCTGTCGCCATAGTAACCTGTAAGAGACAGAAGATTAATCTGAAACTCACAACCCGAGTGAAACAATGTCTCGTAAACCTCTCTCTTGCGTTGATAATATCCGTAACGTTCGGGGTGGGCAAGAATAGGTTTAATATCTCTAAGTTGCAATTCGTATATAATATTCTTTAGGTCAATAGGAGGTTGCACAAAAGAGTTCTCAATAAGCAGATAGTTGTTAGGCATAACCAATATGTTATTCTCCTCAAGCATCTTTCTGAATCTGTCATCAATTCGGTATTCAGCCGAGTAGAGAACATTCATCTCCACACCCAAATCAAGCATACGAGTATTGAGTTTATCGTAAGCATTCTTTATGGTTTGAGGAGTATTCTCAAAATTCTCTTCGGCAATATGAGGAGTAGCAACAATCGACTCAATACCCCAACTCTTCATTGCCTTTAAAAGTTCAATAGAGACATCGGTATTAGGCGATCCGTCATCAATACCAGGAAGAACATGAGAATGAATATCGGTAGAGTAAAAAAGCGGTTGAGGCTCTTTGTTTTTCTTACTTTTAAAGAAATTTAGTAACATTATCTGCTCTCTCTTAAAAACTAATGCGAAGATACTACTTTTTTTTGAGAGAATAAAAGATAAAAACATTATTATAAAAAAAAAGAGCAATAAACTTTTTGCTAAATAAAAAATTATGAGTACCTTTGCGTGCCATTACGAGAGAACTATATAAACGCACGCTACCAACGTGCTACTAATTTCGGAAACAATTAAAAAGATATATAACAATGAAAAAAGGACTTCACCCCGAAAATTACCGCGAGGTTGTTTTCAAAGATATGTCGAACGAGGAGATTTTCATCACACGTTCAACAGTAGCAACAAAAGAGACAATTGAGGTTGATGGTGTAACATATCCTTTGGTAAAACTTGAGATTACCAATACTTCACACCCATTCTTCACAGGAAAACAAAAACTTGTCGATACTGCAGGTCGCGTTGATAAGTTCATGAGCCGTTACGCAAAATTTGCGAAGAAGAAATAATTGTTATAACACAATATAAAAGTAGCCCAATCTTTTACAGGTTGGGCTATTTTTGTATATATGGCTTTAACTCATATAAGAGTAATTGTAAAGAGCAATCTACTTGTTAGTCCTATTAGTCTAATAAAAAGGGAGAATACTCTCCCTTTCTAACAACTAACAATTACCCCATAGGGGCGGTTGAGTTTATGCAACCGACAACTAACAACTCTTATTTTAGTTTCCAAACACTAAACCATCTTTGTTAGCATCAATAACAATAGGTTTGCTCTTATCAACCTTTTGGGCAAGAAGTTCTTTTGAGAGGTGGTTGAGTACATCTCTATGGATAACCCTCTTAACAGGTCTTGCACCAAATTGGGGGTCGTAACCCTCGTGGGCAATAAACTTAACAGCCTTGTCTGTAAAGTTAAGAGTAATGCCATTTTGTGCCAATAACTTCTTAACGCTGTTCAATTGAATTGAAACAATCTCTCCAATTTCACTCTCGTTAAGCGGAGCAAACATAATAATGTCATCAATACGATTCAAGAACTCGGGGCGAACACTCTGTTTCAACAACTCCATAACCTCGTTTTTGCTCTTCTCAATAATCTCCTCGCGGTTACTGTCGTTAATACGCTCAAAGTTTTCACGAATAAGTGAAGAACCTATATTAGAGGTCATTATAATAATAGTGTTCTTAAAGTTTACCAAGCGTCCTTTATTGTCGGTCAGACGACCATCATCAAGCACCTGTAAAAGAGTGTTGAAAACATCGGGGTGAGCCTTCTCAATCTCATCAAAAAGAACAACAGAATAAGGTTTTCTTCTGATTGCTTCGGTAAGTTGACCACCCTCATCGTAACCAACATATCCTGGAGGCGAACCAATCAGACGGGTAACACTGAATTTCTCTTGATACTCACTCATATCAATACGAGTCATCATATTCTCATCATCAAAAAGATACTCAGCAAGAGCCTTTGCAAGTTCAGTCTTACCAACACCAGTAGTGCCTAAGAATATAAATGAGCCAATGGGGCGTTTGGGATCACTCAACCCTGCTCTGTTTCGTCTTACAGCGTCAGAAACAGCAACAATAGCCTCATGCTGACCAACAACACGTTTGTGTAACTCCTCTTCAAGGTTAAGAAGTTTTTCGCGTTCGCTTTGTAGCATCTTGGTAACAGGTATGCCAGTCCAACGTGATACAACCTCTGCTATATCATCGGCAGTAACCTCCTCTTTAATCATAGCATTGTCGCCTTGTAGAGTTTTTAAATGCTCCTGAATATCGGCAATCTCTTTCTCTTTACCAACAATCTTAGCATATCTGATTTCAGCAACCTTGCCATAATCACCCTCGCGTTCTGCTCTCTCTGCCTCATATTTGAGATTTTCAATATCAATCTTGTTTTGTTGAATCTTGTTGACAAGTTCTTTTTCTGATTTCCACTTTGCACTATATTGTTTCTCTTCCTCTTTGAGGTTGGCAATAGAGCGGTTTAGTTGTTCCAGTTTAGCCTTGTCGTTTTCACGTTTGATAGCCTCACGCTCAATCTCAAGTTGCATAATCTTACGGCTTATCTCATCAATCTCTTCGGGAACAGAGTCCACCTCCAATCGAAGTTTTGCAGCCGCCTCATCCATAAGGTCTATGGCTTTATCGGGTAAGAAACGATCCGATATATAGCGAGATGACAATTGAACAGCAGCAATAATAGTCTCATCTTTAATTCTAACCTTGTGGTGGTTTTCGTATCTCTCCTTCAATCCTCTCAATATTGAAATTGAATCAGCCTCATCAGGTTCATCAACCATTACAATTTGGAAACGTCTCTCAAGTGCCTTATCCTTTTCAAAATATTTTTGATACTCATCAAGAGTGGTTGCACCAATAGAACGAAGTTCACCACGTGCCAACGCAGGTTTTAGGATGTTTGCAGCATCCATTGCACCCTCGCCCTTACCAGCACCAACAAGGGTCTGAATTTCATCTATGAATAGGATAATCTCTCCATCGGCATGAATAACCTCATTAACAACAGCCTTTAAACGCTCCTCAAATTCACCCTTGTATTTAGCACCAGCCACCAAAGCACCCATATCTAACGAGAAAATCTCTTTACGTTTAAGATTTTCAGGTACATCGCCTCTAACAATTCTATGGGCAAGACCTTCGGCAATGGCTGTTTTACCAGTACCAGGTTCTCCAATAAGAATAGGATTGTTTTTAGTCCTTCTACTTAATATTTGCAAAACACGCCTAATTTCATCATCCCTACCAATAACAGGATCTAACTTACCATCTCTTGCTCGTTCGTTCAAGTTTATAGCATATTTTGATAGAGCATTATAGGTTTGCTCGGCACTTGCATCGTTAACCTTTTTGCCTTTGCGGAGTTCATCAATAGCACTACCCAATCCCTTTTCGGTAATACCAGCATCCTTTAAGAACTGCGAAACTCTGTTTTTAACCAATAGCAAAGCCATGATAATACTCTCCATAGCAACAAACTGGTCGCCACATTTATTAGAGTAATCTTCGGCTTTAGTTAAAACCTCATTGCTCTCTCTGCTTAAATAAGGTTCGCCACCGCTAACCTTAGGTAGCATCTCAATCTCTCTATTAATAGAGTATGTAAGTTGGTTTACATTTGCTCCCAATTTGTTAAAGAGGAATTCGGCAACGGAGCCATCAACCTCCATAACACCTTTGAGCAAGTGAAGTGTTTCAATAGATTGATTGCTGTTTCTGTTAGCAATCTCTACGGCTTTTTGAATAGCCTCTTGCGATTTAATTGTAAAGTTGTTTAAATTCATAACTCAAATCTCCTTTCATTAACAAATGTTTTTTATAACAATAAAAACAAAGAAAATGCCATATGGTTTTATATGACAAAATGTCCGTTTCTTAGTGATTTACAGATAGTTGAATGTTGCTGATTTTGCAAAACCCGTTGAAAATTTGCAAGTTGAGTAACTGACAAAAAGTCATATTTTGGAGTTGTAATCATAAAATAATTGTTCAACTTGCTACTTGCTTAAAAAATAAATACTCTCAAATACCATATTTTCGCTCGTTTGTTTGTATCTTTGAAGTAAACTTCGAAGATAATCTGCACTCGCAGTAAAATACATCAGAACAAGTTCTATGTATTTCGCTCGTTTGTTATTATCTTTGAGGTTGAACCTCGAAGATACTCTCGTTCGCTTTGAAATATTCAAGTAAACTTGATATTATTTCGCTCGCTTATACGTATCTTTGAAGTAAACTTCGAAGATAATCTGCACTCGCAGTAAAATACATCAGAACAAGTTCTATGTATTTCGCTCGTTTGTTATTATCTTTGCTTACTAACAACTACCCCGTAGGGGCAACTTTAGTTGACAACTAACAACTACTAAAAGACAAATGGAATTTGAATTAATAAAAAACGATATATTAAGTAATGCAAGGGCAGGAGTTATAACCACTTCGCATGGAAAAATAGAGACACCAATATTTATGCCCGTAGGAACAGCGGCAACAGTAAAGTGCTGTCACCGCCATGAATTGGAGGAGGATGTAAATGCTCCTATAATATTAGGAAATACATATCATCTCTATCTGCGTCCAGGATTGGATATACTCCGAAGTGCAGGAGGACTGCATGGCTTTGCTGGTTGGAATAGGGCAATGCTTACCGATAGTGGAGGTTTTCAAGTATTCTCACTATCTGGGAACAGAAAGTTAAAAGAGGAAGGAGTACACTTCCGCTCACATATCGATGGCAGTAAACACCTGTTTACTCCCGAAAATGTAGTAGATATACAGCGAGTAATAGGAGCAGACATAATGATGGCACTTGATGAGTGCACACCAGGAACAGCCGATTTTTCGTACGCAAAAAAATCGTTAGATTTAACAATGCGATGGTTGCAACGAGGTTGGAAACACTTTAACGAAACATCCCCCTTGTATGGCTATAGTCAAGCATTTTTTCCAATAGTGCAGGGGTGTGTATATCCCGAACTCCGCCGCAGGGCAGCCGAAGAGGTTGCCGCTCTTGGAGCAGAAGGAAATGCCATAGGAGGATTGGCGGTAGGAGAGCCAGCCGAACAGATGTACGAAATGATTGAGGTTGTAAACGAGATACTACCCAAAGACAAACCACGCTATTTGATGGGAGTTGGAACACCAGCCAATATACTTGAAGGGATAGAGCGAGGCGTAGATATGTTCGATTGTGTAATGCCAACACGCAACGGACGCAATGCAATGTTGTTTACTCGCAACGGAATAATGAATATGCGAAATAAAAAGTGGGCAACCGATTTCTCCCCAATTGAGGAGGGAGGGGCATCGTATGTTGATGAAGCATATACAAAAGCCTACCTGCGTCACCTGTTCATAAGTGATGAGTTTTTGGCAATGCAAATAGCGTCATTGCACAATTTAGCGTTCTATCTATGGTTGGTACGCGAGGCACGCCGTCAAATATTGAATGGCACATTCAAATCGTGGAAAGATGAAATGATAGTCAGAGTGACAACACGCTTGTAAAAACAAACCTTCAGGTTATGCTTAAGAAAATAGACTTTTACATAATAAAGAAGTTTTTAGGAACCTACATATTTGCAATAGTATTGATAATATCTATTGCGGTGGTATTTGATATAAACGAAAAGATTGATGACTTTATAAATGCACCGTTAAAAGAGATATTGTTTGATTACTATCTAAACTTTATACCATACTTTGCAAATCTCTTTAGCCAATTATTCACCTTTATAGCAGTAATATTTTTTACATCAAAGTTGGCTGACAACTCTGAGATAATAGCAATGCTGTCGAGTGGAATAAGTTTTAAGCGGTTAATGGTGCCATATATGGTATCGGCAGCAATAATATCATCGCTAACCTTTACCCTTAATAGTTTTGTAATACCACCAGCAAACAAAACGCGAATAGAGTTTCAGAATAAATATGTATCAAACAAAAAGGTAGATTATGCACAAAATGTACAGTTGCAAGTATCGCCAGGAGTAATAGCATACATAAACCGCTACGATGATAATCTGAAAACAGGATATCGTTTCTCAATGGAGAAGTTTGAGGGAAAGAGTCTAAGGTCAAAACTAACAGCAGAGTCAATCCGATACGATAGTGCATATAGGTGGGTAGCACGAAACTATACCATACGCGATTTTAACGGAATGGAGGAGACTTTTCGCAAAGGAACACGATTAGATACCATAATAACCATAGCACCATCCGATTTTCTGATATCGCGATACGATGCTGAGTTGATGACCACACCAGAGTTAAAAGAGTATATAAAAAAGCAAGAGGCTCGAGGAGCATCAAACATAAAACCCTTTCATATAGAGTTTGAGTCACGAATAGCATCAACCTTTGCAGCCTTTATATTGACATCAATAGGAATGTTCCTGTCATCGCGAAAAGTAAAAGGAGGAATGGGAGTAAACATAGGAATAGGCTTAATATTGAGTTTTACCTATATCTTGTTCTCAACCATATCATCAACCTTTGCAACAAATGGCGATATGTCGCCACGCTTGGCAGTGTGGATACCAAATATACTCTATCTCTTCATTGCTATATACCTATATACCAAAGCACCAAAATAGGAAGATAAGGATTAGACGGTAAAAAAAGTGAGGCAAATATTTGCATTTAAATATCTTTTATTGTAAAATTGTAACCCCAAAACAGAAAACAAAGTGACAAAGAGAATACATGTAATATCTTTTCAAGTACCTTATCCTGCCGATTACGGAGGTGTTATAGATGTCTATTATAAGGTGAAAGCGTTAAAGGATGCAGGATACAAAGTAGCCTTGCACTGTTTTGCCTATAAGGGAAGAAAAGATTCACGAGCATTGCACGATATAGCCGATGAGGTATATATCTACAAGCGAAATACATGTGTTTTATACAGACTATTGTCAAAACCATATATAGTCAAGAGCCGACAATCTGATGAATTGCTCAACAGACTATTACAGGATGATGATCCAATCCTTTTTGAAGGGTTACACACCACTCATTTGTTATCATCTCCACTACTTAAGAATCGCAAAAAGTTTGTAAGAGCGCACAATGTAGAGAGTGATTATTACAAATATTTAGCAGATGCAACAGTATCGGTGAAGAAAAAAATATTCTTCAACTGGGAGGCACAGCGACTAAGCAAATACGAAAGCGTATTGGAAAATGCCGATGTAATATTTGCAATAACCGAAAAAGACAAACGATATTTCTCAGCAACAAATCCATCGGTAACAACCGAACTATTACCCTGTTTTCACAATGGTAATGAAGATAATATCTCACAACAAAGAGGAATGGGCAACTATGTCCTCTATAATGGAAATCTAAGTGTAGAGGAGAACTTGAATGCAGTCTATTTTTTGGCAGAGCGAATAATTCCAGCATTCCCAATGCAAAAATGGATAATAGCAGGAGGTAATCCACCAAAGGAGTTGTACGAAGTATTTGAAAAGAGTGATAATGTTCAGATAGTTGCCAACCCAACATCGCAAGAGATGTCTCGCTTAATCAGCGAAGCAGCAGCAAATGTATTGATAACATTCCAATCAACAGGCATAAAATTAAAACTGATAAACGCCCTATACAAAGGAAGTCACTGCATTGTTAACGATAAGATGATTGAGAGTACAGGTCTAAAAGATGTATGTATGGTAACTCACTCAGATAAAGATTTGATAGAGACAATAAAAATAGCACTATCACAAAAGATTACACCCCAACAACTTGCCGAACGAAGAGAGGTACTACTCAAAAGTTACGACAATAACGAGAATATCAAAATCCTCACAAAATACCTATAATTTAATTAGGAGTTAGTGCGTGGCTTTGCCACAATTAGGAATTAATACACTATCAACTATCCTATGTTAGAAGGGGAGTACTTCTTTCGCAGAGAACTAACAACTACCCCATAGGGGCAACGAAGTTGACAACTAACAACTTTGTTCTGGGCTATTCTTAAGAATACCCAAAAGAAAATTCCAGAATTTCTCAACCGAAGCAATCTCAACCCTCTCGTCGGGAGAGTGGGGATGAAGCATATTAGGACCAATAGAAATCATATCCAGGTTTGGATAAAGCGAAGATATAACACCACACTCCAATCCTGCGTGCATAACCTTAGTCTTAAGATCCTCACCAAAAGATGTTTTATAAAAGTCTTTAGCAATATTCAAAATCGGAGAGTTTAAATTTGGAGTCCACGAAGGATAATCACCAAACAACTCAACTTCAGCGTCAACAAGCGAGTATAAACTCCATAAACTTGATATGTAGTTATACTTTCTGCTATTCATTGTAGAACGAACCAATATCTGTACACAAGCCTTACCGTCCCTGCAATCGACAATAGCCAAATTAGACGATGTTTCAACCGTATCTTCAATACCAGGAATCATACGCTCCACGCCATCGGGCGTAGCGTCAATAACATTAATAAACTTACGTTGAAACTCCATTGGAAGAATACCAATAGGCATATTAACCTCCTGACAATCTATCAAAACAGCATCATCAATAATATTATATTCGCTCTGATAAAGTCTGCTAAATAGGGTAACCTCCTTTAAAAAATCTTCGCAATCGTTTTCGTGAACAACTACCACAGCATTAGCATAACGAGGAATAGCATTGCGGGTATCGCCACCAATAATCTCTGAAATCCTGATACCGTAAGCCTGAATACAAAAATTCAAAAATCTAACTAATAACTTGTTAGCATTACCTCTGCCTCTATGAATATCAACACCTGAGTGGCCCCCTTTAAGACCTCTTATAGTAAGTTTGTAAGCCCTGCCTTTTATGTCGCACACCTCATTGGTATAGTTAAGCGAAGCCTTAAAATCAATAGCACCAGCACAACCAATAAATGCAGAGTTGTCCTCTTCAGAGTCTGTGTTAATCATAATAGAGTGTTTTAAAAACTCTTTCTCCAATAGAGCCGCACCCTCCATACCGCACTCTTCATCCGTAGTAAAAAGAGCCTCAATCTCAGGATGGGAGATTTCGTTATTATCCAAAATGGCAAGAGTTGCAGCAACACCAATACCATTGTCGGCACCCAACGAAGTATCCTTGGCCCTAACCCAGCCATTGTCAACAAAAATAGTCAACGGGTCAGTCGAGAAATTATGCGATGAGTTGTGAGTTTTCTGCCCTACCATATCAATATGGGATTGAATGATAATACCTTTACGCATCTCCATACCTTTAGTAGCAGGTTTACGTATAAGAATATTACCACACTTATCTTTTACATAAGAGAGACCTCTCTCCTTAGCAAAATTTATAATGTACTCCGAGATTTTTTCAAGGTTATGTGAGGTATGAGGAATTTTACAAATATCGTAAAAGAATCGCCATACACACAAAGGTTGTAAAGGTAAAATTTGTTCTCTCATATTACTAATAAACAAAACACTTTTACGAATTGTTCTCCTCTTTGCCTCTTTTTTTATAGAGCGAGATAGAGACAAAAGTATAGATACCTATTAATATTGTCATAATAAGTTGAGCACCATGAGCAACAAGAGCAAAAGCACCAGCAGTATCATTGTTCAAACCATAAAGAGTAAGAACTGCAATAACAGCCCAGTGCCAAGGACCAAGACCACCTTGAACAGGAACACCCATCCCAATGCTGCCCATTAAAAAACAAGAGAAGGCACAAACAATACCTAACGATTCAGTCTGTTTAAAAGCAAAGAAACATACATAAAGTTCAATAAAATAGAGAAACCACATTAAAACAGTGTAGAAGAGAAACAGTCCCTTCTTCTCCATTTGAAAAATAGTTTTAAAACCATTAATCAAGTTGTTAACCAACTCCTTAACTTTTATAATAAGAGGGTTGTTGCTTTTAAAGCGGAAGAGCCAGACCAAAGCAATAATACCAACAGCAATAACACTATAAAGAGCAGGAGAGGTGATAATATTAACAATCCCCTCTTTAATAGAGGGATTTTCATTTAGAATATCTTTTAGAACATCGAGTTGTAAAAAGAGAGTAACAATAGTAATAGTAATAACAGTAAGAGTATCTGTTAAGCGTTCCGAAATCATTGATCCCACCACCTTTATAAACGACTTCTCTTCGCTTTGAGCAACGTATGCACATCTCCACACTTCTCCCACGCGAGGAAGAATAAGATTAACAGCATATGTGCCAAAAATAGCATTGGTCAAAACCCTCATTGAAGGATTGGCAGGGAGAGCCTTTAACTGAATTTTCCAGCGTAAAGCCCTTACTATATGACTAAGCAAACCAATAACACCTGAGAGAAAAATCCACCAATAGTTAATATCGTACTGAAGAATTTTACCCACTTCCTCCATATTCAACTTGCTATAAATATACCACATAAGACCTACACCAAAAGCAAGAGGAATAATAAATTTAAATATATAAGAGGTTATTCGTTTCAATTTTTTAATAATTTAATTATCTTTGCGTAATTGTACTCTCGGTTTTTATTACTAAACAACTGCAAAGGTAACCTTTTTGTAGATAAAAGAGAGTAAAACTTACAAAAAAATAAACAGATAAAGAGATAAAAGTTGTTCAATAATGGCAAAGTTGGTACGACCTAAAAAGAGTTTGGGACAACATTTCCTAACCGATCTTGATATAGCACGTCGAATAGCCGAGACACTATCCGACTACAAAAATATGCCCATATTAGAGGTGGGACCAGGAATGGGAGTGCTGACACAATTCCTCTTAGAGGAGGGGCACGATGTAACAGTAGTAGAGATAGACAAGGAGTCGGTAGCCTATTTGAACAAAAACTTTCCACAGTTATCGGGAAGAATAGTGGAGGGAGACTTTCTGCAAATGAACCTATCGCAAGTGTTTGGTAAAAACCTATGTGTAATCGGAAATTACCCTTACAATATATCAAGTCAAATATTCTTTAAAGTATTAGACTACAAAGATATGATACCCTGTTGCAGTGGAATGATACAAAAAGAGGTAGCCGAGCGACTTGCAGCCAAACCAGGCAATAAAACCTACGGAATACTATCGGTATTGATGCAGGCGTGGTACAATGTAGAGTATCTCTTTACCGTATCGGAACACGTATTCAATCCGCCCCCAAAAGTAAAATCGGCAGTAATACGAATGACACGCAACAATGTCACGGAATTGGGGTGTAACGAGCAACTATTCAAACGCATCGTAAAAACCGCTTTCAATCAGCGCCGCAAAACCATGCGAAACTCGTTAAAACCCATAATCCAACAAGGGGCACCAATACTGGCAAATGAAATATTTGCACTACGTCCCGAGCAAATATCGGTAGCACAATTTATTGAGTTGACCAACGAGATAGAACCACATATCGTTAAACCCTAAACAAAGCACAACGATGATTGAACTATCACCCGAATACATAAAAGATTTACAAAACATAATTGAAGAGAAAGATACCGACAAGATAAAAGTCTTATTAAAAGACCTTCACCCTGCCGATATTGCTGAAATATACAAAGAACTAAGCCTTGAGGAGGCTGAGTTTACATACAACCTACTTGAACCTGAGATAGCAGCAGAAGTATTGATGGAGTTAGAAGAGGACGACCGTCAAAAACTTTTGAAACACGTCTCAAACGAGGAGATTGCACACCAAGTCATAGAGCAGTTGGATACTGATGACGCCGTTGACCTAATCCGTGAGATGGACGAGGAGGACCAAGAGGAGATTCTTGCTCATATCGATGACGTAGAACAAGCAGGCGAC
>JAFQBL010000048.1 GCA_017416695.1 Bacteroidales bacterium | reverse complement strand
GCTGCTGTTGCTGTTGTTGTTGCTGCTCTTTTTTATTTTCTTGCTGCTGTTGTTCTTGTTGTTGCTGTTGTTGCAACATTAATTGAGCCATTCTCAGGTTATATCGAGCATCTTCATCTTTTGGATTTTGGCGTAACGCATTTTTATAAGCCTCAATACTTTCTGCAACTTTCTTATCCATTAAATATGAATTGCCAAGATTATACCATGCTTCCGACGCTTTCTTTGGATCAGACTCATAAACTGCAACTTTCTTAAATTCTTCCGCTGCATCGGCATATTTTTCTTGTTTATATAAAGCATCTCCCAAATTAAAATTTGCAGTAACTGATGATGGAGAAGCCTCAAGGGCCTTACGATAATCCACCTCTGCTGATATATAATCTTTTGCATCAAACTCTTTATTACCTCTTCTTATAGAGGTTCGTTCAGTTTTATTACCAGAATCTGATCTATTGTCATTCTCAGAAAATACCACGCTGGGAAGTGACAATAATAGAGTTATTAATATAAATATTTTCATTATTTATCGGTAAAAAAGTTTATTCTTTGGGTTAATTTACTCTTTCCGTTAAGTATCCATGAATCAACAAGTAGAAGGATAAATGCCAATAATGCCAATACCTGATATTGTTCATCATAATCAGAATATACTTTTGATTCAATATCTGAGCCTTTCATCTTACGCACCTCTGCAACAATTGCTCTTAAAGCACTATTTGAGTTATCTGCCGAAACATATATTCCGTTACCTGCTTTTGCAACCTCCTGTCCAAGTTGCTCATTAAGTTTGGTTATAACAACATTTCCTTCACGGTCTTTAATAAAGTTATTTGAAGAGTTTCCTATGGGTATTGGTGCTCCTTTTGAGGTTCCTACTCCAATTACATCAACCCTAATACCTCGCTTGGCAGCCTCAGTGGCAGCGCCAACTGCATCATCTTCATGATTTTCAGCATCAGTTATAACTATAATTGCTTTATCAGCACTATCATCTTGAGTGAATGAATTTGCAGCCAAATCAATTGCTCTTCCAATAGATGTTCCTTGTGTTGGAACCATATTTGTATTTATGGTTGACAAGAACATTTTTGCAGAGACAAAATCAGATGTTATAGGTAATTGGGTATAGGCATCACCTGCAAACACCACAAGACCTATTTTATCATTATCCAATTCATCAACAAGTTTTGACAAAATCATCTTTGCTCTATCAAGTCGAGTTGGTGTAATATCTTTTGACATCATTGAGTTTGAAACATCAAGCACTATCTCAATCTCAACACCCTCTTTTTTTACAGTCTCCAACTTTGATCCCATTTGAGGACGGGCAATTACAAATATCAAAAGTATTAATGCAAGTTGTTGTAAAAAGAATTTTAATGACGGGCGATATTTTGATACCTCGGGCATAAGAGGCTCAATAACCGAAATCTTTCCGAATTTTTTTAAATTCTTTCTACGTTTATACTCTCCATATAAAAAGACTCCCCATATTACTACAACAATGAAGAGTAGATATAAATATTGCGGATTTGCAAACCTGAACATAGTTGTGTGTGATTAAGGAATGTTTTTCAATATAGTATTTTTTAATAATATGTCGGCACACAAAAGCAACATTGCCAATATTGCCCACACCATAAATCTTTCTTCTCTTTTACTATACTCAGTAACAGAGAGTTTGGTTTTTTCCAACTTATCAATTTCTGAAAATATATCTTTCAAAGCATTTTTATCGGTTGCTCTAAAATACTCACCATCAGTTTTAGAAGCAATCTCCTTTAATGTATTTTCATCAATTTCAACAGGATAATTTTGATACTGAATACCATATGGGGTTTGTACGGGATATGGTGCCATACCTTGAGTTCCAACACCAATTGTATATACCCTGATACCAAATGTCTTGGCAATATCAGCCGCAGTAACTGGGGCTATATCTCCAGCATTATTTGTTCCGTCTGTAAGCAAAATAATTGTTTTTGATTTTGCAGGACCATCTTTTATTCTGTTAATTGCTGTTGCAAGGCCATCTCCAATTGCTGTACGATCTTCAATCATTCCACACTCAACATCTTTCAAAAGATTTAATAATGCAGAGTGATCAGTTGTCATTGGACACATAGTAAAACTCTCTCCTGCAAATATAACCAAACCTATATTGTCGTATGTCCTTCCCGAGATAAACTGTGCAGCAACATCCTTTGCTGCATCAACTCTATTGGGTTTAAAATCTCGTGCAAGCATTGATGTTGAGATATCAAGTGCCACAACAATATCTATACCCTCTGTTGTACGATTTGACCAACTATTTGTTGATTGAGGACGTGCTAAGGCTATTATAAGAGCAGTTAATGCACACATACGCAAAACAAAGCGTAAATGTCGAAGATAATATTTATAACTTCTGCTTAATTTATCAAATGGGATTGTTGTTGATACCTCTATTGAAGCATCACTCTTATGTTGTTTTAATATGTACCATGCCACAAGTGGTATAAGAAGTAACAATAACCACAAATAGGCTGGATTTGCAAATATCATCATAGTAATTACTCTTTATTATTTTGAGTCTCTTCTAATTGCTCCTCAGATTGAGGTTTTGTATCCTCTACAAAAGATATTGCATTACGCATAGATGCCTCATTATCATCAGGCAATGGTCGCATTTTTGCAAACTTTACAAAATCGGCTACTGCCAATATACTCTTCATATTCTTTTCAACCAATTTTGTCTCTTTGTTTTCTCTTAAAGAGGTAAGTATTTGAGTTGATGTCATCTCCATTGCATTTATACCAAAACGCAAATTGAGGTATTCTCGTAAAATGTCAATAAGTCGTGTATAGTAAAGTTTGTCTTGTCCCGATTGCCACAACTTCTCTTCTTTCAATTTTAATAATTCCTGCATAGCCTTCTCGTAAGGAGGAATTTGTTCTATCTCCTGTATCTTTTCAGACACTCCCTTCCTGAAGAATTTGAAATATGTATATACTCCAGCAACAACTATTATTAAAACTAAAAGAGTAATCCACACATAACCTGGAATAAAATCAAACAAGACAAAGCGAGGAGACCATACTCCTTTTATCTCTTTTAGATCAAGATTTTGTTGATCCACCTCAACTGGAACTACCTTTAAACTTAATGATTCCGATGCAAATGTATCTTTATCCAATAGACATTTTATTGGTGGTATATAATAGAACCCTGAATCAAAAGATGTTATAATTATGTCTCTATTAATCTGAATACGATTATTTTTTATATCAGTTGTATCTCCTTCTGTTACAGACAACACTTCCACTCCATGAGTTAATGTATCCGAAGGGATAAGCATCAATAATTGAGCATCTTTATCTTGAACCACCTCAAGTTTTATAGATGTCTGTTCTCCCATCCATATTGCAGAGGAGTCCATTTTTGTTGATACTATAACACTTTGTGCCATTACAGAGGTTGAAAACATCAACAAAAAAACAGAAAGAACTCTTTTTATATTTGTAAAAAACATAAGTTATCTATCTTTATTAATTATCTTTTTTCAAAGAGAGTCATTAATGAACGAACATAATCTTCATCAGTTGCAATTGAGGTAATATCAACTCCGCTTTTTCGAGCAGCATCCTGCATTGTTTCTTGACATGAGTTCCACCAAGAAGCATATTCGTTTCGCACCTTCTTTGACGAAGTATCAATCCACATATCCCCACCTCTCTCTGAATCTTTTAATTTAATTAACCCTACATTAGGTAATTCTGCTTCACGCTTATCATATATTTGCAATGCAACCATATCGTGTCTATTGTTAGCAATAGTAAGTGCTTTTTGATAATTCTTTGTATCTATAAAATCACTCATCATAAATATGGTACAACGTTTCTTTATGGCATTGGTTACGTACTCAAGAGCGAGTGCAATATCCGTTTTTTTATTTTGTGGAGTAAATTCTATTAACTCTCTAATTATATACAGAACGTGACGTCTTCCCTTTTTAGGAGGTATAAACTTCTCTATTTTGTCAGAAAAGAATACAACTCCAATTTTATCGTTGTTTTGAATTGTTGAAAAGGCAAGAGTTGCAGCAATCTGAGTCATCATCTCTTTTTTTGATTCTCCAACTGCTCCAAAATTACGACTTGCTGATACATCAATAAGCAACATAACCGTAAGTTCTCGCTCCTCTTCAAAAACTTTTATAAAGGGTTTATTGTGTCGTGCCGTAACATTCCAATCTATATCGCGAACATCATCACCAAACTGATACTCTCTAACTTCTGAGAACGCCATTCCCCTACCTTTAAAGGCAGAGTGGTATTGTCCCGCAAAAATATTACGAGATAATCCGCGACTCTTAATCTCAATCTGACGGACCTTTTTTAATAATTCTGATGTTTCCATCCGATGAAGATTTCTATTAATTAGGGAACTTCCACCTTGTTAAGGATTTCACTTATCACCTCTTCTGTGGTAATGTTATTTGCCTCTGCTTCGTAACTTAATCCTATACGATGACGCAAAACATCGTGACAAACAGCACGAATATCCTCAGGGATTACATATCCTCTTTGTTTTAAGAAGGCATATGCACGAGCAGCAAGTGCCAAATTAATAGATGCACGTGGTGAGGCTCCAAAAGAAATCATATCTTTCAAATCTTTCAATTCATAATCTTGAGGGAAACGTGTTGCAAAAACTATGTCAACAATATATTTTTCTATCTTTTCGTCTAAATAGACCTTACGAACTACATCACGAGCCTCTACAATCTCAGAGGGTTTGATAACAGGTTTTAAATCAAACGACTCTCCTGATATATTTTGACGTATTATCTGTTTTTCCTCCTCTTTTTTAGGATAACCAATAATAACCTTTAACATAAAACGGTCAACTTGTGCTTCTGGCAATGGATATGTTCCCTCTTGTTCAATAGGGTTTTGCGTTGCCATAACAAGGAAAGGATCATCAAGTTTATAAGTATTCTCTCCAATTGTTACCTGACGCTCTTGCATCGCTTCCAATAAAGCACTTTGTACTTTTGCTGGAGCACGATTTATCTCATCTGCCAATACAAAGTTTGCAAAGATGGGACCCTTCTTAGAAAGGAATTGCTCTTTTGCGGGACTATATATCATAGTACCAATAACATCGGCAGGCAGAAGATCTGGAGTAAATTGTATTCGGTTATACTTTGCATCAATTAAAGACGCCAACGATTTAATTGCCAATGTTTTTGCCAAACCAGGTACTCCTTCTAATAGAATATGACCATTAGACAATAAACCTATTAATAGAGAATCTACAAGGTGTTTTTGACCTACAATAACCTTATCCATTCCCATTGTAATTGTATTCACAAAAGAACTTTTACTTGCAATTAGTTCATTAAGTTCACGAATATCAACCATTTGATTCATATCTTATTTATATTTATAAATTAATTTTTCAAAAACAGTTACAAAGTTAACGACTATATACTTAAATTTAACAATTGCGACTGTTAAAAATAACAAATCGCAATTAATTAATATTATATCTATTCTATTTCATACAATATCTGTTGTTCAAGTGCCTTTGCTTTCTTAACAGACTCTGGATTAGAGGCATCTATATCATATTTACTTGCATCAGGAACAACTACCTTGTCTCCCGGTTGCAAATCTTTTGGATTCCAAATTTTGTTCTCTCTATAAATATACACCCAGAATACTTTGTCTCCATAATACTTATTAGCAATAGTTGTTAAAAACTTACCTCTTGTTATTGTTTCAACAATAGGCTCTTTAGGTTTTTCATCTTCAACAACATTGACACTATCAACAACCTCTGATTTTATAACATCTTCTGCCTTTACATCCCCAATACTATCTATCGGATTAACAACAGATATGTCGGCATTGTTCTTAGAGATATTATCACTCTCAGTGTCTATATCACTATTTTGCTCTATTAACGATGATAGATTAAATGATGAGAACGAAAGAGAAAATCCTTTCTCATTATCAATAAAGAACTTCCAAATAAATATAAAAATAACAAATAGTAGCAAAGCGGTCAAGAATCCACTTATATATCCATTACGAGTATGTCTGCGATACTCTTTTTCTATTTCCTTTTCAACAACTTCTATTACAGCATCATCATTCTGGGTTTCTTCAGTAGAGATATTATTTTCTAATCCTTGTATCTCATTGCTATCATCAACAACTTCTTCATTTTCTTCAACTACATCCCCAGATTGCACTACACTCACTTTTTCAACTTCAATGAGAGTCTCCTCACTTGCTTTACCTATCTCTTCAATTTGCGCTACAACACTTTCAACAGATTCTTCATTAGTTTCAATATTAGTCAATTGAGAATTATCCTCTTGCAAGTCATCATTATTTACAGTAACAACCTCTGTTGTGAATGCAGCAAAAGGTGCATTTACAGCATCTCGCATAGATTTGTCGGGTGTAAAAGACAATTTATAGTGACCAGGTATTTCAATACTCTCCTTTGTATTTACATCAACACTTGTACGTGCATCAACCCATACAGGAGAAAAAGTTCCTACTCCTTTAATTGTTAGAGACTCCCCTTTTGATATAACCTCAGAAGCCAAAAGGAAAAACTCTTTAACAAACTGTTCCGATTCCTTTTTAGTTAATCCGCTTTTATCTGCAACAGATTCAGCAATATCTAATATGGTAAGTTTATTATTCATTTGGTTTAATTCCTTTTAATTGGTTCTTAATTGATGTTGAGGGTTTAAATGTCAAAACAATTTTTGGAGGCACAAGCATTTTACTACCAGTTGCAGGATTAAAGATTTCTCGCTCTAATTTCTTTTTTGGCTCAAAATTACCAAACCCTTTAACTGATACAGTATTCATATCAGCACATTGATCTTTCAATGTTTTAACAACACATGAAGAGAGACGCTCTGTACTCCTTTTATCCTTACCTACCCTCTTTTGAAGAAGTTCTAAAAATTCTTT
>JAFQBL010000047.1 GCA_017416695.1 Bacteroidales bacterium | reverse complement strand
TATCAATAAATGACATTCCACGAGTGTAAAATGAGAAGAGAAACATATCCCTTGCGAAGTCCAATGAGGGCTGCAATGACAAATCAAGATTCTTAATTTGCTTGATTGCCTTTAATGGGATTGCTCGCTTAATAGTTTTATCTATGCCTGTATAAACGTGTTTGAATGGGTTTCGATTGGTGGTAAGTTCCTTTTCAACTGCACGATTATAGACTGCACGCAGGATTCGCATATAGAACGAGGTACTGTTCTTGGTTAATCCTCTATTATGCAAATGGGCCTCATACATCAGCATTAAATCCGAATCAATATCGTCCAATAACACATCTTTATCCTCTCTAAACTGCATAAAACTTTTAAGCGTACAGCGATAGGTTTCAGAAGTACGCTGCTTTCCCATCTGCTGCAATTGGGCTATAACACCCTGCATATAGTTGAACAACGATTGCTCATTGGTTTGCTTCTGAAATGTAGCAATAATTTCATCAGCAGTGTATTTTACTCGCTTATTCTCTAATTGGTTGATGATGCTTTGCAGTCTCTTAATATCCCAATCAATTCGCTCTTCAATGGATTGTAGATAGTTAAGTCGGCTGTTGCTGGTATTTACTGCGTTCTCATTCTCACTCCATTCGTGCATAAAGAGTCGGTAATCCGTCTTTAGTTGACGGATTACACGATTCTGAATGATTTGATAATAGATTGTTCCCGCCTTATTCTCGTTTATCGAGGGCCTAAACTTTACCTTGATACTTGCCATATTCTTATATTTTTATATCACATATTGACAAATAAAATAGTAATACAAAAGCGATAAGTGGTAAATTTATATGAAGTGATGAAAAGGTGGAGTTGTTAGTTTTTAGTTGTTAGTTGAGAAACTTTTGTTTCTCTAACCCTCTCTCGCTCGGCATAGTTTTAGTAAACTTAACTCTGCTCTCGCTTAATCGTGGCTTTGTAAGTTAAATTCCCGAAATGTTATATTTTCCAGTAATACAAATATTTAAGAATTTGCATTTTTTAGTGTTAATATTTTTTTGTAATATTGCATTGTAATACGATTTAATAAAAACTGAAACTTAAAATATATTATGCTTAAAAGATTTTTATTTGTTACTGCTTTGGCAGTTTTAAGCCCCGCTATAATGGTGGCTGATGAGGGAATGTGGTTGTTGCCTTTTTTAAAGCAACAAAATAGTGAGTCGTTAAAGAAATTGGGATTGAAATTGGAGGTAGATGATATATATTCACCCGATGAGGTTTCGCTTAAAGATGCTATCGTTGTGTTTGGCAAGGGTTGTACTGGCGAGGTTATATCTGATGAGGGTTTGATTCTTACTAACCACCACTGCGGTTACTCTTGGATTCAACAACACAGTTCGGTTGATCACGATTACCTGACTGATGGTTTCTGGGCTTATTCTAAGAGCGAAGAGTTGCCTACTCCTGGTTTGGAGGTGCGTTTCATTGACCGCATTGTTGATGTTACCGACTCTATTAAGGTTGCTGTTGAAGAGGCTGGCGATCCCATGAAGGCTTATGACCTTATGTTCTTGAACAAGATGAGTAAGCGTTTGGCTGGTGAGGAGTTTATTAAAGAGAATCCTTTTGTTGAGGTTGTTATCAAGCCTTTCTACGGTGGCAACAAGTTTTTTATGTTCTACCAGACTGTTTATAAGGATGTGAGAATGGTGGGTACTCCTCCCTCTTCTATTGGTAAGTTTGGTTACGATACTGACAACTGGATGTGGCCTCGCCACACTGGCGACTTCTCGCT
Organism: Bacteroidales bacterium; assembly: GCA_017416695.1. Taxonomy (GTDB): domain Bacteria; phylum Bacteroidota; class Bacteroidia; order Bacteroidales; family G3-4614; genus Caccoplasma_A. The sequence continues at coordinate 14,027 of JAFQBL010000047.1, read as the reverse complement.
CTTCCGCGTTTATACTGATAAGGATGGCAAGGCTGCTGAGTATAGTGCAGACAATATTCCTATGAAACCTAAACACCACTTGCCTATCTCGCTTAAAGGTGTTGAGCAAGGCGACTACTCTATGACTATTGGTTTCCCTGGTACTACTAACCGCTACGACATTTCAGAGGAGATTATCCACTACCGCGATATTGTTAATGCTGCTCGTATTGAGATGCGTGGTGTTCGCCTTGATGTGTTAGAGAAGTTGATGCAGGCTGATGATAAGGTGCGTATCCAATATGCCTCAAAATATGCAAGTTCAAGCAACTATTGGAAAAACGCTATTGGTATGAATCGTGGTATTAAGAGACTTTCTGTTATTGACAGCAAGTTGAAGGCTGAGAAGGAGTATCGCGATTGGGCTTACGCTAACAATATGCCTCAATATGCTGAGGCTCTTGACAATATGATTACGGCTTTGCGTAATCTTTATCCTATTAAGTATCAGCGTCAAATGATGACCGAAGGTCTATCTACTGCTGTTGAGTTCTCAAAGGTTCCAAGTGCCGATGCTCTTATTAAAGCGATAGAGAGCAAAGATAAAGAGGCTATCGACAAAGAGATTAAGGCTTTCAAAGAGGCTTATGCCAAGTTCAACAATAAGGATTATGATCCAGAGGTTGACCGCCAAGTTGCCAAGGCTATGATTAAGAAATTTATCTCAATGTTCTCGGCTGAGGAGCGTCCCGATGTGTTCGCTTTCATTGACAAGAAATACAAGGGTGATACTGACAAATTTATTGATGATTGCTTTGATAAATCGGTTTTTGCCGACTCCGCTAAGTTCAATAAGTTTATGGAGAAACCTTCGGCTAAGGTGTTGAAAAACGATCTTATGCTTAAATATGCCAACTCGGTTAGAGCAAAGATTCGCGACCTTGCCTTTGCTACCAAAGCGTACAATAAGGATTTGACTTTGGCTAAGCAGGTTTATATTGAAGGTTTGTTGAAGATGCGTGAGGGCACTCCTGTTTATCCTGATGCCAACTTTACTATCCGCCTCTCTGCTGGTCAGGTACAACCATACAAACCTGCCGATGCTGTTTCGTATAACTTCTTCACTACGATGGAGGGTATATTTGAGAAAGAGGATAGCACCAACTATGAGTTTGAGGTTCCTGCCAAACTTAAAGAGATTTGGTTGAATAAGGATTATGGCCGCTATGCCGAAGAGGATGGTCGTATGATTGTTAACATTATATCTTCGAACGATATTACTGGTGGTAACTCAGGTAGTCCGCTTATCAATGGCAATGGAGAGTTGATTGGTTTGGCTTTTGATGGCAACTGGGAGGCTATGAGTGGCGATATTATTTTTGAGCCTAATATGCAACGTACTATCTCGGTTGATATTCGCTATGTTATGCTTATCATAGAGAAGTTTGCTGGAGCCATGAACATTATTGATGAAATTGATTTTGTTGAGTAATTGACAGAAAATCTATATACTTCCCCTCTCTATTCGTAGGGAGGGGGATTTTAATTTGAAATGAGGAATTAATTATCTATTACTAATTGTTGCTAAGCAACCTACTAATTCCCTTTTTTATGAAACTTACTGACATATGGTTTACCGCTTTGGCTGAAGATGAAGAGGGTAAAACTATTATTATTAGTGGAAGAGATAACATTGAGGCTTTCAGGTTAAGCGGAAAGTTTAAAAACAGGATTGAGGTTACCTGGTGTTACAATGGTGAAGGAATGCCTACCGACGAGGAGGCTAAACTTATGGAGAGCGTTGGCGATGCTCTTCGCTCTGGTGCCGAGAAGAATAAACTCGCTATTCTTACTGGTGTATATACTGGAGGAGGCAAACGTATTTGGGTATTTTATAGCCGACACACTGGGGCGTTTGGCGAGATGCTTAATGAGGCTTTATCATCATTTGAGTTATTGCCTATTACCATATACTCTGAGATTGATGCTGATTGGGACGACTATCTTGGTACTTTGGATTTGAAGTGCTGCTCTGACAGTGATGAAGAGTAGAGTTAAGAATTTAAAGGTCCTAAAAACTTTAAACGAAAGAGATAATATGAAATTTTTTATTGGAATAGCACTTCTGTTATTTATTGCATCTTGTACTGCACCTTTGACTAATAGGATTGAGGAGTGTGTAAATGATGTAGAGACAAACCACGAGGAGTGGAGTCAGGAGGATTGGAATATATCGCAAGAGGAGTACAAAAAACTTCTTAAGGAGTATGATGAGAATTATGACTCATACACACAAGAGGAGAAGGCTGCCATAGATAGAGCAATAGGCCGTTATAATGGTATGATTCTTAAACGTGGTATTGAGGAGTTTGAGAACTCTATCGAGGAGTTTGGCAAACGCCTGCCTTCGTTAATTGAAGGTTTTGGCAGTGCCTTTGAAGATAATGACTCTGAATAACCCAATTTAAGTTTGAGTCTATTGCGTTTTTATCGCAAATTTACACTATCTTTGTAACTAAATTAGTCTTGTGCTACGGAGGACTTTGTCGTAGCCGAAAACTAACAACTAAAAACTAAATGTCAATGGCAAACACAGTAGAACAATTTAATCATATCACTTCGATTTGTAGAGAACTTTTTGTAAAGAAGTTAAAAGATTATGGTGCATCGTGGCGTATTATGCGTCCCACTTCTATTACCGACCAGATTTTTATTAAGGCAAAACGTATTCGCAGTGTTGAGATTTGTGGCGAAGCGTTGGTTGATGAAGATATTCGTTCTGGGTATATTGCCATTGTAAACTATGGTATCATTGCTCTTATTCAGTTAGAGTTAGGACACTCCGACAAAGAGGATATATCGGAAGAGAAGGCTATTGAGTTGTACGATAAATATTTGACCGAAACAACGACTTTAATGCTGGCTAAGAATCACGACTATGGTGAGGCTTGGCGTAGTATGAGAATTTCATCTTACACCGATATTATTCTTACCAAACTCAACAGAACTAAACAGATTGAGGATAACGAGGGCAAGACTCTTGTTTCGGAGGGTGTGGATGCCAATTATATGGATATGATTAACTACTCTATTTTTGCACTTATTAAGTTAGAGTATGGCGAATAACTCTCAAAAAACCTCAAAAATAATTAAGCCCGCAGTAATACTATGCCGTATTGTTGTGGGACTTACTTTTTTATTTTCGGGGTTTGTCAAGGGAGTTGATCCTGTTGGAGTGGCAATAAAACTTAAAGAGTATTTTGTTGCTCTTGGCATTGATTTTCTTTCGCCTTCATCTCCTTTGGGCAGCGATTTTGTTGCAACATTCTCGCTAACAGCGGCTGTTGCATTATCGTTGTTTGAGTTTGTTCTTGGTTTTGCTATTCTGTTTGGCAGTTACCGAAAACTTGCCCCTACCCTTGCACTCATTACTATGCTTGTAATGACTCCGCTAACTCTGTACCTTGCCATTGAAAATCCTGTTCACGATTGCGGTTGTTTTGGAGAAGCGGTAGTATTGAGCAACTGGCAAACTTTTTATAAAAATCTTGTTCTTACTGCGGCATCAATATTTTTGCTACTATATAACCACAAAGCAGTTGCGTTGTATGCTAAGCAGATGCGTTCAGTACCAACTCTCTTTTCGGCAATATTCCTATTGTCAATATCGGTAGTGTCGTATATGTACCAACCTATCCTCGACTTCCGCCCATACAAGAGTGGAACCAACATCAGGGAGGCAATGCAACAGAGCGATGCTCAACCAGAGTATATATTTATATACGAAAAGGATGGTGAAGAGAGGGAGTTTGCTATTGATGAAATTCCTATGAACGACACTCTATGGAGGTTTGTTGACAGGATTGAACGCCTACCCGAAGGTGTAAAGATAAACGAGACTCTCGATTTTTACATCTACGATAACGACACTGAGATTAGTGAAGATATTCTAATGGATGAGAACTACTCGTTTATGGTATTAGTTCCATCTATTAAAGACTACGATAACAGTTGGGACGACAAAATATTGAGTTTATATGACTATGCTTTTGAACACTCATATAACTTTTTTGTACTCACTCCAGAGTCAGAGGAATTTTCAGTGCGTATGAACGAAATGGGCATATCACTCCCCTGCTACACTATGGATGAAACTGTTATTGAGACCATAGCGAGAGGCAACCCTGCTATTGCAATGATGAAAGATGGCATTTTATATTGGAAGATTGCTGCTCGTGATTTAATTGATATTACCAACTATAATACCGATATTGAAGGAACTCCACTTGCAAAGATAGAGGAGTATAATGTAAACAGACGTTACATAATTTTGGCAACAATATACATATTACCTTTAATATTCTTATATTTGTGCCAAAAAGCGGTGGCTCATTTTGTTGAAAAGGCAAGAGTCAGACGTCGTAAGTTGTTTGCAACAAAGAGGAGAGAGAGCAAAACCTCGTGCGAAACAGAACAACAAAATATAACAACAAACATTACTGAAGATTCAGATAATACTAATTATAAACCTAAAAATTTTAAAACGATGAGAAAAAACATTGTAGCAGGAAACTGGAAAATGAACAAAACACTTCAAGAGGGTGTAGAGTTGGCAAAAGGAGTTGAGACAGCGTTGAACGAGCGTACTCCTAATTGCGATGTAATTATAGGAACTCCTTTCATTCACTTGGCAACTATCGCAGCAACTGTTGATACTAAAAAATTAGGAGTATCGGCTGAGAACTGTGCTGACAAAGTATCAGGTGCTTACACAGGTGAGGTTTCAGCAGCGATGGTTGCTTCAACTGGTGCTGAGTACGTTATACTTGGACACTCTGAGCGTCGTGCTTACTACGGAGAGACTGCTGAGATTCTTAAAGAGAAAGTTCTTTTAGCGTTGGCTAACAACCTAAAAGTTATCTTCTGTATTGGCGAGGTTCTTGAGGAGCGTGAGGCTGGTAAAGAGTTTGAGGTTGTTAAAGCACAAATCGAGGAGTCTCTTTTCAACCTAACTGCTGAGGATTGGAACAAAATTATTCTTGCTTACGAGCCAGTTTGGGCTATTGGTACAGGAAAAACTGCTACTGCTGAGCAAGCACAAGAGATGCACGCATTCATCCGCAAAACTGTTGCTGAGAAATATGGCGAAGAGGTTGCTGAAGCAACAAGTATTCTTTACGGTGGAAGTTGCAAACCTTCTAACGCAAAAGAGTTGTTCGCAAACAAAGACGTTGACGGTGGTTTGATTGGTGGAGCATCGCTTGACGTTGAGCAATTCATGGGTATAGTTGACGCATTTTAATTAAACCCTTTTGCTTAAGAGAGGTCATAAAAATATAAGGAATTTATATAATAGGCCTAAATAAATCAGGGAGATGGGCTGAGTGTTAGGGATAACCACAACACTCACCTCCTCCCTCTTAAAACAAAAAAGAGCATGAAGGTAAAAGCAACATTCATAATAACATCTTTACTTTTGGCAGTAGCATCCACTCTTTGGGCAAAAGAGAACTCTATAATAGACAAGTTGCAACAACCTAAGAATGGAGCAGTTGTAATAGTAAATCAACCCGTAGAGTTTAATATACTTTTGCAACGCGACACTACGGCTATTGAAGACCGACTAACCTCGGGCTACCGAATACAAGTGTTCTCGGACAATATGCAGAAACGAGCAAAAGACCAAGCATACGAACGTGCCAGAATAATACAAGAGTCGGATCCCGAATTGGCAACATACGTAACCTTTAACTCACCCTTCTGGAGAGTTAGAGTAGGCAACTACATATCGTACGAAGAGGCTGCTGTTAAGTTGAGAGAACTAAAAAAACAGTTCCCTGAGATTCTTGATATGCGAATTGTAAAGGATATTATTATTGAAAAGTATTAGAATTGTAATCAAGCAATTTCTTAATTATGAAGAACTTATCATCGGAGGAGAAGCAGCAATTAATAGCAGAGCATTACAAAGCCATCATTGAACTTTTAGGCGAAGATCCTGAGAGAGAGGGGCTAAAAAAATCACCCGAGAGAATTGCCCGAGCAATGCAATATCTTGTATCGGGTTACGGAAAGTCAGCCGCCGACAAACTATCTGCTCAGTTTGAGGAGGAGTATGGAGGTAAAGAGAGAATTATCCTTGTAAAGGACATAGAGTTCTACTCGCTTTGCGAACACCATATGCTACCATTCTTTGGAAAGGTGCATATTGGCTATATCCCCGACAAAAAAGTTGTAGGATTAAGCAAATTGGCTCGATTAGTTGAAGTGTTTGCACGCCGCTTGCAACTACAAGAGCGAATGACACAAGAGATATTGGAGGCCTTTAACGAGAACGTTCCTAACAATGGTGTTATGGTTGTTGTTGAGGCTCGACACTTGTGTATGCAAATGCGTGGCGTACAAAAGCAAAACGCTGTTACCACAACATGCCTATACAGTGGCAAATTTGATGATGAGGCAAAACGTAGAGAGTTCTACGAAATGCTGAACTCACCAATTACTCTTGAGGAGTAGTTATTAGTTGTCTAAGGTCTTTTAGGTTATTAAAGCCTCTAAGGTCATTAGAGTTCTAATTTCTAATTATTTTCCAAGGGTATTGCAAGAAACAAAAAAAATAGTTACTTTTGCATCGTAAATGCGAAAATAGGATACGGTTCGGCATAATTCAAACAAGTTTGATTCTGCGCTCACCTTTCACTATCTTTGCATCGTAAATGCGAAAATAGCTCAGTTGGTAGAGCATAACCTTGCCAAGGTTAGGGTCGCGGGTTCGAGTCCCGTTTTTCGCTCAACAACTCTTGCAGAGGCAAGAGTTTTTTAATAGATGATGTCCGGATGGTGAAATTGGTAGACACGCTACTTTGAGGGGGTAGTGGCCGTTCGGCCGTGTGAGTTCGAGTCTCATTCCGGACACAAGAGAGGTTATCCAACAATTCAGTTGCGATAACCTCTTTCGTTTTAGTTGTATTGAAGAGGTATTACAACCCCTCTATATATCGTTTTTATTCAAATGCAAAGTCTGCTACATAAAAAAATTCCTTTTTTATCTAAGACAAGGTAATTATTGTATAAATCTAACACTTTGATATGAAATTTTATATATTATTTTGTCTTGGCGGATAGAGTAGTTTAGGTTTTTCATTATTACCTAAAAATGTTTTATAAGCAATAAAAAACAACAATTGCAACTAATTGAAAATCAAGAGAAGAATACAAATGCAATACATTTGTAATACATTTGCAATACAAAATGATGCAAATAAAATAAAAAGAAAAGAAAATAAAATAATATATCACACACACAATAATAACACACGTAAGATAAATTTTATTAAAGTTTTTAGTATAACAAGCAATTGTTAATGAGAAGAAACTTATATGTAGATTTTTCTTTTCAAATTTCAAATGGTTACGCAATCGTTGTTGATAACAACTGTAAAAGTGTTGAAAAGATAAATAAAAAAATTGTTGTAATATTACTTAACTAAATTAACTTTGCAGATAGTAAAATAAAATATAATTATGGCACGCGAACAATCAAACAAATATAAATCGTCACGTAATACCGACGTTGCTATTGCAGCAATGGGAAGACTTCAACCTCAAGCCTTAGAACTTGAAGAGGCTATATTGGGTGCATTAATGTTAGAGAAAGAAGCCTTCTCTGAGGTGTGTGATATTTTACAACCCGACAGTTTTTACAAACCTGCACACAAAAGCATCTACGAGGCTATTGTGGCTCTTACTCAAAAGTCGCTACCCGTTGATATGCTTACCGTAATTGAGAAGTTACGCAATATGGGCAAACTTGAGGAGGTTGGTGGCGAGTATGCTATTTACAACCTCACATCAAAGGTGAGTTCGGCTGCCAACATTGAGTTTCACGCAAAGATTGTTGCACAAAAATATACTGCACGTCAGTTGATTGCTTTTGCTGGAAAGATACAGGCAAGTGCCTACGATGATACATACGATATTGATGCTCTTATGGAGCAGACTGAAGCCGATTTGTTTAAACTATCTCACGAGAATATCAAACGCGATGCCATACAAATCAATCCTGTAATCAGCCAAGCCTTAGACCAATTAGAAGCAGCAATGGAGCGTAAAGAAGGTTTAAGCGGTTTGCAAACAGGTTTCCACGAACTGGATAAAGTAACATCGGGCTGGCAACGTTCCGACCTTATAATTGTTGCAGCACGTCCTGCTATGGGAAAAACAGCGTTCTCACTCTCAATGGCAAAGAATATGGCTATAAACTATGGCATTGGAGTTGCTCTATTCTCATTGGAGATGTCAAACGTTCAATTAGTAAACCGTTTAATTGTAAACACTTGCGAGATAAAGGGAGAGAAACTTCGCAGCGGAAGATTAGATGTTCACGAAATGGCTCAGTTACAGACAAAGATAAAAGATCTTCAAGACGCTCCAATATATGTTGATGAGACTGCCAATCTATCGGTATTTGAACTTCGCAGTAAGGCTCGCCGATTGGTAAAAGAGCATGGTGTTCAGATGATAATAATAGACTACCTGCAACTTATGACTCTTAATAGCAAGGATGATAAAACTGCATTAAAAGTTGGTAGCCGTGAGCAAGAGGTAAGTGCCATATCGCGTTCTCTTAAGGGATTGGCTAAGGAGTTGGAAATTCCCATTATAGCATTGTCTCAGTTGAGCCGTCAGAGTGAAAACCGCGAGGGTAAACGTCCTCAACTATCTGACCTTCGTGAGTCAGGAGCAATTGAGCAAGATGCCGATATAGTATGTTTTATCCACCGTCCCGAATACTATGGTATATTAACTGATCCCGATGGTGGCTCTACTCAAGGGTTGGCAGAGTTGATTATTGCCAAACACCGTAATGGTGCTACTGGTAGCGTATGGTTTAAGTTTAAGAAAGATTATGCCCGTTTCCAAAATATCGATGATGATTCAATAGTTAATATAGAGTCAGGTATGAATAGCAATATAACTGCATCTGCATCACCTTCATCATTATCGGCGTACGCAGGAAACGAAGAGGAGTTTCTACAACCCCGTCCTGATGAGTTTTAGGAAGGAAAGAGGAAAGAGTAATTAATTTCTCATTCCTAATTGACACGAAGTGCCGCACTAATTCCTAATTAAAGAACTATCGTTCTTTGATTATGCTCACGCTCGGTAAAACTCAAACAAGTTTGGTTTACTCTCGCTTACTCGCATAATTAAAAACTACCCTTTATAGATAAGATATATTGCAGGAATTTTACCAATCTCAGGGAGAGATTTACCCCACTCCTTTATAGGTTTTGTAACAATAAACTCTTCATCGCAAGTGATGGCTGATGCTATACAGAGTTTTGTTTGAGGACGGCAACTCTTAACCAAATCAGCAATAAGTTTAGCATTGCGATAGGGGGCTTCAATGAATATCTGTGTAGTATCTTCAGAGTATGCACGTTGCTCCAATAGTTTTATTGTTTTGGCTCTTTCGTTTTGCTCAATGGGCAGGTATCCGTTAAATGTAAACTTCTGTCCGTTAAATCCCGATGCCATTAACGACATCAGTATTGATGATGGTCCTACCAAAGGAACAACCTTTACTCCTCGCTTCTGAGCAATGGCAACAACGTCTGCTCCTGGATCGGCAATAGCAGGACACCCTGCCTCTGATATAACGCCCACATTCATTCCTTCATTTATGGGGTTCAGGTATGCTCCTATATCCTCTCCTTTTGTATGCTCATTGAGGGTGTAGAATGTAAGGTTATCTATAACAATATCGGGGTTAGATTTTTTCAAGAATCTTCGTGCCGAACGAATATCCTCCACAATAAAGTGTTTTATTGATGCTATTACCTCTCTGTTTGCCGAAGGGAGTACCTTATCCACAGGGGTATCTCCCAACGTTACAGGTATTAGATACAGAGTTCCTTTGCTCATACAGCAGGTGGAATTAGAGCCCAAAATAACAACTTAGATAACCCATATAGTTGTTGGGACCTCCTGCTCGAGGTATCTCCATACGGAAGTTGGGCGATAGTTTCACATATTTGCATGGGATAAGTTCAAATCCTGCCATAATCATCTGTTTGTCGTTATTGATGTCCCACTTATCATTTGAAGTGATAAGGTCGTAACGAGCATACACATTTATTAGTTTATGAGCCTTTGCACTACCATAAACTGAGCAACCAAGTTTATTTTGTCCTTTTGCGTTCTTATAATTTTGCATCATATTGAACTCTCCAGAGATGGTAAACTTATCAGACTTGTAAGCAGCCAATGCCGAATATCCGTAAATATTACTTTCACCAGATAGTCCTGAGTTGTTAAGGTCGGCATATAGACGGATGTATAACTCCTCTATTGGGTTGAATGTAAATCCCAAAGCATACAACAATCCTTTATTCTTTTGGACCTTCTTATATCCCTCACCATTTACCATCATGAAATCACCCTTTACCCAATCGGCAAATTTATACTCCATTGAGAATCCCAAATCGGCACTACTACCAAACTTATATTGGTCGTGGAATACCATCATGATATATCTCTTTGCCCACAACTTCTCTTGTAGTGCTGATTGAGTTGTTTGAATCATACCTCCGTTTATGGTGAAGCCTTTGCGAGTCCAACCAACAAAGGCGTTTTTGATATATGCCAAGTAGTTGTAATCTTCAATAGCCGAAGGTTTACCAAAATCGATAACAGCCTTTATTCTTATGCCATTATTGAACTTATACTCATAACCCATATAGGTACGACCAAGCCCGAAACCAACCTTAGTATCTCCAGCAGTTGATGTACAGTTGAAATTTACATACGATAGTAGTATTACTTTACCATCGCCTTTTTTCTTCTTCTCACCCTCAGTTGCCTCATTGTTCTTTGCCTCCTCTTTTACCTTAAGAGTATCAATCTTAGCGGCATCCTCTTTAACTTTCTCTTTTAAATCATCGAGTTCCTCACGTAAATCCTCAATCTCCTCAATCAATTTCTCAATCTTGTCATCATCCACCTCTTGTGCTGCCACTGAAAAACAGATAAACATTGAGAGGAATATGGGTAAAATTTTCTTTAAATTCATAATCTATTTTTGTATTAATAGTGCTTGCTAAATTTTTTTGCAAATTTATTACATAAAAAACAATTTTTTACATTTTACGCAAAGTTTTTTAAGTAGATATAGATAAAATCCCTAAGGTCTCAAGGATCTTAGGGACTTTAATATCATTGTAGAATGATACTATTTTCTGATCAGTTTAAAGATAAGGTCTGCTACTATTATCAATAACGACACTCCGCATATCACTCCCCAAGTTGCCAAACTTAAAGGTTCTACTCTAAAGGCATCGCCACCAAACTGCACTATTACTATCTGACCTACAAGGATCATCAAAGCAACAGCGAGGAATGCTGGTGTGTATAATCCTTTTATTGACTCTCCTTGCGATCTGCGATACTTGTATCCTCGTACAATAAACATATTGGAGAACTGCATCATTACAAACGATGTAAAGAAGAGTGATGAGAACAATTTTGAGCCAACTGTAAATCCCTCAATAGGAATTACAAAGAGAGCAAGCAGTACGGCAACAATTATAAGAGATGTTATCATCATCTGTTTGAACATATCGCTACGAATAATAAAGTCACTGTTTTTGCGTGGTGGCTCCTGCATTACGTTGTCTTCAGGTTTAATAGATGCAAACGCCAAAGCAGCAAATGTATCCATAATTATGTTTACCCACAACATTTGCATAACTGTTAGTGGTGGCTCCTGAGTAAAGAATACTCCTGCAAATACCACAACAAGAGCAACAATGTTAATGGTCAACTGGAACATCAAGAATCGTTGTATGTTTCGGTATAGTGAACGTCCCCACATAACTGCCATAGCAATACTTGCAAAGGAGTCATCTAACAGGGTAATATCACTCGCCTCTTTTGCCACTGCAGTTCCTGTACCCATTGACAAACCTACGTGTGCCTGATTTAGTGCTGGGGCATCGTTTGTTCCGTCACCAGTAACTGCGACCACCTCTCCTGCCTTTTGCAATAGCGATACCAATCGTTGTTTGTCGGTTGGTCTTGCTCGGCACATTATCTTAAGTTTTTGAGCACGTTCAAAAGCCTCATCATCCGATAGAGCCGCAAAATCGACACCGCCAATTATATTCTCTTCAGTATCAGATTCTGTCCAAATTCCAATCTGGCGTCCAATCTCTTTTGCTGTTGCAAAGGTGTCTCCTGTAACAATCTTTACGCCAACCCCTGCATCCAAACAACGCTTAACCGCTGCAGGAACGTCATCACGTACAGGATCTGATATTGCAACAAATCCCATAAACTTAACCTTATCAGTTGCAATTATCTCCTCTAAGTCGCGATTATCACTGTTGTCAACCTCAAGCATAGCAAATGCCAGTGTACGCATTGCCTTGCTCTGGAACGAGATAAGATGTTCATCTATCTCGGGTTTTACCTTGCTCATAGGTTGCTCACCATCGGCAGTTATCACGCTCTTTGAGTGCGACATTATTATCTCAGGAGCACCCTTCATATATAGTGTTCGCTTACCTGTTACCGCTGAAGTAACAAGAGTTGCCATATATTTGCGTTGAGTTGTAAATGTTAGTTGTTTTACAAGTGTTGCCTTTTCACGCAAGGGAGCATAATCTATTGAGTGACTCTTTAAGAAGTTAAGCAATGCTCCTTCGGTAGGATTACCCAACACACTCTCTTTGCCTTCGGCATTGTATCCTATTTGAGCGGTTGTATTTGCTGCTATCGACTCGGTAAATATCTTTGAGTTTTCGCTATCATCCAAAGCATTGCTCTTTGTTGTAAACAGGTGCAAGAACTCAACACGCATCTTGTTTTGAGTAAGAGTACCTGTTTTATCGGTACAAATAACTGTTGCTGCACCCATAGTCTCCGAAGCGTGTATCTTACGCACCAGGTTATTGGTTTTCAACATTCTTCTCATATTAAGAGCAAGACTCAAGGTGATACTCATTGGCAAACCTTCAGGCACTACAACCACAATAAGGGTAACAGCCACCATAAAGGCATCAATAATATGTTTCAACACCAATGTACTTACCCACGCATCAGGGCTTAGAGGAGAGGTAAATCCTACAAAAAGGCTACCAATAAAGAAACTTATTACTGCCACTCCTGCTCCGCAAGACAGAAATACCCACCAACTCTTCTTGGCAATGGCACTCATCTTTTGAGTATTAACCTTAAACACCGACAGTGTTTTTGCAACAGAAGGTATTAACACTTTCATCATTGCCACTAAGGCAAACAGTATTACGCTTATAAGAGTAACCTCTTGGGCTGGGGTGAAATAAGCATCATCCAATACCGACAACTCCTTATATATCATTATAAAGAATGTTGCCAAACCCAATATCACTGCAATACCGCTGATAAGCGAAGCAAGGCTACCAAGTTGTTTGTTTAGGGGAGTCTCCTCTTCACTCTCTTTTGTAGCATTTTTAGCCACCTGACCATATTGAGTTGCATCTCCCACCTTCTCAACAATAAAAGTTCCGCGACCATCGAGTACGGTAGTTCCTCGCAACACAGTATTTGATGGATATGTTGCCTCTTTGTCAAAATCCTCTTCGTCTGTGGTTTTGTCAATCATAGGTTCTCCTGTAAGGGTAGATTCATCAACTTGTAACGACACTGCCTCAACAAGAGTACCATCGGCAGGAATCTCATCACCTGTCTCAATCATAACCACATCGCCAACCACAATGTCGCGTTTAGGCACCTCAATAATCTTTCCGTCACGAATAACCTTTACAGGCAATTCATCGTTTACCTGAGTAAGAGCCTCAAACTTTTTATTTGCGTCACGTTCAAAGTAGAAAGATATTCCTGTTGCAAGAATTATGGCTATCAATATACCAATAGGCTCTTCAAATCCGCCCTCAACTATTGATATTCCAAACGACACCACTGCAGCAAGCATCAATATTTTAATAATCGGATCATCAAACTTCTCAAAGAACAGACGCCACATTGACACTCTCTTTGAAGGAGTT
>JAFQBL010000046.1 GCA_017416695.1 Bacteroidales bacterium | reverse complement strand
ATTTGCAATTCCCACCAAACCTTTGAGTTTTACACCCACGTTCCATTTATCGTTGATTTTGTGAGAGTGTCCTAATGCTATATCAACATATCCAATGGCATTCATATTAATATCACGTATTTGATATGTTGTAGGATCAGTAACAGATTGACGTCCCACTTTTAGGAACTCAAATATATCTTTGGGCATCTGTACCCCTGCCGCAGCATGTAACGAAACGTCAAAAGTGTTAAATCCATTCCATTTATGGAATCCAAAAGAGAGGATACTTAAATCCATATTTGTCACCATCTTATTCTGGGATTTAAGGCTTCCCAAAAACTCTTTTGAATTTACATTAGGATCTAAGAAGTTTAATAACTCGCCATCACCTGAGGGGTATAAAAATGTTCCAACACCTACATTGCTACTTACACCTACATTAATATCTCCTAAGAATGGGAAACTTACATATCCATACTCACTCGATAGTGCTGGATTTAATTTACCACGCATTGGCATACCTTCAAGAAAATATGCCGATTTTGATATTTGTGCATTAACAGGTGCTATTGCTGCTATACATAGCAAAACCAATACTATTTTTATATATTTCTTCATCTTCGCTTCAATTTTATAGGTTATCAAAATTTATATCTACTCCTTCAGGCAATTCTAAATCAATCTTAATATTCAATGACTGATATTTAGATATTAGACCTTTTTCGGGGAATGATACTTTAACAGTCCAATCCATACGGTCAATTTTTTGTATCGCCCCCTTAACTGTTTCGTAGATCTCAACCTTCATATTTGTCTCAGCAGGTTCTATATTCTCTGTTAATATTGTTGTTTCAGATGCTTTAATTTTTTCTGGGATTATTACATCTATTCCATCTATCTTATCACCATTAATATCGTAGAGTTCTACACCTAATTCCATATCGGCAGGGAATCCGTTAAGGATTTTAGCGTTAGCAAATATCTTTGAAGCACTTAAAGTTTCAAATACATCTGTATTTAAATCAGTTGTTGACTCTGAATATACAATTTTAGAATCTGCCTCCAACATAAATGGAACACGAACCTCATAATATATTTTTGAGTGATAATCCTCTCCCATATAGAAGTCATATACGTGATCAGAGTCTGTATATCCTCTTCCTGACACCTCAATGTATGATGGAATCTCTTTTGTTATCATTCCCAATTCAGGGCACTCAACAAAATCATATCCTAAGGCTTTGAGTTCGGGAATCTCCTGACAAGCAACATACTCATAACTTATGGTAGGTCCAGGAGTATCGTGGTCATCACCTGGCACTGCTATATGTTTTATCTCAATCTTTATTGGATTGCCGTCATTATCATAAATATTATTTCCATTCTCATCTCTTGGAACCATTACAATATCGGCATATATTGTATCCATAGGCACAGTTGTCTCAATTACAATTGGCACGTATGGGTTTGTTAAAATTAAAGATGTTGCGGGATCTTTTAAAAATTCGGGAAGTGATCCTATGTATAGTTTCTCATCTGTTATCTCATCCTCCATTGTTGCTGTTCCTATAGCCTCATCCATATAGGCTTCGGGGATAATCAATGAAGGTCTTACTTGCAATGATTGAGTCTTTACTGAACCACTATTTGAGACAGACAATGAAATGCCTCCATACATTTTAACCTCCTCATCAACAATAATCTTTTGATTTACAAACATTCCATCTTCAATATTGACACCCTCTATTTTCACCTCTACAAAAACAGAACTTGAAAAACACTCTCCATTAAGTTCCAAAACATTTGAATCATCATAAGTAGTTACTGTGATATTATCAGATGCAGATACATTGTTTTTATCTAATATCAAACATTCTGGCAACTCTAATTTATAGTTGCTGAATGTGATTTTATCAATAGATATATCACCTTTAATCGGATTACCTTGATCATCCAACACATCAAATCTGATAGTTGGTCTCCAGTCATCATGAGTTAGCACCTTATCAATACGGGTAACTTTTGAGTCTATCTCTGCTGTTTCACTATGCAAATTAGCCTCATAATCTGTTATTGCTGAAGGCAAAGGGAATGTAGCATTTCCTTCTGGTGCTATTACGTCGTAACTTTTTATAGGACCAAAGTCTAAAACCTCTTGAGGAATCTTAACCTTTTCTACAATCTCCAAATCAAAAGAGATAAGTTCCTTGTTTGTAGCAAACTCATATATACCCTTTTCATTTACAACAATATCATCTTCTGATGACACCAAATCATCAAAGAAGAGATCTCCCGTGTATAACAGAGGGAGATTAACTCCGTTCTCAAAGAGGTGTACATCTCCTGAAACATTGTCTAAATCATATCTATCATCAACACACGATGATATTGCCAATATTGCCACTGAGCAAAATATGGCAGAAAGTAGTCTTTTTATCTCCATATCAATATATTTATACTTCTTAAATATTTACTCCTCCTCAATCATAGTTTAGTAATAAATGCAAAGATAAATACATATTGAAGAAAATCAAACACTTTTTAATATTATTTTACTTTTGATTTAATATTATTTATGATTAAACCTTTTAGTGCATATTACATCTAATGGATATAATACGATACAAAAGAATGAAACATCTCTCTCAATATATAATACTGATGTGTTTTTTGGTTCTTTCAACCTTTAACGTTCAAGCCCAATTTTCATACTCTATTTCGGGCACAGTTAAAGATGAGTTGAAAGAGCCAATGCCTCAGTTAGGGGTAAGAATTTTAAATGTTCAAGACAGCAGTTTTGTCAAAGGTACTACTTCATCGGATAAAGGGCGATTTAGAGTTAGCGGACTTGCAATGGGGCATTATATAGTTTCTCTCTCATATCTTGGATACGAAACATATCATAAAAACGTATCGTTAATGCCAGGCAACGAGTCGGTTAACTTGGGAACAATTGAGATGACGCCCTCTTCAATAATGCTTGCCGAAGCGGTTATTATGGGTAAGACTCCCGATGTTATTGCAAAAGAGGATACCATAGAATTTAATGCTGCTTCATATAAAACCCAACCCAATGCGGTTGTTGAAGATATGATAAAGAAGATGCCAGGCATTGAGATTGATGAGAACGGAAAGATTACAGCCAATGGCAAAGAGATTAAAAAGATTTTAGTAGATGGTCAGGAGTTCTTCTCGGACGATCCTAAAGTGGCATCAAAAAACCTTCCTGCCAATATGGTTGAAAAACTTCAGGTCATTGACCGCAAATCAGATGAAGCAAGATTCTCAGGAGTTGATGACGGTGAGGATGAGACCGTAATCAACCTTACAGTAAAAAAGGGAATGAAAAATGGTTGGTTTGGAACTGCTCAAGCAGGAGGTGCTACTGATGCACGTTATGAGGCATCACTTATGGCAAACTACTTCAAGGACAGCAACCAAGTTACTCTCTTGGCAGGAGCAAACAACACCAACAATATGGGTGCCACTGATTTAGGAGGACAGATGTTCTCTGGCAGTTCAAGACGTGGCAGAGGTGGCTGGGGGCCAATGCAGGGAGAGAACTCTTCGGTAGTTGGAGGTCTTAACTTCAACGTTGGCAAGAGCGACAAATTCAGGGCAGGAGGAGATGTCAAGTACGCCTACACCGACCTGGATTTAAAAGAGAAGAGCGAACGTCAAAACTTTATTTCTCAAAACAATACCACTTTTGACAACTCTCTTAAAGATAACAGAAACAAAGGGCACAACTTGGAGATGAACTACCGCATATTGTGGAATCCCAATAGTCTAACACAGGTTGAGTTCCGCCCCAATTTTAAATACAGCACTTCAAAAATGAGCAACACAAGTGCTACTCGCTCTTACGAGATAGACTCTTCTGGCGATGAAAGAGATATTACCGAAGGCTCATTAAACTCGTTCAGCAAAGCAAACGGCTTTAACATAGGCGGAAGACTTAGTGTTAGTCGCAAACTCAAAGGAAAGGATGGGCGTCAGATTAGTTTGAGCCTAAACTATGGCTATAACGACAGCAAAGAGGATGGTTACAGTTATAACAACACTATCTATCACAATAGCAACACCAAAGAGAAGACCGATTTAAAAGACAACAATCACAGTTGGGGAGGCAGTTATGGTATCAGGGCTTCGTATATTGAGCCTATCAACAAACACACAACCTGGTCTGTTTCATACAATTACAGATACAATTACACCTATGCCGACAAACTTTCGTACAATATAAACGACGACGGCTCTTTGGGAGACTTGAATATTGATTACAGTAATAGTTTCAGGAATAATTTTCAACGCCATAGAGCAAGCACAGCATTTAATGGTACATACGAAAAGATGTACTACAATGTGGGTATCGATTTTGAGCCGTCAAAATCGGTATCTCGAAACCTTATTGACAGCAATAGGGATGTGAACGGAAATATGCAATATAACTTCTCTCCTTTCCTTCGCTACAACTACACTATCAGCAAGAGTGATAATTTAAGAATTAACTATCGAGGTCGCACTCAACAACCATCAATTTCGCAACTTCAACCAAGTCAAACTATATCAGACCCCCTTCGTAGAACTGAGGGTAACCCTAATCTTAAAGCATCGTACGACAACTCATTAAACATCAGATATAATAGTTTCAAAACCGAGAAGCAACGTTCAATGATGGTTATGCTTAATGCCAACTACGTAATGAATAGCATTATCAATTCAACATACTACGATAGTGATGGTATTCAGGTTACAAAACCAGTAAACGAGAATGGAGTATGGAACATTTGGGGTATGTTAGTAACCAATATGCCATTTAAAAACAGAAAATTCTCATTTAACAACCATACAAGTTTTGGAAGCAACAGACAAATTGGATACTCAAACTCTTTGCGAAACACCTCAATGAATTACAACATCAGAGAGAGATTAGAGTTTGTATATAGCAACAGTTGGGGAGATATCAGAATTGCGGGTAACGGAAGTTATCAAAGAACTAAAAACTCGCTACAATCATCGCAAAACCAGAACATATTTGACTACGGAGCAAAATTTGCAACAACATTATATATTCCTGGAGATATTACATTTACAACAGATGTCAACTACAATGGCAAGAGTGGTTACGCCGATGGATACGACAAAGAGAGTTGGATGTGGAATGCTCAACTTTCATGGAGTTTCTTAAAAGGTAAACAGGCAACTCTTAGTGTTAGAGCATACGATATTCTCAACCAGAATAAGAACATTAGCAGAAGTGTTACAGGTAACTATATTCAGGATGTTGAGACCAATAGCATTGGAAGATACATTATGTTCTCGTTTGCCTACAAATTTAACACCTTCGCAAAGAGGGGCGAGGCCACACCCCAAGTGGAGATGAATCAGAGAAGAGGCCCTCACGGTGGTGGCAGATGGTAATTGATCAGGCTATACATATATAACAAAAGGGGCATATACAACAAAAGGGGAAGTTCTCGCAAACCTCCCCTTTTAGTTTTATTATAAGGTACATTATTATAATGCCGATACAATCTCCTCAGTATCTTTTGCAATCATCAACTCTTCATCGGTTGGTATTACAACAACTTTAACTGCTGAGTCGGGTGATGATATTACAACCTCTTCGCCACGTGAGTTGTTCTTCTCATCATCTACTTTAACTCCAAGATATGACAATCTATCACATATGTTTTTGCGTGTTGAGATTTGATTCTCTCCTACTCCTCCTGTGAACACAATAATATCAACTCCGTTAAGTGCTGCTGTATATGCACCAATATATTTTGCTATACGGTAGTGATACATATCCAATGCAAGTTTTGCTTGCTCGTTACCCTCTTTAATAGCGGCATCAATCTCACGCATATCCGAAGAGACCTCAGATACACCCATCACTCCACTCTTCTTATTTATAAGGGTTGATAATTGCTCTGGAGTCAATCCCTCTTTCTCCATTATATATATTAGTGCTCCTGCATCAACGTCTCCCACACGAGTACCCATTACCAATCCCTCAACAGGAGTCAATCCCATTGATGTGTCAATTGATTTTCCGCCTTTAACTGCTGTAATTGAGCCTCCGTTTCCTATGTGGCAAGTAATGATGCGTTGCTCTTTAACATCTACTCCTAAAAAGTCGCATACACGTTGCGATACATAACGGTGGCTTGTTCCGTGAAATCCGTAGCGACGTACTCCATAGTTTTTATACAAACTATAAGGTAGTGCATACATATATGCGTACGAAGGTATTGTTTGGTGGAATGCTGTATCAAATACACCAACTTGTGGAACGTTTGGCAATATTGCCTCAACAGCCTCAATACCCTTCATATTTGCGGGGTTGTGCAATGGTGCAATATCAAAGCACTCTCTTATTTTATCTTTAACCTCCTCAGTAATTAATACAGATGAGTTGAATTTCTCTCCACCGTGTACTATACGGTGTCCCACTGCACCAATCTCATCAAGCGAAGATATACATCCATACTCTTTTCCAACAAGAGTGTTCAAGATGAAATCGATACCTGCTGTATGCTCAGGAATATCTTTTTCAAGTATCACCTTTTCTCCTGAGGGGAGAGTTATTTTCAGAAACGAGCCTTTTAATCCTATCTTCTCAATTCCTCCTTGAGCCTCAACCGAGTGGTCGGCAGTGTTAAAGAGTTTGTACTTTATTGATGAAGAACCGCAATTTAATACAAGAACTTTCATAATGTTATACTTTTTTATACGAACAAAACCCACTCATTTTTTGAGTGAGTTTTATTACTTTATAATTAATTTTACTGTTGTTTAGACTTTAATTGTATTGATTGAACTGCTGCTACTGCAACTGTCAAATATATATCCTCAGCCGAGCAACCTCTTGAAAGGTCGTTTATAGGCGCTGCCAATCCTTGAAGAATTGGACCTATTGCTGTTGCTCCTGCAAAACGTTGTACAAGTTTGTAACCAATGTTCCCTGCTTCAAGTGAGGGGAATACCAATACATTTGCTTTTCCTGCAACAGGACTTCCTGGTGCTTTTGATGCTCCCACCTCAGGAACTATTGCAGCATCTAATTGCATCTCTCAGTCAAGCATAATCTCAGGACAACGCTCTTTTGCTATGCGTGTAGCCTCTATTACTTTATCTATTCTTTCGTGTTTTGCACTTCCTTTAGTTGAGAAACTCAACATTGCCACACGAGGTTCAAATCCAGCAAGAGCCTTTGTTGTTTCGGCTGTTGAGATTGCTATTTGAGCCAACTCTTCGGCTGTTGGATCGGGACATACTGCACAGTCGGCAAATGTCATTACTCCGTCCTCGCCCAATTGATTATCTTTCAAGACCATAATAAACAATCCCGAAACAACACTTACTCCAGGTGCTGTTTTTACTATTTGGAATGCTGGACGCAAAACGCTACTTGTTGCATTACAAGCACCTGCTATTTCGCCATCTGCATCACCTTTTTTTATCATCAAAGGAGCCAAATACAAAGGATCTTCGGCTAATTTCATTGCCTGCTCCATTGTCATTCCTTTTGATTTACGCAACTCATACAGATATGTTGCATACTCCTCTTTCTTGGGATTAGTTACTGGATCAATTATAGTTGCTCCAGAGATATTTTTCAATCCCAACTCTGCTGCTTTCGCTGCTATTTCCGACTCATTACCCATAAGGATAATATCTGCAACTTTGTCTGCTACTAACTTGTCGGCAGCAATAAGAGTACGGTTATCTCCTCCTTCGGGCAACACAATACGCTGAATATTTGCTTGCGCTTGTGATACGATTTTTGCGATTACGTCCATTATTATAGTTTTTAGTTTTTAGTTGTTAGTTGTTAGTTGTTAGTTAACAAACAGTCGTTTGTTGAACTTGTTATCGCAACTTTGTCAGTTGTGCAACTGCAAAGCAATTGCAAATATTAAGTATTTATATTTTTTTAATTTTTCAACTGCAAAATTACAAAAAATTGCAATATCAAGATAGCAAAATGAACATTTTTATTTTAAAAATATCTCTTTTACAACTCGCTGCGTTGCACCTGTGTTCCTATTTATATATTCTCCTGCTTTTGCTCCTGACTCCTCTCTGAATTTATCATCAGAGAGAGATTGCATAATCTCTTCAAACTCCTCTTTTGTTGAGATTGTAAATGAGCCACCACACTCTATCAAGTCTCGTGCCTCTTTAAACTTCTTATAGTTAGGACCAAATATTACAGGAACTCCATATACTGCAGCCTCTGGCACATTGTGTATTCCTGCACCAAAACCTCCTCCTATATATGCTATACTTGCATAACGGTATATCGATGACAACAGACCAAAGCAATCCACCACCAAGCAATCATAATCTTTAGCATCTACACCCTCTGATTGAGAATAGAAGAGAATTGGTCGCTTTATCTTTTGAGTTATATTATCTAAATGAGGTTTATTTATTTCATGAGGTGCTATTATCAGTTTCAGGTCAGGATGAGTGTTGAAATAGTCAATGTATATCTCTTCATCTGCCTCCCATGAACTTCCCACAACCATTACCTTAGCATCTTTTGAGAACTCCTGAAAGAGTGGCAGGTTTTTGGTTTGCGATGCTATCTCGGCTACTCTATCAAAACGGGTATCACCCACAACAGTTACCGATGTAACGCCAATACTCTCCAACAACTCTTTTGATGCGGTATCCTGAACAAAAAGATGTTTATAGTAACCTAACATTCTCCTGAACATTGCACCGTGAGGCTTGAAGAATATTTGATTTTTTCGGAATATAGCCGACACTATATATGTGGGGATTTGACGTTTATGCAACTCTGTGAGATAGTTTCCCCAAAATTCGTACTTTATAAATATTGCCATTTTGGGTTTCACCATATCAAGGAAACGATTTACATTTCTTGGCAAATCAAAAGGCAGATATGAGACTACATCGGCTAACGGATAATCTTTTCGCACTATGTATCCCGATGGCGAGAAGAATGTCAGTAGCACCTTTGCCTGAGGATCGACAGATTTTATTTTTTCAATTATAGGACGTCCTTGTTCAAACTCTCCCAATGAAGATGAGTGAATCCAAATATATCCGCCCTCTTTTGATAGTTTAGCATCCAAATCGGCAAAAAGGGTTTTGTGTCCCTCTCTCATAAGTTTTGCTTTTGGGTTGCGATGCGAAACCAATTTTACCAACTGCTTATATAGATATATCCCTGTGTTATAAATTATATTCATAATTAGATATTGTTAATATATCCCCTCTAAATATGGACGGCGATTTGAGTTTGCTTTATCTTTCCATATCGACTCATTCAAATTAAATCTCACAGTTAACTGTTGCTGAAAGTTGAATGAACTCGGTAATATATGAAATGTTAGTTTTGCAGAGCAATTTACAAAACGATTTCTAAAGAAATAGATATTTATATCGGTTTTATTATACCACTCGTCAGTCCGATAAAATGGATCGCCCTGATATAGTTGCACTCCACATAACCCATAAAATGGGAAGAGATTGCCACCATAGTAAAAGGTATTATCCAATCCAATATATTTCCACGCCATATTAAACTCAACCATTGGGCCATTTGGAGTATGCTGTTCTTTTGTCCCCCTGTGGCGTTCAAATCCAACATAGTAACCTGCTCTTAGAGAGAGGGTATCTAATTTTGGCACCATCTGTGTAAAGTCTGCTCCTATATATGGCGATATTGATATATGATCCATTACCGACTCTCCCTCTACGGGTTGCGATGAACGAGCCAAATGATTCATACTAAAGTAACCTCCAAGGATAAAGACTTTGGGAGTCCATCGTCCTGAGGCAAGCACCATAAATGCTTCGCGACGTGTTTTACTCTGCATCTGGGTCCAGTCGATGTATGCCTCAACATATCCTTTTTGTGATTGATATTGAAACAACGCTCCTGCTATATTGGGGCGATATATTGCAATTGAGTCATAGAGCATATATGAGGGCAGTTTCTCAATAAGTTGTGTTCGTGGGAACATTCCAAAACTCATTGAAAAGCCTTTTTTTGCATACCTATAATAGAGAGTAGGCGTTATTTTACTCTCCTTTATATCTGCACCAAATGGCTGTACCCAACTCGCTCCTGCCATTAATCTGTGAGAGTTGGCAAACTCAACTCCAACTTCGGGCGACAATCGCACCCCAAACAGAGTTTTTGCCGAAGTTAGATTGGTGTTGTACTCTCTGTTATCAAAATACCCCAAAAAGTCAATATCCCACATCAACTTTTGTGCTGATGTGGGTATTACTACAATTAGCAATAGAACTAAATATGTGACGCGTCTTGCCACTTTTACTCTTTTATACTATTGGTTGAATCTTCTCTAATGCAACTTTTAAACGAGCAATTGTCTCATCTTTTCCAATAACCTCAGTTATATCAAACATATGAGGTCCGCGACACTCGCCCACTACTGCCAAACGAAAGGCATTCATAGTGTTTCCTAAATGATATTCGTTTTTGGCAATCCATCCCAAAACCACCTCTTCAAGTGCAGCGGATGCAAAGTTATCCTCACCCTCTAAAAGTGTTACCAACTCGGTAATGATTTGAGGCATTCCCTCTTTCCAGCGTTTACGAATATCTTTCTCTGCATAGGTTTCGGGAGCCACAAAAAAGAATGATGTTTGAGCCCATAGGTCTTTTGCAAAGTTTATACGTGATTTTACCAACGATACAATCTTTTCAATGTTATATGCACCTGCATCCACTCCCTGCTCTTTTAATATAGGAAGGAACATCTCTGCAACCTCAGCATCGCTCTTCTCCTGTATATATTTATGGTTAAACCATTTACCCTTTTCGTAATCGAATTTTGCTCCAGCCTTGCTACATTTCTCAATATTGAAAAGAGAGATCAACTCATCCATTGACAACAACTCTTGCTCTGTTCCAGGATTCCAACCCAATAGTGCAAGAAAGTTTACAACCGCTTCGGGCAAATAACCGCTCTCTCTGTATCCAGAAGAGACCTCTCCTGTTTTTGGATCTTTCCACTCCAATGGGAATACAGGAAAACCTAAACGATCACCATCGCGTTTGCTTAGTTTTCCGTTACCTTCGGGTTTAAGCAACAAAGGCAAGTGAGCAAAACGGGGCATTGTATCCTCCCAGCCAAATGCTCTGTAAAGCAATACATGCAATGGGGCTGATGGCAACCACTCCTCTCCACGTATTACGTGTGTTACCTCCATTAAGTGATCATCAACAATGTTTGCCAAGTGATATGTTGGCAGGTCATCGGCAGATTTATATAATACCTTATCATCAAGCACCGACGAGTTGATAGTTACCTTTCCGCGTATCATATCATCAACCACAACATCTTCGTTTGGCTCTATCTTTATACGAACAACATATTTCTCGCCCTCCGCAATAAGTTTCTCAACCTCTGCCTTATCCATTACCAATGAGTTACGCATTGAGGTACGAGCCTTGGCATCGTATTGGAAATTCGCTATCTCGTTACGTTTTGCCTCCAACTCCTGTGGGGTATCAAATGCAATATATGCTTTATCGGCATCCAACAGTTGCTTTACATATTTACGATATATATCGCGACGTTCTGATTGACGGTATGGACCAAACTCTCCTCCATAATTTACACCTTCATCAAATTTAACGCCTAACCACGCCAATGATGAGATTATATAATCCTCTGCACCTGGCACAAAACGTTGCGAATCGGTATCCTCAATACGAAGTATCATATCTCCGCCATGTTGCTTTGCAAACAGATAGTTATATAATGCTGTTCTTACTCCTCCAATGTGTAATGGTCCTGTTGGACTTGGTGCAAAACGCACTCTTACTTTACGTTGTTCCATATATATTATTATTGTATTTATTCTAACTCTATATTTTCTGCAAAGTTATAACATAATTTTGGTTTGTTCTAATTATTTAGGACAAGAGATTATTTATTCAAACTTATTATAATATCAATCAATAGTTGTTCTGTCAAAATACTCCTTATCAGCATTCAAATGTTCTCTTATCTTTTTCTTTGAATGTTTCCACAGCAATATTGTAAATATAACAAACAGAGATGACAGGAACAATACAAATCCTGGATTAATATTTTCCATCTCAAACAAAAGAGAATCGTATATACCATGAGCCAAAACGGGAGCCAACAATACCATCACCATATCCTTTACTGACGGATGTGAAGCAAATTTTACTTTTGAATAGAAGTATCCCATCAGAACTCCATAACAATAGTGACCAGGAACTGCAAATATGGCTCTCATAACTGCAACGTTTTCCCAATCAGGATAGTTTTGGAAGATATACAAAAGATTTTCAAAGGCTGCAAAACCTAAAGAGAGAGATACAGCATACACAATTCCATCAACCTTCTCATCAAAATATCTGTTTCTCCTCAACACTAGCCACAACATAAATAGTTTTGCCAACTCCTCAGGTATAGCAGCATTAAAAAATGCCTCCAATACTCCCGAACCTACCCCCTGAATACTCTCAATATAATCCGTCAAAGGAGAGTAATGCACTAATACAAGTGCTATAAACAGAGAGGCAACTCCCGCCATAAAAGATAACACAATTTTACCAATAGGCTCTTTTTGATATTTGTCTATCACATAGATATGAATCAATAATATTACAATAGGTAATAGAGCAAAAAGCAACATCAAACTTGTTGTACTCATTTTTAATTCTATAAATGTTCTTTAAATATTTTTTAACATAGCAAAGGTATCTATTTTTTTGTAGATAGTTGCAAACAAACTAAGATTTTAAGCAATTTGCACGAATAAAATATTATTTGTACCTTTGCACCGCTTTTTAGTATTCCGTGCGATGGGAAATTAAGGAGTAAACACAAACTTAATTTTTAGTAACACAAAATTTTAAACAATGAAAACTTTTAAATTAGAAGGCTCTCCACGCGTTAACTTAGGCAAAAAAGAGAGCAAATCTCTTCGTAAAGAGAACATGATTCCTGCTGTTCTTAATGGCGGAAAAATAGTTGAATTACCTTACACAGGAGAATTAAAAGAGGGAGAAAAATGCGTAGCAATGAAAGATGGAAAAGGTATGATTGTTACCGATTTCAAAGTTTCAACAGAGGCTGTTCGCAAACTTATCTACACTCCCGACATTTTTGCTATTGAACTTAAAATAGGAGAAAAAGAGGTTATGGCAGTGCTTAAAGATGCACAATTCCACCCTGTAACTGGAAATATTCTTCACTTGGATTTCCTTGAGATTTCAAAAGAGAAACCTATTGTAATGGCAGTACCTGTTGTTCTTGAAGGACACGCTGAGGGTGTTAAAGCCGGAGGTAAATTGGTACTTAAAATGCGTCGTCTTAAAGCAAAAGCAATCTACACTAACATACCTGAGAAATTGGTAGTTAATGTTGAGTCTTTAGGACTTGGCAAATCAACTTACGTAGGTGATCTTAAATTTGACAACATTGAACTTATCAACCCCAAAGAGGCTGTTGTATGTTCAGTCATGATGACTCGTGCTGCTGCCGCTGCTGCTGCCGCTGCTACGAGAAAGTAATTAACTGATTAATGAAGTATCTTATTACAGGTTTGGGTAATATTGGTAGCGAATACGATAATACCCGCCATAATATAGGATTTAAGGTATTGGACGCTTTTGCAAAAGCGTCCAATACTGTTTTTGCTGATGCTCGATATGGGGCAATTGCAAAAGTTAGTGTAAAAGGTCGCACCCTAATACTACTGAAACCTTCCACTTTTATGAACCTGAGCGGCAATGCCGTTAGGTATTGGCTACAAAAAGAGAATATTCCCAACGAAAATCTTTTAGTGGTGGTTGATGACCTTGCTCTTCCTCTCGGTCAACTTAGGCTTAAAGAGAAAGGCAGTCCTGGAGGACACAATGGACTTGCTCATATCTCGCAACTTATCGGGCAAAACTTTGCTCGTCTTCGCTTTGGTATTGGCAATGATTTCCCAAAAGGAGGACAAGTTGATTATGTTCTTGGTAAATTCACATCTGAAGAAGAGAGCACTATTGCTCCCCGTTTAGATATTGCCAAAGAGATTATTACAAGTTTCTGTCTGGCAGGTGCAGCAAGAACAATGACTCAATACAACAACAAATAATATGCCTAAAGAAGAGGTTAGAATAGACAAATGGCTTTGGGCTGTGAGAGTATTCAAAACTCGCACACAGGCTGTTGATGCTTGTAAAAAGGGGAGAGTAACAATGAAAGATGTTACCGTAAAACCCTCAAGAACAGTCAAGGTTGGAGATGAAATATCTGTAAAAAAACCGCCTATCACATACACTTTTAAAGTATTGGCTCTTGCCGAAAACAGAATGGGAGCCAAACTTGTTCCCAATTTTTTGGAGAACATAACCCCTCAAGAGCAATACGACATTTTAGAGATGTCGCGTATTAGCGGATTTGTTGCTCGCAGCAAAGGAATGGGGCGTCCAACAAAACGCGAGGGCAGAGACCTTAAAGCCTTTATTGAGAACGAATACTCTTATGACTTCCCCTCGCTTTGGGATGAGGAGGAGGATGATGAAGATTCTGACATTTAACTACAATGTTTTATTTAATAAGCCTCAACACCTTATAATAAGAGATAAAAGATAGGGTATTTAAAAATAATCTTTCAAAAAATTACTCTTTTTAATATCAAATTTGTATCTTTGCGATAAATCGCGAAGATACTTTCACTCGCTGTGAAAAATACTAAAACAAGTTTTGTATTTCTCGCTCGTTTATTCGTATCTTTGCAACAACAATTTTAATAATAAAACTGTACAAAATGGCAACACAAGAGATAGATTGGGCTAACTTATCGTTTGGATATATGCCCACCGATTATAATGTTCGCAGATACTACCGCGATGGTAAATGGGGTGAAATTGAGGTAAGTTCAACAGATACCATAAATATGAGTATGGCAGCAACTTGTCTTCACTACGGACAAGAGGCGTTTGAAGGATTAAAAGCCTTTAGAGGTAAAGACGGAAAGATTCGTGTTTTCAGAATGAAAGACAACGCTGAGCGTCTGCAATCTACCTGCAGAGGTATTCTTATGCCCGAACTTCCTACCGAAATGTTCTGCGAGATGGTTGAAAAGGTTGTTAAACTTAACGAGCGTTTTGTTCCTCCTTACGAAAGCGGAGCATCACTCTATATAAGACCTCTTCTTGTTGGTACAGGTGCCCAAGTGGGAGTTCATCCAGCAAAAGAGTATCTGTTTTTAATATTTGTTACACCAGTTGGTCCATACTTCAAAGGAGGTTTCTCTACAACTCCATACGTTATAATAAGAGGTTACGACCGTGCTGCTCCTCTTGGAACAGGAAGATACAAAGTTGGAGGAAACTATGCAGCAAGTCTTTTAGCCAACAAACAAGCTCACGACTTGGGTTACTCTTGCGAGTTGTATCTCGACGCCAAAGAGAAAAAATATATTGATGAGGCTGGTGCAGCAAACTTCTTTGGAATTAAGAACAATACCTACATCACACCTAAATCATCATCTATACTCCCATCAATAACCAACCGCAGTTTAATGCAATTGGCAGAAGATATGGGAATGAAAGTTGAGCAACGCCAAATACCCGAAGAGGAGTTGGCAACCTTTGAAGAGGCTGGTGCTTGTGGTACAGCAGCAGTAATATCTCCAATGCAACGTGTTGATGACCTTGACAACAACATCAGTTATGTTATCTCAAAAGATGGACATCCTGGTCCTCTAAGCACAAAACTTTACAACGAGTTGAGAGGTATCCAATACGGAGAGATTGAAGACAGACACCAAT
>JAFQBL010000045.1 GCA_017416695.1 Bacteroidales bacterium | reverse complement strand
TCGCCCATGTTGCTAACGCTCGGCATAGTTTATGCAAGCATAACTCTGCTCTCGCTTATCCGCAACATTGGCTCTTATTTATCAATTTATTTCTCGTCCATGTTGCTAACGCTCAACATAGTTTATGCAAACATAACTCCGCTCCTGCTTAACTGCAACATTGGCTCTTATTTATTAATTTATTTCTCGCCCATGTTGCTAACGCTCGACATAGTTTATGCAAACATAACTCCGCTCTTGCTTAATCGCAACATTGACTCTTATTTATCAATTTATTTCTCGCCCATGTTGCTAACGCTCGGCATAGTTTATGCAAGCATAACTCTGCTCTCGCTTATCCGCAACATTGGCTCTTATTATACGTTATTGCAATTTGACTCACCAGTCTTTGTCGTTAACGCTTAGCATAGTTTATGCAATTCTATATATATAACAATTAATGTTATAAGATTGTTCAGTCCGATTCAATATTTTTTATTGGTTTTAAATCGAACGAGAATGTTATTAGGCTCAATCCCCAATATATAAATGCCAATGCACTTAAGAATAATACTGTAAAGGAACTCATATAGGGAGTGTAGAAGAACATAAACGATATGAATATCATTAGTACTCCGTTCAAAAGGTATAACCACCACGAACTATATACATTCCGCATTGATATTGATGATACTATATTGTTCACTCCTTTAAACAAGAATACAAAAGCAAAGAAGAAGGGTAACAATAATTCGCTTAAAACAATGTTGCCTAATAATAGAAATCCTAAAAAGATGTCAATGATTCCGCCTGCTAACCACCAACCCCAACTATGTTTGTTCCGCTTTGTATCTGATGATATCAACAACTGAACTATTCCATACGCAACTAATGCCCATCCAAGTAACATTGCTACTACTTCGTATCCTATTGCAGGAGAAAATACTATCCATAGTCCAAAAGGTATGAATAGGATACCTACTAACATAAATACCCACCAAAATTTGGTCTTGCCCCAAAAATGTATTACTGAAATGTCCATAACTTTAATTTTTTCTTTATAACAAATATATGCGAACATATGTTCAATGGGTATTAGTTTTTTCGCTCGCTTATTCGTATCTTTGATATAAACATCGAATATACTTTCGCTCGCTGCAAAAAATATTGAAACAAGTTTCTTATTTTTCGCTCGCTTATTCGTATCTTTGCAAGATGAAGCATTTTTTGAGTGTAATATTACTGTTAGCACTAAGTATGGTTTCTCTTTATGCTCAGAAAAAAGAGAAGATTGGAGAACCATATGCTTGGCGTTTATCAGAGACTTTAGGTACTCGATACAGGGTTCCTATTGACACTCTTCATCTTAATTTCTTTCAAACAGACCAACCATACTCTTGGGATGATGGTTCTACTGGTGCTGGTTATTTAGGAGGTCCTTCAATGTCGAGGATTATTTTCAATAGAAAAGAGAGTGAGCAATTTATGTTTAAGACTCCCTTTATGCGTAATATTGTAACTCCTCAGACTTATACTTTCTACAATACTCGTATTCCTATGACTTTGCTTTCGTATATGAGCGGTGCAAGTAAAGAGAATAGAAACGATGATTTAAAGGCTACTTTCTCGGCTAATGTCAATAAAAATCTTGGATTTGAAGGTAACGCTCAATACCTATATAATAAAGGTTTTTATGCCCGACAACGTACTAAAAACTTTAATTGGCAATTAGCGGGTAACTATATATGCGACAAATATCAGTTAGATGTTATGTTCAACGCATATAATTTGGTTATGCAGGAGAATGGAGGTATTGCTGACGATGCTTTTATTCTTCGCCCAGATGAAGTTAATAACGGAAGAGGAGGTGTTGATGAAAAGGATATTCCTGTAAATCTTAAAGGCGCTCTTACTCGCCTTAAAGGTAAAAACGTTTACGCTACCCACAGATATAATCTTGGTAATTACAAAACTAAAATTATTGATGATACTTTAAAGGTTGAAGAGTATGTTCCAATTATGAGTTTTATTCATACTTTTGATTTTGAAGATAATCAACGTAGTTTTACCGACAGGGATGCTGATGATAACAAAAACTATTTTAAAAACTCATATATTGATGATAGTGTAACAAACGATACTACTTCATATTGGAAACTTAGCAACACTCTTGGTGTCTCACTTTCTGATTCTTTTACAAAGAAGGCAAAGATGGAGATTTCGGCTTTTGCTACCTACGAGGTGCGTAGATTTAAACTTATGCCTACCCCCTCTCCCCAATCGGCAAACACTAAACCTCAATTACCTATGCTCCCCAATGAGGCATACCCTTATAAATTGGAGCAAAATATGTTTTCAGTTACTGATAATATTGTTTGGATAGGTGGTGAAATTTCGAAACGAAAAGGTGCTATTTTCACTTACGATGTAAAAGGCAAATGGGGATTGACTGGCTCGGAACTTGGTTCTATGGATATTTATGGTGATATTCAATCAAAATTTAAATTCTTAAAGGACTCATTAACTATCAAGGCATACGGATTCTTCAAAAATATGGAACCCACATTCTATACAAAACGATATAACTCAAATCACTTTGTATGGAATAATGACTTTGGTAAAATACGCAAATTCAGAGTTGGTGGTGAAGTGATGATTCCTGGTTGGGGAACATATCTAAATGTTGGTTTTGAAAACATTCAAAACCACGTATATTTCAATAAAGAGAATATGCCTACACAAGAGAGTGGTAATATTCAACTATTATCTGCTACACTTAAACAGAAACTTAAATTTAGTATTGTTCACCTTGATCTTGAGGCTATTTACCAAATGTCAAGCAAACAGAGTGTGATACCTGTTCCTGCACTATCGGCATACGGAAATCTATACGTACTATTTAAAATAGCAAAAGTATTAGAGGTATCTCCCAACGTTTTTTCGGATAACATTGAACCCAGTGTAAATATTACACCCCTTAGCAATAACACCTCTAATCCTATAGAGCCTTTTGTTGTAACAGGAAATGAACAAAAACTTTTAACTATGTTTCGCAATCTGCCGGATGAACTTAAAAACAAATACACCGAGAGCATTAAGGACGATTTTATAAAATATTTTATTAACGAATAGTGAAAACCGACTGCAAAGCAGTCGGTTTATTTTTTATCCAAAATATTTGATATCAAATGACTTTATTATACTTTCTCTGGCTGATTTAAGATTATTAAAATCAC
>JAFQBL010000044.1 GCA_017416695.1 Bacteroidales bacterium | reverse complement strand
TATGAAAATATCAGAGAAGTATGATAGTGAGCCACACACGTGCGACAATTTGTAACTATCCAAAAATCTTTCTCGAGCCACTATTATTGAATCTATGATTTGAACCTTCTCTGTTCGGCGTAGCATTGACTCGCATCGTGAGGCTCTTTTATATAGATTCTCTCCCTTTTCTACATCTCCTTTGTTTTTCTCTAACGCCTCTATGTATTGTTCAAAATACTCTTTTGCTTGGGTAAAGTTATAGTTATCAAATGCTATTTTACCTAAATAGAGATATGAGTCCTGTATCTTCTTTTTTGCAGATTTTTGTAGATATGGTTCTGCTTTTTCTGCCTCTCCTGTTTCATACAGGCACACTCCGTACCATTGGTTTAGTTGTGCATCGTTGGGGCGACTCTTTAGTTGTTTTCGGAACACCTCTTTGGGTTGTTCATATTCGCCTTGCTTATACATCTTTTTTGCCTCCTCCAATGTTTGTGCCGAGAGAGGTAGTGCTACCAATAATAGTATAAGTGATACAACTGTATGTTTTAAGTGTTTCATATTGTGCTTATTTTGAACTGTATAATTCTAAAAATCTGTTTCTCTCTTCTATGGTATTAAAGGCTTCTGCCGATACCATCAGTAATCCTTTATCGGGGGTACTTAATATGTAATACCCATTGTTATATCCTCTGTATTTTATATCTTCTCTTTTAAACTCCTTCTCCTCTCCTACCATTGGTACAACAACTATCTTTTCTTCATCTATTAACAGGTATTTATCGGCAAACGGACTGATTTTTATCTGCATAAGTGCCGAGAAATAGAGATGAAATATTATAAAGGGTACTGTTCCAAAGAGTATTATTATTGAGGCATATATATATTGTAGTTTTATTATGGGCAACGCTATCAATGCTATGGCTACTGCTATTGCCACATAGCGGTAACGTTTCAGTTGCAGATGCAATATTATGTTTACAAACTGCATAGGTCGCATTGAGAATATTTGGGTTTTTATTGGCATAATATTTTTTTGGGTATATATACCTATATACTATATAGAACACAAATTTAGGTAAAAGTTTAGTTTTATCACTCTTATTAAATAATAAAATAGTAATTTTGCAAGCAAAATTTGCGGAAAGAGATAACAATTACACTCTATATTACAATGCAACAAGATAGCAACTCATTATTAAAGAAGTGTGATAAGTTGGTAAGAACTTGTGTTAAGGATTATGGTCTTATTGCTGATGGCGATAAGGTACTCGTTGGCTTGTCGGGTGGTAAAGACTCGTTGGCTCTCACTCAACTTCTTGCTATGCGTTCTAAAATTCACTCTCCAAAATTTAGTGTTACTGCCCTGCATATCAGAAACGAGGGTATGGGGTATGCCTCAGATACCGAATATTTAAGAGGGTTTTGCAAAGAGTTAGGTATTGAGTTTGATGTTGTTGATATTTCAATTGATCTTACTAAAGACAGACGCA
Organism: Bacteroidales bacterium; assembly: GCA_017416695.1. GTDB lineage: Bacteria > Bacteroidota > Bacteroidia > Bacteroidales > G3-4614 > Caccoplasma_A. The sequence continues at coordinate 3,152 of JAFQBL010000044.1, read as the reverse complement.
AGTCTCCTTGCTTTTTGTGTTCGTGGTACAGACGCAAGGCTCTTTTTGAGTATGCTAAAAAGAATGGTTTTAAGCGTATTGCATTGGGACACCATAAGGATGATGTTATTGCCACTCTTATTATGAATATGGCTTTTCAGGGCTCTATCTCATCAATGCCTCCACTTTTGCAAATGGATAAGTTTGATGTGGCTATTATTCGCCCTCTTGCTTTGATTGAGGAGAGTGATATTAAAAAGTTGGCAAAAAATGAAGGGTATGTTATTCAAAAGAAGAGTTGTCCTTACGAAAAGAGTAGTTTTAGAAGTGATATTGAAAAGATTATTACTGACCTCGAAAAACTTAACCCTAATGTAAGAAGCAGTATTTGGAAGAGTATGGAGAACATTATGCCAGATTATCTGCCAAAAAAGAGTTGTTAGTTGTTAGTTTTTAGTTGTTAGAGATATTTTTTTTAAAATAATTCCTAATTTAAATAATTATGTATTTATCAGCATTTTATACAGTTGCACTATTGGTCATATCTAATATATTTATGACTCTTGCATGGTACGGACACCTTAAATTACAGGATATGAATATCTCAACAGGGTGGCCTATTTGGGTTGTTATCCTATTTTCATGGGGTATTGCTTTAGCAGAGTATTCATTCCAAATTCCTGCTAACAGAATTGGTTTTGTGGGAAATGGTGGTCCGTTTACTCTTATGCAGTTAAAGGTTATTCAAGAGGTTATTACTCTTGTAGTATTTACTGTATTTGCTTCGGTTTGTTTTAAAGGCGAGGCTCTGCATTGGAATCACCTTGCTGCCTTCATCTGCCTTATTATGGCTGTTTACTTTGTGTTTATGAAGTAATATCAGTTATCAACTATAAGTTAGCAGTTATAGAATAATACAAAAAGAGTTGCATTTTAAAATGCAACTCTTTTTTTGTATATGATAGTCTGACAACTAACAACTTATTTTATTACTTCGTATTTCTTGAATACCTTCTCTATTTTGTCAAAAGCATAATCTAATTGCTCTTTAGTGTGTGTTGCCATTAATGAGAATCGGATTAATGTGTCTTGACTTGGTACTGCTGGTGATACTACTGGGTTTACAAACAATCCTTCATCGAACAACTCGCGTGTTATCATAAATGTTTTGTTGTTGTCGCGAATATACAATGGTATGATTGGTGTTGATGTGTTTCCTATCTCACAACCCATATTACGGAATCCCTCTAAGGCATAGTTTGTAATCTCCCATAGGTTCTCAATACGCTCTGGCTCGCTCAACATTATATCAAGTGCTGCATTTGCTGCTGCTGTTGATGCTGGTGTGATACTTGCACTGAATATGTATGAACGTGAGTTGTGACGCAAATAGTTTGCTGTTACGGCATCGGTTGCAATAAATCCGCCTAATGATGCAAATGATTTTGAGAATGTTCCCATTATCAAATCTACATCTTTTGTTACTCCAAAGTGATCACATGTTCCGCGTCCATTGCGTCCGAATACTCCAATACCATGTGCCTCATCAACGTATGTTGCAGCGTTGTATTTCTCTGCCAATTTAACTATTTCGGGTAGATTTGCTACATCTCCCTCCATACTAAATACTCCGTCTGTTACAATCAATTTCACTTTGTCTTCGGGTAGTGATTTTAGCACTTTCTCCAAAGACTCCATATCGTTGTGTTTGTATTTTAGTTGTGTTGAGAATGCTAAACGGCGTCCTTCAATGATTGATGCGTGATCTAACTCATCCCAAATAATATAGTCTGCTCTTCCTGTTAAGCAAGATACTACTCCAAGGTTTACTTGAAATCCTGTTGAATAGATTATCGCCTCCTCTTTTCCTACAAACTCTGCCAAGCGTTTCTCCAATTGAGTGTGTATATCAAGTGTTCCGTTCAAGAAACGAGACCCGGCACATCCTGTTCCGTATTTTTTTGTTGCCTCAATGGCTGCCTCTTTGATTTTTGGGTGATTGGTTAAACCTAAATAACTGTTTGAACCAAACATTAAAACTTTCTTCCCATTTATAATAACCTCTGTGTCTTGATCACTCTCTATTGCTCTAAAATAGGGATATACTCCTAATGCTTTCGCTTTTTGAGGAGCATCATACTTTGCTAACTTTTGCTGTAACAACTTCATATTCAGAATGTTTTAATATAAATCAACATCAAAGGAGTTTTATCTCTTTGACCAAGCAAAGGTAATATAATTTTTTATTATATAAAAATGTACAATTATAAATATAATTTAGGAAGTATAGAAGAGTTCTATTGAGAATATTATTACCTTTAAAAACTATATGTTGCACTTATGGTAAAGTTTCGCCCCGCTGCACTTATTCCACTACTATATGGGCGATAGCGAGAGTCTGTTATATTCTCAAAGGTTGCATTCAGATATAACCCTTTATATACGTTATATGATGCTCTTAGATTGAGGGTTATCCACGCTGGAGAGTATGCATTTCCGTTTTCATCAATAGCATATATCTCAGTTTTCTCTTTCTCCTCTTCGGGCATATTCTCGGCACTGCACTCAGTCTGAAATTGTGTATATACCTCAACTGTGGCTTTGTTGTGCTTAAATCCTAATGCTGCTTTCCCAAAGAATGGTGCTGCATGGCGTGAGGGAGACTTCTCACCATTATCCAACTCCTCTATTCCTTTCTGATAGTTGAGGCGTGTATTAAAATAGAACCACTTTGCAAACTCGGCACTTACTCCTGCCTGAATACCCCATACATTTGCTACTGCTGCATTTTGAAGCGATTGTACTCTGCACTCTTCGCCTTGATAGATCATTATTTCTTGTCCGTTGAATGTTGAATTACGCAGGACTATTGCATTGTTTAAATGGGTATAATACCCTGTTATATCTAACTGTAAATACCTACCAAACTTTTTAGCCAATCCCAATTCAACATTATCGGCATACTCAGGTTTTAAATTGGGATTTGGTACGGTTATATACCCATCTACGCTATCAAAGAGTTTTCCCATATCATCAACGTTGGGCGCTCTAAATCCTCGCGCATAGTTTAATCGCATTAACCAACCATATTTTGGTCTCCAATTTAGTCCTACGTTTGCACTAACACTTCCTGCATCAGATTTTTGATGGACATTAAATGGAACTTCGTACCC
>JAFQBL010000043.1 GCA_017416695.1 Bacteroidales bacterium | reverse complement strand
TTTAGTTAATAGAGACTCCATCATATCGAGTTTTAGCATATTACTTCCGTCTGATTTAGCAACTGTTGGATCTTGATGTGTCTCCATAAAAAGACCATCAACACCAACAGCAATACCCGCTCGAGCAATAGTCTCAATCATTTCAGGCATACCACCAGTAACCCCTTGAGTGCTATTAGGCTGTTGCAATGAGTGAGTAACATCCAAAATTACAGGAAATCCAAACTTTTTCATCTCTGGAATACCTCTGTAATCAACAATTAAATCGTAGTAACCAAAAGAGGTACCTCTGTCAGTAAGAGCAACATTGTTATTACCAGCATCAACAATCTTTTGAGCGGCAAAACTCATTGCTTGAGGCGATAAAAATTGTCCCTTCTTAATATTTATAGCCTTGCCAGTTTTTGCGGCGGCAACTAAAAGGTCTGTTTGTCTGCAAAGGAAAGCAGGGATTTGAAGAATATCAACATATTTTGCTGCCATTTCAGCATCTTCCACAGAGTGTATATCTGTAACAACAGGAATATCAAACCTCTCGCCAACCTTCTTTAAAATATTTAATGCTTTCTCATCGCCAATTCCTGTAAAAGAATCAATTCTTGAACGATTTGCTTTCTTGAAAGAGCCTTTGAAAACATATGGAATTTTTAATTTATTAGTAATCTCCACGCATTTTTCCGCAATCTCCATTGCCATATCCTCGCCCTCAATAACACAAGGACCAGCGAATAGAAAAAATTGTCCCGAAGACTTATGTTTAAGTTTGTCAAGATTAAGATTCATAACTAATATATCTTATTGGTTTATTATTTGAATTGTACTACATGCAACCGTACCTGCAGTCTCTGTGCGCAAACGACTATCTCCAAGAGAGATAGGTTTAAATCCATTTTCAATGGCAAGTTTAACCTCTTCTTCGCTAAAATCCCCTTCAGGACCAATCAAGATTAAACAATTATTGCCTTTTTTATAAGCGTCCCTTAGTAGGGTTTTCTCTCCTTCGTGACAGTGAGCAATAAATTTAACTCCATCAAATGGACGTTTAACAAAGTCATTAAATTTTACCATTGGCGATAGAGTAGGTTTCGTGAATTTCAAAGATTGTTTCATTGCCGAAACAATAACCTTTTCAATTCTGTCTGCTTTAATCTCTTTACGTTCAGAATATCTGCAATTAATAGGAGATATGGTGTCAATACCCATCTCAACACATTTCTCGGTAAACCACTCAATCCTGTCAATATTTTTTGTAGGTGCAATAGCAATCTCAATATGGCATCCCCATGTCGAAGGAAACTCTTTACTCTCTAAAATATTAATCTCGCAATGTTTGGGGTGAGGATTAGTTATCTCTGCTTTAAATAGTTTACCTTTACCGTTGGTTATATTTATTATATCTCCAGCATTTAATCTCAGCACCTTTACGCAATGTTGCGACTCACCTTCTGGGAGTGTGTTAGAGGTCTCTATATCTGGTGCATAAAAGAGTTGCATACCGCTTATTGTTAATAATGATTACAATTTACAAATTTACAACTTTACAAGTAAAATATAAAACTTGTAGTATGTAAATTTATATGGTAAAATTCAGAATCCAGTCACTGATATCAAACACCTATATTTATTGCTTAAAAATTAATAGTATAGATAAAATCTAATCTCCACAATTATTAGCAGTGAGGCTTTTGATTCTTTCGTTAATAGTCGAAGCCAACTCGTAATTTTCCTCTTTTATGGCTTTGTTTAGGTATTTGTTTAGTTGTTCAATGTTAAGTTCCTCAATAGGGATGTTTTCATAATCCTCATTTTCTTTATCCCTTTTTGAAGAAGATACTTTATCTTCAATATTTACACCAGCCTCATCAAAAATATTTTGATAAGTATAAATAGGAATATTAAGTCGTAATGCAATAGCAATACCATCTGATGGCCTGCATTCAATTTCTCTCTCTTTATAGTTGTTATTACAAATAATTTTAGCAAAAAATACACCCTCTTCATATTCATATATAATTACCTCTTTAATAGTAACATCAAATTCATTTGTAAGAGTTGTAATGATATCATGAGAAAGAGGTCGAGGAGCAGAAACCTTTTCCATAGCAATTGCAATTGATTGAGCTTCGCTCGAACCAATTATAATTGGAATACGCACCTTATCTTCAGGTTTTCCAAGAATAACAATGTAAGGAATATTTTGTCCTGCTTGATTGCTGAACGATAAGCCTAAAACCTCAACTTTTATTTTGCCTGTCATAATAAAACTATATAATATTGTTATTTCCTTTAATTATGCTATAATATATAAATAGTAAAAATCTTGATGCGAATATAGCAATTAATAAACATATTTATATCAAAAGGAGTTTTAATATTTATAAAAAAAACAGATAGTATCTATCTGTTTTTTATCTAATATCTCATTTGCTTATGTAGTTTGAGACTTTGGTTTCTTGAATATAAAAATATCAAAAACAAAGTTCAGTAATCCAGAGATTAGTAATGCAACAAAGTTACAAATAATTACATCCCATCCAAAAATTGCCTCAAATAGTAGAAGGAATGCCATCTTTATTAAGAATCCTGCTACTGCTGAGAGATTGAAGATTAAAAACTTTCTATAGAAAATGCCTTTGCTTCTATTTACTATATTATTTCTCCATATAAAGAAGTATGAGCATAGAAAGTTACATATTACGGCTGCTTCAAACGAAATAGTTGGAGATATAATGTTAACTCCAAAATAATTTGAAGAGAATATAAAATCAGAGCATATCCACAATACTAAGGTATCAACTCCCGTACCCAAAAGTCTTGTTAAGACAAATTCTATATATTTTATAAGCACGACAATTGTGTTTTATTCCGCAATTTTTTTAGGATCTTTTTTTGCTAACTCTTTACGGTCTTTGGCAAATTGTTGGAACCACATAATAAACAGTATTACCGACATAATAAATCCAACAATATCATATACACCAAATGCATAGCCATACAAATCAAATCTTATGCTTATCCAACTTGTGTACATTACAATTGTATTCAAAAGAATGATTATCAATCGTAACTCAGTAGGACCAAATCCGCCTCCATATGTTAATCTGAATTCATCTTTTATAATAGTACAAATGTATGTGTATATTGACAATACCAAGTACCCAACTAATAGAAGCATTGCCACATCCAATCTAAATACGTGTGAAAGTCCTGCTCCAATACACATTATACATATAGTAATAGCATCTAATGAGTGGTCTATAAAAAAACCATATATAGGACGTTGAGCATTTCTTACACGTGCTAATGTGCCATCTAAACTATCACCGTACCAGTTTACAACAAGACCAAACGATGATAACCATAACCAGTATATATCATATCTTGATAGAATATATCCCACTGCACAAATAATAGCTCCTAACACTCCAATAAATGTAAGTAGGTCTGAAGTCATCCATTTAGGTTGTCTGTTTGCTAACCATACAAGAGCCTTTTTCTCCATTCTGTTTAAGAAAGAGGTTTGAATTCTTTCTGATTTTTCCTTTCCCATTATATTATCCTTTATATAATAATTGCAATGCAATTACCTATTTTTATTAATTTGAGTGCAAAATTACTAAAAAAAAATTAAATAGAACTATTCCCTTTTGCTGTATTAGTGTTCTTTATGATTGAAAACTATAAAGATTGTTATAAAAAGTAATTTTTTTACACAACAATTCTTCTCAGTTTTTATAGTAAAAAATAAAATTATTATATTCGCACAGTTACTACCATTAAAAAATAAAACTATGGAACTACATCCAAAATTTTGGGAATTTACACTTCGTCTTTCCGTTGCATTTATATTGGGAGCAATAATAGGTATGGACAGAACATATCGAGCCAAAGATGCAGGTTTTCGTACACATATATTAGTTTCAATAGGAAGTGCCTTGATGATGATAATATCGCAATATGGCTTTGAAGATTTAGTTGGAGTTGATACAACCCGATACGATCCCGCACGAATAGCAGCACAAGTAGTAAGCGGAATAGGATTTATAGGAGCAGGAACTATAATTTTACAAAAACATATAGTTAAAGGACTTACTACTGCTGCAGGATTATGGGCAACAGCAGGTATAGGTTTGGCAGTTGGATGCGGAATGTATGCAATAGGAGTAGTAACAACAATACTAACATTATTGGGATTAGAACTATTTCCCCTAATGTTTAAAAATCTTGGAATACACACACTAATAGTTCAATACTCAACAACTGTATATTCAAATATAAAAAGCATCAACGATAAAATCTCACAAACTAATGCACACCTTGTAAGTTTCAGTACCGAAAAAATAGTAATAGATAATAAAGAAACTTACAGGGTAAATATAGTAGTTCGTTCAATTAATAGTGTAACGGAGAGAGAGATTATAAACTATATACAACAATTGCCAGATTTGTTATTGGAAAAGGTGGACTAATGCTGCAACTCTTAAAATACAATATCTCAGATAATATTATAGCATTCTCAACAAAACGAGGAGGCGATAAAAATAAATATGACTCTTTTAATATTACACACTATTGCGGAGATAGTGATAATCATATAACAGAGTGTAGGTTAGAGTTGTGTAAAAGTCTTGGAATATCTGATAATAAGTTACTATTACCCCATCAAACACATAGAACCAATATAATATCAATAGATAAAGAATTTCTTTTATTGTCAGATGAAGAACGCCAACAAAAATTATATGATGTTGATGTCATAGTTACAAATATAAAAGGTGTTTGTATTGGAGTGTCAACAGCCGATTGTATCCCAATTTTATTGTCCGATACGGAGAAACATATTGTTGTAGCAATACATGCAGGATGGAGAGGAACAGTACAGCATATTGTTCAAAAAACAATAAAATATTTGAAGGATAATTATTACACAAACCCTCAAAATATAAAAGCAGTAATATGTCCAGGAATAAGCGAGGAGGCATTTGAGGTAGGAGATGAAGTGTATGAAACCTTCTATAATAGTGGTTTTGATATGAGTAAAATATCAAAACGTTATAACAAGTGGCATATTAATTTAAAAGAGGCAAATAGAATTGAATTACTAAACTGTGGAGTTAACCCCAAGAATGTTCAAGATTGTACAATCTGCACATATACCAATTTCAAAGACTATTTTTCTGCTCGTCGTTTAGGTATAAATTCTGGAAGAATATTCAATGGAATAATGATTAAACAATAGTCATACTCTTTCATAAAAATAAATAAAATACTAATAGATAAAAAAAGAGTTTGGCTAAACCAAACTCTTTTTTTGTAGCGCAGTATAAATAAATTATATCTCTTGTTCTGCCTTAATTATCTCCATTCCATGAAGTATTGCTTTCTCGTTTTCGGGAATCAATTTATGCAATCTTTCAGCCAATGACTCTTTAAGGCTATTTACAATGCTCTCAGTATTAACAATTGGGCAAACTTTTAAGATGCCACCTAATACTAACATATTAAATGCTCTTGCGTTACCCATCTCAATAGCCTCATCCATAGCATCAATACGATAAATATTAATATCCTTACGTGTAGGAGTATGACGTATTCCGTAACTATCGTATATAATTGTTCCACCAGGTTTTACATCATTCTCAAATCTATCGAGTGAAGGCTGATTTAGAACAACAACAACATCGTATGAGTTTAATACTGGAGAACTAATACGATCATCACTTAAAATAACAGTAACATTTGCTGTTCCTCCTCGTTGTTCAGGTCCGTATGAAGGCATCCAGGTAACCTCTTTGCCCTCAATTAATCCTGCGTGTGCCAAAATCTTTCCTAACGAAAGAATACCTTGACCGCCAAATCCTGCAACTATTATCTCTTTTTTCATCTTACTTTTCTACAATAGTGTCTTTAATATCTCCAAGAGGATATTTCTCAAACATATTCTCTTCCATCCATTTGTTTGCCTCATCTGGAGTCATCTTCCATCCAGCGTTACAAGTAGAAACAATCTCTACTAATGAAGTTCCTCGTTTCTCCATTGAGTTCTCTATGGCTTTCTTTATTGCTGCTTTTGCTCTCTTTATTGCTGCTGTGTTATGTACACTTTGGCGAGTTATATAGCAGGTGCCATCAAGTTGAGCCAATATGTTGCTAATCTTCAATGGAAATCCGTTCAACTCTGCAGTACGACCATAAGGGCAGGTTGAGGTTTTCATTCCCAATAGGGTAGTAGGAGCCATTTGACCTCCAGTCATACCATAAATACCGTTATTAATGAATATAATAACAATATTTTCACCTCTGTTGCATGCGTGAATAGTTTCTGCAGTACCTATTGCTGCTAAATCTCCGTCGCCTTGATATGTAAAAACAAACTTATCTGGATTAAGACGTTTAATTGCTGTTGCAACAGCAGGAGCTCTACCATGTGCTGCCTCAATCCAATCTATATCCAAATAGTTGTATGCAAATACAGCACAACCAACTGGTGCAATACCAATAGTTTTTTCTTCTAACCCCATTTCATCTACAAGTTCAGCCACAATTTTATGAACCACACCATGACTACAACCAGGGCAGTAGTGCATAGGATTGTCGTTCATTAAACGAGGTTTCTCGTAAACGATATTTTCTGGTTTTATAATATCTTTTATATCCATTATCCTATATACTCTTTCTTAATAACATCTAATATTTCATCAGGAGTTGGAACAATACCTCCCAATCTTCCATAGAATTTAACATCTATTGTACCATTAACAGCCAATCTTATGTCTTCAACCATTTGACCAGCATTTAGTTCAATAGAGATAATACCTTTCACTTTCTTCGCATATTCGGCAATAATATCAGAGGGGAAAGGCCAAAGAGTTATTGGTCGTAAAAGTCCAACTTTTATTCCTTCTGCTCTGGCCATCTCTTGAGCCTTTAAACATATTCTTGCAAGTGAACCAAATGCAACAATCATATAATCGGCATCTTCGCAGTCAATAGCCTCATATCTTATCTCATTTTTTTCTATCTCGCGGTATTTTGCTTGGAAACGTAAATTGTTCTCTTCCATAACAGCAGGAGATAATTCAAGAGAGGTTAGAATATTAGGTTTTCTTCCTTTTGGTTTTCCTTGTAATGCCCAAGGACATTGTGAGCGAATCTCCTCTTCAGTTCTTCGTGGGCGGATAGGAGGGAGGATAACCTTCTCCATCATTTGTCCAATAATACCATCTGCAAGAATAATTGCTGGGTTACGATATTTAAAGGCAAGGTCAAATCCTAAATATACAAAATCAGCCATCTCTTGAACACTCGAAGGGGCAAGAGTTATTAGTTTATAATCTCCATGACCACCACCTTTAACCGCTTGAAAGTAGTCAGCCTGTGAGGGTTGAATAGTTCCTAAGCCAGGACCTCCACGCATTACATTTACAATTAGTGCAGGGAGTTCTGTACCTGCCAAATAAGATATTCCCTCTTGTTTGAGACTTACTCCAGGACTTGAAGATGAAGTCATTACAGCTTTTCCTGAGCCCGCTCCGCCATATACCATATTTATGGCAGCAACTTCACTCTCTGCTTGTAATACCACCATTCCTGTACTCTCCCAAGGTTTTAAGGTCATGAGAGTCTCCATAATCTCCGATTGAGGAGTTATAGGATATCCAAAATAACCATCTGCTCCATATCTTATGGCAGCATGGGCTATTGCTTCGTTTCCTTTTAGTAGTTTTATCTCTTCTGACATAAAATTCTCTTTTTAAGAAGTTGTGTTATAGTTTTACCTTATATACGGTAATACAACCATCGGGACACACATATCCACAACTTGCACAACCAATACATTTATCTGGGTTTTTCATATATGCGTAGTGGTACCCTTTATCGTTCACCTCTTTTTCGTGAAGAGATAATACGTTTGCAGGACATGCTGTTACACAAAGATTACACCCTTTGCAACGTTCTTTATTAACCTCTACTGCACCTGCTATCTTAGCCATTGTTTTTAAAAAATTATATTTTATCTATTCTTTTTATTCGGTCTGTTAAATTAGATACCCGAAATGCTTTATGATTTTAATGAATTGCAAATTTACAAAATTTAATCGGTAACATAATATTAAATACTGATAATATTGTTAGATATTCATTAAATTTTGTTTTTTTGATTATATGCGGAAATTAAATAAAATTATCATATTATGGCAATAACAAATCTTAACAGACAATTTGAATAATAAGAGAAGGCGATTAAACACCGCCTTCTCTTATTATGAAATTCACTAATTATGATCTTCTTATTTTAATAGACATTGACTCTTTTAGGTGTTTGTCACACACTAATATAAGGTATCCACCGCCTCCGGCACCGCTTACTTTCCAGCCTTTAACATTGGGATTTTGGCTGTATTTCATAATTTGTTCTAACACATCACTTGGAGCCATATTTGGGAATAGGTTTAGTTGAGCATTTAAACTCTCAGTTACAGCCTCGCCAAATTTCCCTAAATCTTTATTATTGATAGCCTCCCAACATTTTTCAGCGGCAATACTCAGGTTACGTGCATTTTTTTCGTTTATAGAACTATTTTCATAAACATCGTAATCTGCTTTACGAGGAAACAAAGGAATCAAACATATATGCTCCTCTAACCAATCTAATATTGAACTATCAAGATTTGAAGTTATTTTGGTAGGCCAGAAGTCTCCATTATAATCCAATTTATTTAAACCTGGCATAACAATTCCAATAGAGTCTTGAGAACCGCTAACATATTTAATACCAGGAGGGTTCTCAAAGCAGAATAGAGTTTTTGCTAATTTCTCTTTATCTCCCGAAGGAATATCTGTTTGCCATAACTCAATTGCTTTTTTGCGTGAACTTGTTGACATTCCACTTCTGTCGTTAAATTCGTACTCAGGCTCTATGCTTATTGTTAAAACGGGACCTGGATAGAGTTGACTAACGTGAGGTTGGTCTAACCACCCACCAGCGAGGTCTATTCTATATGGAATATTACACTCTTTACGTAGTGCTGTTGTAGAGCGTGTTGGTAGATTTCCATGAGGAATACGTTTGCTTACAACATATTCAATTCCTAACTCTTTGCAAAATTTCTCTTTCAACGGAGTGCTACCATCGCTATTTACAAAGAAAATATCGGGCATTAATTCATGAACCTCTTTCTCAAAATCCAATAGACCACTACCGCTATTTATCCAAGCCTCTTTTACTGCTTTAAGAGATTTTACCATATATAATCTCTCATCCTCAGTGTTTATGGTTTTTCTTGCTTTGAGTTCTTGTATCGTTTTATCCGATCCTATACCTACGTATAAATCTCCATATTTTGCTGCTTCTTCAAAAAATGCAACGTGTCCGCTATGTAGCATATCATAGCATCCCGACACAAAGACCTTCTTTTTTACATCGTTACTCATATCTTGTCTAAATTTCCATTATCATTAAGTTTATAATATTCAATTCCGCTCTCTGTCTCAATAACAAAAGTATCGTTTAAATCTTTAATAACAATATCTTTGTTTGATTTAATATGAGCAGTGCATCCACTTGCATTTTTAAATAAAACATTTCCTATGGCGGCATTTCCATTCTCATCTTTACTGAGATAATCTCTTAGAGAAGCCCATGTACCCAAGTCCGACCATCCAAATTCAGAGGGAAGAGTATATATATTTTCTGCCTTCTCCATAATGGCATAGTCAACCGATATTTTTTGAACATTATTATATACATCTAAAACGGCATTGTTTTCATCATCGGTGTCGTACGAACTTTTTATACTCTCAAAAGCAGAAATAATATCGGGAGCATACTTTTTATAAGAATCTATCAATGTAGATAACTTCCATAAAAACAGTCCAGAGTTCCAATAGTAGTTACCTTCGTTTATATATTTAAGAGCAACCTCGTATGAAGGTTTCTCTTTAAACGATAAAACCTTTTTTACATCATTGCTACAATTGTTATCGGCAGCAATATAGCCATAACCAGTGTGTGGCGATGATGGAGTAATTCCAATTGTTACAATCGAGTCATTTTGGGTAATAAAATCAAGAGCCTTACAAATTGTCTCTTTAAACTTTATTGTGTTTGCAATAGAGTGGTCGGCTGGCGAAATAATAATTTCAGCATCAGTATTGCATCTCTGTTTTATTTTGCTGCCAACGTATGCAATACAAGGTGCAGTATTTCGCATAAAAGGCTCAAACAGAATATTCTCTTTGTGAACATTTGGCAATTGATTATATATAATATCTTTGTAATTGCCCGATGTTATAATCCATATGTTTTCTGTTGGAACAATACCTTCAAAACGATCAACGGTCATTTGTAATAGAGTTCTGCCAGTACCTAAAATATCTACAAATTGTTTAGGACACTCTGGGGTGCTTATTGGCCATAGACGGCTGCCAATACCTCCAGCCATTATCACAAGATATCTCTCCATATTATTGTTATTATACATTTCTCAAATATCCTTCTCTCTATATATTGACCTTAAAAATTTATTTATAGAGGTCTTAAGTTTATTATTTTAGTTTTTGTCAAGAGTTTCAAATTTTGAATTTTGACTAATATATTCAGGAATAATTTCCTTCATTGTAGCAACAATGATCTCATCGTTAAATCTCCATGCCATATCAATCAATTTTTCTATTTGAGGAACAACCTCTTCATAATCATATTTACGAACCCTTCCAATCATAATTCGTTTATGTTTGGTATTGTCTGTGATCTCTTTGTCATTAAGTAACTCTTCGTATAGTTTTTCTCCAGGACGCAACCCCGTTTCAACAATATCAATATCGGTGTATGGTTTAAGTCCTGATAATTTAATCATACGTTTTGCCAAATCAAAGATCTTTACGGGTTGTCCCATATCAAAAACAAAAATCTCTCCACCTTCGCCCATACAACCAGCCTCCAATACAAGTTCACAAGCCTCTGGTATTGTCATAAAATATCGTATAATTCTTTTATCTGTTATGGTTACAGGTCCACCTTTAGCAATTTGCTCTTTAAAGAGAGGAACAACCGAACCATTACTTCCAAGAACGTTTCCAAATCGGGTTGTGATAAATCGAGTTGTGTTATTGCCTTTTTTCTTCAAATCTAAAGCAAGTGATTGAACATATATCTCAGCAATACGCTTTGATGCACCCATAACATTTGTTGGGTTTACAGCCTTATCGGTAGATACCATAACAAACTTTTCGACATTGTATTTAAGCGACATATCAGCAAGATTCTTACTTCCACCAACATTGGTTCTAATAGCCTCGCTTGGGTGTAATTCCATCATAGGAACATGTTTATATGCTGCAGCATGAAATACTATTTTTGGCTGGTATTTATTAAATACCGATTCAAGTCTTGCCAAGTTTCTAACATCACCCATAAAAGGAATAACAACATTGTTGTATCCTTTATTTTGCATTTCAAGTAAAATGCTATGCATAGGAGTCTCGGCATTATCAAACATAATAATCTTTTTAGCCTTATATTTGGCTAATTGCCTTACAATTTCACTACCAATTGAACCAGCAGCACCAGTAACCAAAACAACTTTGTTTTCAATAAAGTTATTTATAGTTTCAATGTCTGGTTCTATAACCTCACGGTTTAAAAGTTGCTCAATTTGAATATCGTGAACATTACAAGATATCGGAATATTTGCATCTCCTTTTGAGTGTCTGATCAAACTATTAGATATTTGTCTAACTTTTATATCAGCATCAAGAAATGCATCAATACCTCCATTTCTGAGGAATGCAATTTGAGAAGGTTCAAAAATTAAAACCTCAGCGTTTAAATTTGCAAATATTTTTCCCACCTTTTCTGCGGTAAAACGTTTAATTGGTAATCCGTTTATCTCAGCATTTGTATCTCTCTTTTCGTTAGTCCATAAAAAAGCAACAGGCTCATAGTTGCCATTAACTTCACTTTTTAGTTTGTCAACAAGAGCAACCGATTCTGTATTAGTACCCAAAATTACGGCTCTGATTTTTTTCTTTCTCTCCTTTTCGTATTCAATACCCTTAGAATATAGTATTTTAGCAAAAATTCTTATAGATAATGAGCAGAAAATAATTGCTAATCCCATATCAACACTTAATATATTATGAGAAAGCACTCTGTTGCCTGTAATATATTCAACAATCAAGTTATTGGCAATTAATATAGAAGTAGCAATAATAACCGAAACAACTAACTTTATAGTATCAACATAGCCA
>JAFQBL010000042.1 GCA_017416695.1 Bacteroidales bacterium | reverse complement strand
GATCAGCAATAACACCTTCAAAACCAGAGGTTGAAAAAGTAAGAATGCTTGCAAGAACATACAAAGGTGTTGATTTAAAAATAATCTTCAATATGAACGATGCCTATGAAGGCGAAAAAGAGGCATACGAACCAATATACAATGCTGATGTAGATACATGGTACTTTAAGATATACACACAACAAGAAGGCGAAGATGAAAAAGTCTTTACAGCAACCACATCATGGGCAGCATATACAGTTGGAGCTCCATATGATGATATAAAAGGTGGTAAAATGCGTATTGGAGTATCTGCAGTAAGTAAAGATGGAGTAAATGAGTCAGGAATATCTTGGGGAGAATGGATAGATCCATTGACAGTAGAGCCCACAATCATTGAAGGAACAGAAATCGACAAACCTATAATAAAGGTAAACGAAACATTTACTTTAAAATATATCGACACAAATCACCCAGCAGCAACATGGGAAGTAATAAATTCTCTAACAGGACAAAGTGTAAAGATATTTAACAATACAACATCAATAACAATGTCATTGCCAACAGTGGGATCGTATGATGTGAAAATAACAAATCCTGATAACAGTGTAGCATACACAAGAGGAATTATTCAAGTATCACCCGAATCTACAGGAGCAATACCAACTCTATCAGATTTGACAGTAAGTGACACCGAAGTATATCCTCAGGATAAAATCACAATGAGTTGTTCAACTGTTCGTTTAGGAGAAGGAACAGTATCAAGAGCAGTCAAAGTGGAAGATCCCTATATGTTGCGTTTCCCTGAAGTTGTACCATCACGACCATATACCTATATGATGTGGTTTAAAGCGGATAATATAATACATGGTTCGCAAGGAATAAATCTTATAGATAAACGAAATCTTAATATAACTTGGCCTCACAATAACTGGGGAGATTTATGGGTAACAATACGTCCAGAGATGATGGCAAATTATGAGATTTCAGGAACTACAAATTCAGATAGAGTTCACCCTGCTAATGAAATTTCGTTCAATACATACGGATGGACAGAGCACGATGTACCAAACAGTAATATGATGTCGAACGACCACTCAGTAAAAGAGGGACAATGGACGCATGTCGCTGTAACTTTTGAAGTTGACGGAAAACAAAAGATGTATTTCAATGGAAAAAAAGTAGCAGAGACAACAACAAATAAAATAACAAGCAATGGCGTAAGCAATGCAGGTTGTCCTGTATATGTAGGAGGAACCAGTGTCTATAAAAGTGGATTTAACGGATGGGTGGATGAATTCCAGGTATGGGATAGAGTTTTGACCGATACTGAGATTCAGACAGCAATGAAAGGATATGCAACAGCACCAAGCGGATTACAAGGATATTGGACATTTGAAAACACCATTACAGATGCAACAGGATTAAAAGTGTTCCCCAACTTAGGACAAAAAGGAAGCAGTTATACAGCAGCCTATGTCTTAATGGAAGAGGATGGTAACAATCAAGTTGAAAAAATAATTGATGGGCAAAATGGCGAATTAGGAAATCCTATGATAAACGGAAGCCTGCAAGTTAAAACAACAAAAGAGTGGAATTTGCCATCTGCGGTTGTAGAACAATCCACATCAGATAATGCAACAATATCATACAACGCAGTAGGAACATATACAGCAGGATTAACTCTTAAAAATATGTGGGGAAGTGATATCAAGAGTGTAGAGATTGCAGTAATAGATTGGCCATATGGAGTTGAAGATGCCGTAATAGAGGAGATGGGTGTATATCCCAATCCATTTACCGACTTCATTAACATGTCATTTGCCAAAGAGGGATTATATACAATAGAGATTGTAGCCCTTGATGGTAAACTAATTGAGAGCAAACAAGTTAATGTAACAACAAACGAATGTGTGCGAGTTGATATTAATGGCGAAAAAGGAATCTATATCGTAAAAGTTAAGAACATTAACGGAACGGCAGTTCGTACTATGAAATTAATCAAAAAGTAGAATAAACTTAAATGTTAGGCAATAAAAGGGATGCACGTAAGTGTAGCCCTTTTTTGTTATTTAAACTAAAATTAAATAAATTATAATAGAAACAATTTGTAAAAATGAATAAAAATGAATAATTTTGTATTTTGAGTATAGATTTCCTAATAGAGTATAGTATTATATATATAATATAAAATCTTTATACATATAATATAGTAGTTTGAGAATAAAATACTTTCTTTAAATAAATTTATAAATGAAAAAATTACTATTGTTGGCGATAGCCATTGTTGTGTACGCAGGAAGCGTATCAGCTCAAACTGTACCATCTCATGACAAGTATGTTAAAATGGGAAGTACAATTAAGTGGTATGAAGCATACCAAAATTGGCAGCCAGGAACTCCATTGTATAATGGTGATCCAGAAGCAGCTGCAAGCGAACAATTCTTTATCTCACGTGTAAAACCTCGTAAACGTTTTACATTTACTGCAACACAAGTAAAAGAGAGTCTTGATCCAGAACGTAAAGTTTTATGGTGGTGTCCAATAAACGAATCATCGTGGAATGCACTTCCATCATACTTCTTTAATGGAGAGGCATACTCAATGTGGAGTTATACCGATACATACGGAAACTGGACAGCACCATTAATTCAAGTACCAGCAGCATTCCTTGATGTATGTCACAAAAATGGAGTACGTTCAGGATGTGTAGCATCAGTACCATTCGGAGCAGGCCCATCACCAAATGATGGAGGTCACGGATCAAACATCAATGCCCTTGTAACTGGAGGATATGAGAAATTGCTTAAATACCTTCGTTACTACGGAGTAGATGGAATAGGATTTAACTCAGAGTTCTCATGGAGCCTTTTGAAACCCGTAGATTTCAAAAATATGATGGGAGATTGTTATGCAAATGCTGAGTCTTACGGAGTGCCATTTAACAATGCGTGGTATTCATTTACAGCAAATGATGGAAGTTATGGCGATTATAGTGTACTTAATAGTGGTTGTGTACAATGGTTCCATTATAACGGTAAGAAAGTTTCAGATGCATATTTCTTAAATTATAACTGGGGTAGTAGCCAATTGAGTACATCACAATCAACAGCAGAAGGACAAGGACGTTCAGGCTATGATGTATATGGTGGAATGGACTTTCAAGGACGTTCAGCAGCATCATGGGTAGCACTACAAGATTACAAAGTATCATTTGGTATTTGGGGAGCCCACAACACTAATATGATTTTTATTAATCAAGGAGAAAATGGATCAACTCCTGTTCAAAAACAACTAACTTACCAAAAAATTAGTGAGAACGTATTTACAGGAGCATCATATAACCCAGTAAACACACCTCCAGTAACAAATCTATTATGTCATACTTCAAAATCAACAACTTTCCACGGATTTTCAAGTTTCATTACTGCTCGTAGTACTTTAACACCACAAGACGGAGGTGATTTATCAACAGATCCATTCGTTACATATTTTAATATGGGTAACGGACAATTTTGGAAAGATAATGGAGAAACAACATACGATGGAGTATGGTATAATTTAGGTATGCAAGACTATCTTCCTACATGGCGTTGGTGGTGGACAAAATCATTCATGGGGAAAAATGCTTCAGATGCAACAACCGATATGGAGGCTGTATTCAATTGGGAAGATTCTTGGTATGGAGGAACATCACTTGAAATTAGAGGAGAGACCGACAAAGCATATTTACAACTTTTCAAAACAAAATATCCTACAAATGCAACAGGAGATTTTCTAACAATTCGCTACAAAGTATTGTCAGGAACAGGAAAAATCTCATGGGCATGTTCAGTAGAGTCAGCACCAAAAAGTGAGGTGTCAGAAGTTATTGCAAATGTTTTGGCTAGCACTGAAATAGGAAAATGGGTTGAAAAACAATATCCTATAAATAGCAGTCGTAATGGTATTGACCTATATAACGATGTTATATCTCTTTTAGGATTGAAATTTGAAAATACATCATCTGATTTCAAAGTCCTTATAGGAGAGATTGCCTTAACACGTGGTAAACCAGGAACAATTGCAGCACCTTCAGCACCAAAAATTTTATCATCAGAGGTTCTATCATACAACTATAAAGGAGCAGATGTTAAAGTTGTATTTGATATGACAGACTATGATACAAAAGCAGCAGGACGTAAACCTTACGAAACAATCTATAATAGTGATGTAAACACATGGTTCTACAAAATATATGTTCGTCAGACAGGAGGTGAACCAAAACTTTGTACATCAACAACATCATGGGCATCATACGTTGTGGCAGCACCATACGATGCAGATTTAGGAGGTAAAATACAAGTAGGAGTAAGTGCAGTAAGTATAGACGGACGCAGTGAATCTACAATTGCATGGGGACAAGAGATGTCTTTGCCAACTCCTGTAATTATAGAAGGAACAGAGGTTGACAAACCTGTAATCAAACCAAATGAAGAGTTCTCAGTTAAATTTGTTGATCCTAACCATCCAACAGCAAATTGGACAATAATAAACTCTGCAACAGGAGAGACTATTAAAACAGTTAATAATGCATCAGGAGTAACAACATCACTTCCCGAAGTAGGAATGTATGATGTTAAGATTACATCAGGAGCAAACGAGGCATATACTCGCGGATTAATTCAAATATCTCCTGAGAGTACAGGAACAATGCCAAAGATAGAAACTTTAACAGTAGATAAAACAACTGCAAATACAAATGAAAAAATTAACTTATCATATGTTGCTGCACGTTTAGGAGAAGGAAAAGTATCACGCAGTGTTAAAGTAGATGACCCATATATGTTGCGTTTCCCATCATTAAAAGCAACAGCACCATATACCTATATGATGTGGTTTAAAACAGAGTCTATATCTCACGATACTCAAGGTACAAACCTTATAAGCAAAACATCATTTACTGACGTATGGCCACACGATAACTGGGGAGACTTCTGGGTACAAATAAGACCTAAGGTTGTAGCACATTCTGTTTCATATACTCCTGCAAACGAGCATGCTGAAAATGAGATTTCATTTAATGTATATGGATGGGATGCTCACGATGTACCTCGTGATGGTATGATGTCAACAGGATATAGCGTAAACCTTGACCAATGGACTCACCTTGCTATAACATTGGATACAGATGGTAGCGAAAAAATGTATTTTAATGGACGTCTTGTTGCATCATCAAAAGACTATGAAGTTGTGAATAATGGACAAAGAATGAATGGTGATGTATATATTGGAGGAGCAGGAGTATATAAGGCTGGATTTACAGGATGGATTGATGATTTCCAAGTATGGGATCGTGTATTAACAGATTCAGAGGTTAAAACAGCAATGAACGGATATGCTACTGGAGCAACAATTCCAAGCGGATTATTAGGATACTGGGATTTTGAAACACTTGAAAGTGATGGAGAATCATTTGCTAACCGCGGAACAGCGGGTGCTACCAAGTATGCTCAATATGTTGAGAAGATAACTGGAGACGGACCTGCATATTGTGAGACAAGAGCCGTAAATAACGAGCAATTGGGTATGCCAATTCTACCAGGATCATTAGAGGTTAAAACAACAGCAAAATGGGATGTAGCACCTGGAACATTATCAGAAACAGGCGGAACAGTTGCAGCAGGAACAGCAAAAGTTTCATATTCAGCAGAGGGACAATATACTCCAAAACTAACTCTTGAGAATATGTGGGGTAACGATAGTAAAACAATTGACTTTATTACAATTACAGCTGAATCAGGATTAGAAGATGCAGTAGTAGAGGAGATGGGAGTATATCCTAACCCATTCACCGATTTCGTAAACATTATGTTTACACAAGAGGGTGTGTACACAGCCCAAATAGTTGCTTTAGACGGACGTTTGATAGAGTCAAAAGTAATGTCGGTTTCAGCAAATGAGGGAGTAAGGATAGATATTAACGGAGAGAGCGGAGCATACATCCTACGTATTCTAAATGAAAAAGGAGTAGCAGTTCGCACAATGAAGATTATCAAAAAATAATCATCATCGTTAAACAACATAGTCAAAGAAGGAATCTCTAAGGAGGTTCCTTCTTTTTTATATCTCCTTAAAAATTGTATAATTATATAAAAATATTATCTTTGTTCTCAGAAAGCATTTGCAAAAACAAATTGTGTACAGGTATAAATTAAATACACGTAACAATGTTCTTTGCATACATATTTTTTAGTTAAATAAAAAACGGAAAATCGCTATATATGAAAAGAATCTTATCTATTGTAGCAACGCTACTGCTATTACCATTATGTTCCTATTCGCAATCAGCACCTCAACACCAAATGTATGTGAAGATAGGTTCAGAGAAAGCAACATGGACAGAGGCCTATACGAACTGGATACCAGGAAATGAGGCATTGTATCAAAATCTCGATGAAGAGGCAGCGGAGAATGAACAATTCTTTATCTCTCGTATTAAACCCCGCACTCGTTTTACAAACTTATTTACGCAAGTACGAGTAACACAAAATCCCGAGCGTAAATTTTTGTGGTGGTGTCCCATAGGAGGAGACGGATGGAATGCTTTACCATCATATTATTTTGGAGGTGAAGTGTGGACAATGTGGAGTTATACCGATATTTGGGGAAACTGGACAGCACCATTTATGAGTATGCCGGCAGCAATGCTCGACGTATGTCATAAGAACGGAGTAAGAATATCTTGTGTAGCACCAGTGCGTTGGGCAGCCTATTTAACACCTACATCAGAAGGGTATGGCGAGATGCTTGCCCGTATGTTAATTGATGGACCAGATAAGTTCCTTAAGTACCTTAAATATTATGGAATTGATGGAATAGGATGGAACTCAGAGTTTGATTTCAGTCGAACAAAACTAATGGCAGGTCCATATATAGGAAAAGAATTTCATACAGCAACAAAACTATTTTTTGGAGATCTCTATGAAAAAGCCGAAACATACGGAGTACCTTTCCATAATTGCTGGTATTCAATGATGCACAATTTAGGAACTATGCCTGCATCATCAAATCTTGATGCAACAAATAAAGACTGGTTTGATTATGAAGGAAAACCAACATCAACAGCATATTTTACTAACTATGGTTCTTACATACCAACATCAGAGCAAACAGTCAATTTATATTTTCCAAACCGATCATCTTTCGATGTCTATTTTGGTGTAGACTATCAAGCAGGGACTGCATTGTCTCAATGGAAAGAGTTGAACAGTTATAAATTGTCTATTGGAATATGGGGTGCCCACAACCGTAACCAGATATATGAAACACGAGGAGAGAATGGTTCAGATCCTGTAACTATGCAAAAAACATATCAAAAGATATTGGAGAATGTATTTACAGGTTCAACAAAAAATCCTATTAACCCACCTGAAATAACAAGTACAACACGTTTCAATTCAAGATCAACCGATGCTTACGGATGGGCTCAATATATT
>JAFQBL010000041.1 GCA_017416695.1 Bacteroidales bacterium | reverse complement strand
TTTATCTTCCACTTGTGATACTCAATCCATTTGTATTTCTCATAATCTTTTGCTGTTGCATAATCAACATTCTCCCATAATGAGTATGGTGGTGTTATTTGGCATGACAGCACAAACTCTGATCCTCGACGTGTATATAATGGGTTATCCATTGAGTTACGCGAGAGGGTTAATCCCAACGATATGCTATGTGATTTTCCGTTTTGCATATAGTATAGGTATTGCCAATCTTTTAGGATATAGAGTTGATAACTTAAGTTGGCTGAGAATTGGAAGTAGTCATCGGGCCAATTTAGACGTTTTCCAAATCCTATTGATACTCCAAATAGTTGTAACGACTTGTCAGGGTCGTATGAGTAGCCATAACTATATCCATTATTATATCCATATCCATAACCGCCATATCCGTATCCTCCATAGTATCCGTATGAATAGGGATCGTAGTAGTTATTATTATAGTAACTTGAACTTACATCGGTCTGACGGCTATAATATGCCGAGAAACTGAATGAGTTGGGACGCTTTCCTCCAAACCATGGGTCAAGGAACGATATACTATATGATTGATAGTATCGGGCATTGGTTTGCGCACTGATTGAGAATTGTTGTCCCTGTCCTTGCGGTATTATTCCCTTATATGATTTGGGATTGAACAGGTTCTTAAATGAGAAGTTGGTAAACTTAAGACTTATTTTTCCGACAACTCCTGTTTGTCCCCATCCCAACGAGAACTCTATCTGGTCATTTGCCTTTGACTCCAAGCCGTATATAATATCAACTGTTCCGCTCTCAGGATCTGGCTCAGGGCGAATATCCATTGTTTCGGGATTGAAGTGTCCCATCTGTGCAATTTCTCGGGCAGAACGCATCAAATCTGATTTACTAAACAGATCTCCCGGACGTGTACGCAACTCTCGACGAACAACCTCCTCGTACAAGCGGTCATTTCCTTTTATTATTACTCGGTTTATTCGTGCCTGAGGACCCTCCATTATACGAATCTCCAAGTCAATTGAATCTTTTTGAATGTTTACCTCAACTGGTTCTATGTTGAAGAACAGGTATCCGTTATCCATATAGAGGGTTGAGATTGCGTCCTCATCCTCTGTCATTCTTTGACGTAGTAACTTTTGGTTATATACATCTCCAGGGTTCATTCTTAACAATCGGTTAAGCACCTCCGTTGGATATACGGTGTTTCCCACCCAATTTATATCTTTCAAATAGTATTTCTGTCCCTCATCAACCTCAATGTAAACGTCAACCATACTCTCTTCAAAGGGTACAACGCTATCGTTTACAATCCGAGCATCGCGATATCCCAACTCATTATATTTTTCAATGATAAGATCAAGATCGCCTTTATATTCGTTCTCAATGAATTTTTTTGATTTGAACAGTTTTAATATATCTCCTTTTTCATTGGTCTTTTTCATTGTACGTTTAAGTTTCTTATCGGGTATCACTTCATTTCCCGAGATATAAACTTTGTGTACTTTTACCTTTGTCTTTTTGTCGATATATATATCAACTATCATATAGTTCTTTTTTGACAAATCGGGATGTGTTACTATTCGTACTTCGGCATTTTTATATCCCTTCTCATCAAAGAAATTCTTAATTATCTTTTTTGCTCTGTCTATTATATCTTGATTAACCTGAGAGCCTTTTGCTATTCCTATCTTACCCGACAAATCATCTTTGTCGCTCTTTTTTAATCCCTGAAAACGAACATCTGATACTCGTGGTTGCTCAGTCAGGTCGATATTTATCCACGCCTGGTTACCTACCGTTTTGGTAAGTGTTATTGATACGTCAGAGAAGAGTCCTTGCTTCCAAAATCGTTTTACTGCGGTTGTTACTTCATCTCCTGGTATTGTGATTATTTGTCCCTTAGTTAATCCTGAGAAACCGATTACTACATAATCATCATAACTCTCGGCTCCTGTAACTGTAATATCGGCAA
This sequence comes from Bacteroidales bacterium, assembly GCA_017416695.1. Taxonomy (GTDB): domain Bacteria; phylum Bacteroidota; class Bacteroidia; order Bacteroidales; family G3-4614; genus Caccoplasma_A. The sequence goes on along the minus strand of JAFQBL010000041.1, from coordinate 12,872 downwards.
TCTCATATTTCTTGGGATATGAATAGTTTACCTTTGGCGATGTTACAGTATCGGTGGCAGCGGTTTGTGCTTTTAATTGTACTGGCAACAATACCATTAAGAGCAAAACTATATATTGGGTTAATTTATGTATTGAATATTTTTTGTTCAAAATCATAATTGTTCGCTTGTTTTTCCAAATCTTCTCTCGCGAGATTGATAGTTACATATTGCCTTATATAGGCTCTCCTTCCCAAAATCGGGCCAATACTCTGGTGTAAAGTATAATTCAGAATATGATATTTGCCACATCAGGAAGTTGCTGATACGCTCCTCTCCTCCTGTACGGATTAACAAATCGGGATCGGGAATATTCTTTGTTGTTAATGATTGTGAGATTGTATCTTCAGTTATATCTTCAATAGATATTTCTCCATTACTTACCTGTGATGATATTTTCTTAACTGCATCTACTATCTCCCAACGCGATGAGTAACTCAATGCCAATATGAGTGTTACTCCTGTTCCTTGTGCGGTATCAGAGATACATTTATCTAATCGCTGACGCACCTCCTCAGGCATACGACCAAGATTTCCTATTGCTTGAAGTCTTACTCCGTTTTTTATCAAATCGGGAGTCTCTCGCTCAATCGCCATAACCATCAATGCCATTAGTGCATCAATCTCCTCTTGTGGGCGATTCCAGTTCTCAGTTGAGAAGGTATATAGTGTAAGGTATTTTATTCCAAGTTCAGTAGCCGCTTCGGTTATTGTACGCACCGAATCAACTCCTTTTTTGTGTCCGTATGAACGATCTAACCCTTGTGCCTTTGCCCAACGTCCGTTTCCGTCCATTATGATTGCTATGTGATTTGGCAATCGGGTTTTGTCAATTTGCTCTAAATAAGATGTCATCTCTATAATATTACTTCTTAATCTATATTATTACATACTCTACGTTTTAGACCAAAGTCGTAGGTCACTGAAAACATCAAGTACGAATACCAATCGGTATTTTTCAGTGCAGAACTCTCTATTTTGTAGGGATCGTCTAATGCTTTTCCATCAAGTTTGTCGCCAAATGTTTTTCGCATCGAAAATTCCAACATCATATTCCATCTTTTGCCCACTTTGTATTTCACTCCTGCTCCTAATGGTAGTGAGACTGAGTAGAATCCGTCTCCTGCTTGGGGAATCATCGCAAAATACACTCCAGCCAAGATGTAGGGCGATATTCGCTTTGTATTCAGATAGGTTTGTCCAATTCCATAGTTGAAGAAATTAAACTCTCCTTGAACTCCCAAATCAACCAACTGTCTTTTAAAAGAGTAAGTTGCTGCAGAAGGGTAATATAACCCTAACCCAGAACTCTCGCCTCGCATTGTTGCGGTTGACAAACCGCACTTTAATGCCCAACGATAGTTGATGTTCCATCTGAATGTCATATCGAATGCCGCTCCTGGTTTACGGAATGGTTTATTAGGGTTTGCATCGCCCATATAAAATCCCATACCTGCACCCGCTCCAATCTCATATTTATAAGATTGCGCACTGATAATGGTTGTTGTGATAAGAAATAATATTATTAATAATGTTTTGTTCATTGCTTTTTTATAAAGAGTTTAACACTCTTATCTATTAGAACGTAAATTTTTAAATAAAATTATCTCTTACCGCTTTTTTATAAATTTTCTATGGTATTGGAGGGAATGTTAATCGCCAAATGACTCCTTTCCATACCTCATTTATAAAATTATATTGTAACTCACTGCTTCCGCCCACCATATATACGAAAGGTACTGTTTGAGTCTCTTCGTTAGTGAGCGACATTAGTTTTGTTATATTTTTTGTATTCAGTAATTCTATATCTCGCCACACTGGACCTTGTGCCTCAGATTTTATTTCTACTGGAGAATCCAAAACAAATACATCGGCTCCCATACGTGGAACTATCGCCGAAGGTAGTGCCATTGGCGAGGTTGCTCCTGCCTTTTTCCACTTTCCTCCAAGATTTGTTGTGTAGTATAGGTCATTTGTCATCTTTTCTCCATCCCATCCTCCTACTATAAAGTATGTTAGAACTTTTGTATGCAAATCAATCTCAGAGTTGTATTCGTAGGTATAGTATGTAAACATTACAACTCCTGAGCGTGGTGTTATTAACGAACCTCCACTTACTGCATTATTTAGTATTGCCCAGTTTGTACCATCAAATCCCCATACGGCATTGGTTAAAGAGCCATCACGTTTCTCACCACATGCTATAACAATTTGGTCGCGTGTCCATTTGCTGGTAAATGTTATTGATTGAGAGAATCCCTTTATTGGAAATTCATCGTTCATCGGCAAAAGTGTTATGGTTTGCTCTGTTGCATTTATTGTTGCATGATTATACTCTTCGTTGTCTTTTACTATTGCTAAAAGATTATTCTCATATACTCCTACCAACGATATTGGAATGTATCTTCCCATTAATGCTGACTCTTCAAATTGAAGAGTATTAATATCGGAACAACTATATAGTTTATTGTCTGCAGAGAGAACATATAATGATGTTCCGTCGTATGTAAGAGTACGCCAATCCATACTTGGCAATGTAATGTTCACTCCACTCTCCCACTCGCTAAAATTTGTTGTACGATAGAGTGCCACCTCACCACCTTTATCTTGAACAAATAGATAATATGCGTTATCAATTGATATACATTTTGAAGATGCTACATTGTTTTGTTGTACTGGGATTGATGCTGTCTCTATCTTTTTCCAATATAGCGAATCGGCAACAACCTTATGAACATTTACCTTTAGGGTGTAAGTTTGGGATGTGTGACCATCAGCAGCAATTACCTTCATTTTAACTTTATTCTCTTCGCATTTTCTAAAGTCAATTGTTGCATGGCTTGTTGCCAAATAACTGAAACTCTTTATTGCTCCGTTTTCATCTTCGTAATTTACATATACATTAGCAGGATTCATAAAGGTTGCTTTAACTGCTATTTTAGAGATATCAGTTCCTTTTGGAAGCGAGTCTGCATTATAAATCAAACTTCTATCTAAGTCAATAGTAAAAAAGATACTATCAAGATTTGACAACACTGATGTATCTTTTTGCAACGAGAAGGCACATATCATAGTGTTTTGCTTTGAATAGTATATTCCTTCTTCATCCAAATTTCCACACGATGATAGTAAAGCAACGACTGATACAACTGCTAATATTGTTAGTTTTTTTAGAAATTCCATTTTGACCATATTTTACAATTTGCAAAGATAGTAAGATTTTTTTGCTTTTCCCTTATAAATAAGGTAACAAATATGATGCAAATATGTTAATAGAAGTTTAAATATTAGGAAAAAATAGTAATAGAGCGAAAAGATGTCTCTTTCCGCTCTATTTTGTTTAGGGTTCACTTAGTTGAGTGTGTAAATAATTATTCACCTATAACTTTTACAATCTCGTTATTTTCCTTTTTCAATATCAATCCTTTAGGAATTATAGATCTCGGAATTTGAGCCACATCATATAAGGTTATTGATATTGTAAAGATTGTATATTTTTGAGTCTCCACACTCCGATATTTGTGCTTCTGAAAATGAGATTTCGGGTGCAACCACTCCTTCTCTTATAACTAATGGAGAGACCTCTCGGCGAATTTCATCCCATACTCCCAAATCTATGAACGACTGCAATGTTTTTGCCCCTCCCTCAACCATTAGTGAGGTTACTCCTCGTGCATATAACTCATTGAGCAGTTGAGGTATTATATTTTTAGAGAAGTCTATTTTCACATAGTGTTGATCTGTTGTGGTTTGACTTAAATCGGTAAATATCAGCGTTGGACTTTCGCCATTAAAAACTTTACTCTCTTGTGAAAGTTTAGCCTCTCGGTCTATTACTACTCGTATTGGATTTTTACCACACCAACCTCGTACTGTAAGTGTTGGATTATCTACTAATACCGTTGTTGTTCCAACCATTATAGCATCACAGAGCGACCGCTCACGGTGCATATAAACAGATGAAAGTGATGAAGAGAGTTGAACTGATGCTGGTTGTCCGTTTTTTAGTGCTGCTATATATCCATCACTACTTTCGCACCATTTTAGTAAGACGTATGGGCGTTTTTTTGTATGGGCTGTTATAAACTTGCGATTGATAAACCTACACTCTTCTTCCAACACCCCAACTTTTACCTCTACTCCTGCATCTTGCAATATACGTATGCCTCGCCCTGCTACCTCAGGAAAGGGATCTTTTATTCCTATTACTACTCGCGGTATTCCGCACTCTTTTATCAGATTACAGCAAGGAGGAGTTTTGCCGTAGTGAGAACAGGGTTCAAGTGTTACATACATTGTACTACGCTTCAATAGGGTTTTATCTTTCACCGATGCTACTGCATTTACTTCGGCATGTGCCTCTCCACATTTACGATGATAACCCTCTCCTATTATCTTTCCGTCACACACTATTACGGCTCCTACCATCGGATTTGGAGAAACGTTCCCCTCTCCACAATAGGCAAGTTGTAACGCTCTTTGCATATAAATTTCATCACAATCCGACTTTGAGTTCATTTTTTTTATAATTTTGTATTACGGAATTACCAGCCCTCTCAAATGAAAGATTCTATCAGATATATTGCAAACCGTCTCTCTAAGTGCTACGCTACAAGGGAGTGCAACTCTATTGCTCGGTATATTGTTGAAGAGTTATCGGGTATGAGTTATACTGATATTTTGGTCAAAGATACAAAATTTTTGGCAGTTGATAGAGAAAATATTGAGGATATAGTAAAAAGATTGTTAAATGGAGAGCCTTTACAATATATTTTGGGGTACTCATACTTTTGCGACTTGAAGATTGGTGTTGATAGCAACGTTCTTATCCCTCGCCCTGAAACTGAAGAACTTTGCCGATTGATTATTGAGAGACACAGTGATTATGCCCCTAAGATTCTTGACGTTTGCTCTGGCAGTGGTTGTATTGCTCTGGCTCTTAAGAATGGCATCCATGAAGCATATGTTGAGGGTGTTGATATTTCAAGTGGTGCAATTTCTGTTGCTCGTAAAAATGCAAAGAGACTAAATATTAACGTGGAGTTTAATGAATATGATGTTATTACTGATACTCCAAAAATTGTAAATAGTTACGATATAATCGTTAGCAACCCTCCATATATTTGCCAATTTGAAAAGGAGAAGATGGAGCGTAACGTACTGGATAATGAACCTCATATTGCTCTGTTTGTTGATGATGAAAATCCTCTTATTTTTTACGATAAAATCGCAGAACTGGGATGCTCAATATTAAAGAGTGGGGGCAACCTTTTCTTTGAGATTAATCCTTTATTTTACAAAGAGTTGACAGAAATGCTTATATCAAAAGGATATACAAATATTGAGGTTATAAACGACATTAACGAACGTAAAAGATTTATTGCATGTGCGAAGATATAGAGAAGAGCAAACGAAGTATAGACAAGAAGGAGGCTTTAAACAAATGTTGTATGGTTTGTTCTAAGGCTGAATACTCTATTTGGGATATCAGAGAGAAACTCCGCAAATGGGGTATTGACTACGACAGCCAAAACGATATAATCGAATATCTTTGCGATAATAACTTTATAAATGAGGGGCGATATGCTGAGTGTTTTGTTTCTGAAAAATTCAGATTAAGCCACTGGGGACGTATTAAGATTGGTTATGCTCTAAGACAAAAAAAGGTTGCAGAAGAGTATATTTCTTCTGCTATGGAAATTATTGATGAGGAGCAATATTTTGAGATACTCAAACAACTTATCTTAAGTAAGAGCAAAGGTGATATCTCGGACTTTAAAAAGAGGGCATCGGTTTATAATTTTGCTTTATCTCGGGGGTTTGAAGCGGAACTTATAAACAAAGCGTTTAAGGAGATTAGTTGTTAGTTAAAATGATATTAACATGAAAATAAGAGAGGTTATATCGGCTATTGTAGATCTGTTCTACCCCAGACTATGTGTGGTTTGCGGTACTGCCCTTACAAGTAGCGAGAAGCATATTTGCCCTTCGTGCATTGCCTCTATTCCTCGCACAAATTTTCATACTGGATTGAGAAATATAGCGGAAGAGTCTTTTGCTGGCAAGGCTCACGCAAAGAGTGTATATTCTTGGTTTTTTCACTCCCACGATAGCGAATTTGCCAAACTTATTTACAACTTTAAATACAGAGGCAGTTACAACTTGGCAGAGTATTTAGGAGAGATGTATGCCAAAGAACTTTTAGCCGATAATATAACTCTGAATTTTGACTACATTATTCCTGTGCCTCTGCACTCTAAGCGTAAAAAGAGTAGAGGGTACAACCAAAGTTTCTATATTGCAAAGGGTATTAGCAATGTGTTTGGTGGTGTTGTAAGAGAGGATATTTTATTGAGAAAGAGCGAAACGGAATCGCAAACTAAAAAGATGCGATTTGATCGTTGGGAGAATATTAAAGATGCTTTTGAAACTACTCCTACTGCACTCGATGAAATGGAGAAAGAGATTCTTATTGTGGATGATGTCACCACAACTGGTGCTACTATTGCCGCTTGTATAATCTCTTTGCGTGAGGGTGGTTACAAAAATATATCGGTACTTACTTTGGCATATGCTAATAAATAGTTATTAGTTGTCAGTTTTTAGTTGTTAGAAATATTTTTACTTGAAAAATAATTTTATTTTTGCTTTCGCTATTTGCAGATTATTATGTAACTTTGATTTTTAAATCAAATAGTAACTAAGAACAGAGATTAAAAATATTAATTTAAAAAATATATTTATCATGAATTCAGTTGACAAATTATTGGCTAAAAAGTTATTAGGTATCAGTGCAGTTAAACTTCAACCTAAAAATCCTTTTACTTGGGCTTCGGGATGGAAATCTCCAATCTACACAGATAATAGAAAAACTTTATCGTTCCCTGATGTTAGAACTTTTGTTAAGATTGAACTTTCTCGCCTTATTGCCGAGAAATTTGAAGAGTTTGATGTTATTGCTGGTGTAGCAACTGGTGCTATTGCTCAAGGTGCTATGATTGCCGATGAACTTGGTATGCCTTATGTTTATATCCGTTCTGCTGCTAAAGATCATGGAATGGGTAACTTAATTGAAGGCGATATTAAACCTGGTCAAAAAGTTGTTGTGGTTGAAGACCTTATTTCAACTGGAGGTAGTAGTTTGAAGGCTGTTGAGGCTGTTCGCCAAGCAGGTTGCGAGGTTGTTGGAATGGTTGCCATCTTTACTTACGGATTCCCTCTTGCTGAGGAGAAATTCAAAGAGGCAGGTGTTACTCTTTATACATTGAGCAACTACAACGCTGTATTGGAGGCGGCTGCTGAAACTGGATATATCAACAGTGAGGATATTGAAACTCTTAAAGTTTGGAGAGAGAATCCTTCACAATGGATGCAAGAATAATCATAAACAAAAGTATCATATAATTTAGATGAGCGTAACTAAATACGAAAGTTCCGTAAAGAGTGTAAACTCTCCTGTTGACGCAGTTTATAATACTCTATCTGACTTAAACAATATTGAAAGAGTTAAAGATAGAATCCCAGCCGACAGAGTTAAGGATATTAAATTTGACAGAGATAGTTGCTCGTTAAGAGTTGATCCTGTTGGAGAAGTTAAGTTTATAATCTGCGACAGAGAAGAGAATAAGACAGTTAAATTTACTGCCGAAAACTCTCCCCTACCTGTATTTATATGGATTCAAATGTTACCCGTTACTACAACTACTTCAAAAATTAAGGTTACATGCCACCTGGAACTTAATATGTTCTTACGCAGTATGGTGGGTAACAAAATTAAAGAGGGTATTGAGAGAATTGCAGATACTTTGGCTGCTATAAACTATTAATCATATTCACTAAAAAAATATGGCAGAGAAACTTTGGCAGAAAACCACTATTGTCAACTCCGAGATTGAACGTTATACCGTTGGTTTGGATAGAGAGTTAGACCTGTTCCTTGCTCCGTTTGATGTGCTTGGCTCTATTGCTCACATAACTATGCTGGAGTCAATTGGACTGCTCACTGAGAGCGAACTTAAAACTTTAACAACCGAGTTACAAAATATTTACAAAACCACTCAAGATGGCTCATTTGTTATTGAAGAGGGCATTGAGGATGTTCACTCGCAAGTTGAACTCCTACTAACTCGAAAACTTGGAGATATTGGCAAGAAGATTCATAGTGGTCGCTCACGTAACGACCAAGTTTTGGTTGACCTTAAACTCTTTATGCGTAGTGAGATTAAAGAGATTGTTACTCTTTGCGACAAACTCTTTAAAACTCTTATTGCTCAAAGCGAGAACTACAAAGAGGTACTTATGCCTGGATATACTCACTTGCAAGTTGCTATGCCTTCGTCGTTTGGTTTATGGTTTGGGGCTTACGCAGAGAGTATTGTTGATGACCTTAACGTACTACAAGCAGCATATAAGGTTGTTAATCGTAACCCTCTTGGCTCAGCCGCTGGTTATGGTTCTTCGTTTCCACTAAACAGAACTATGACTACAAACCTTTTAGGGTTTGACTCAATGAACTACAACGTGGTTTATGCTCAAATGAGCAGAGGTAAAACAGAGCGTATTGTTGCTACTGCTATGGCTTCTATTGCGGCAACTATTTCGAAACTTGCTTTTGATGCGTGTATGTTCAACTCTCAAAACTTTGGATTTATTCGTCTTCCTGATGAATATACAACAGGCTCGAGCATTATGCCTCACAAAAAGAATCCTGATGTATTTGAGTTAACTCGTGCTAAATGCAACAAACTTCAAGCATTGCCTTATCAGATTACTCTGATTGCAAATAATCTGCCTTCGGGCTACTTCCGCGATATGCAACTTATTAAGGAATCGTTTCTCCCTGCTTTTGCCGAACTTAAAGATTGCTTGATTATGACTACCGAAATGGTTAGACTAATTGAGATTAAAGAGGATATTATTGAGGATGAACGATATAAATATGCTTTCAGCGTTGAAGAGGTAAACCGCAGAGCAAAAGAGGGGACTCCTTTTAGAGATGCATACAAACAGGTTGGCATTGAGATTGAGCAAGGATGCTTTACTCCCAATAAAAATATTTGTCATACCCACGAAGGTAGTATAGGCAACTTATGCAACGACAAAATTGTTGAGTTAGAGGAGAGCATCATCAATGGTTTTGCTTTTGACAAATACGAAAAGGCTCAAGAGGAGTTACTAAAGTAGTTATTTGTTGTTAGTTGTCGGCTTCGCCGCCCTATGGGTAGTTGTTAGTTGCGGAGATTAAAAAGTATGTTGAGAAAAAAGGTTATAACGCTTCTTTTTATAATTCTAATGATTTGTTGGGGGTGTTCAAGCATTAACGATGAGAGAATACCCCTTACGAGTGTTAGAATAGAGGTTACTCTTGCTCAACAACAAAATACAGAGTGGTGGGCTAATGCCCCTGCCACGCATGTTTCCTTCTTAAAGCCAAACATTCCATATGGTTTTCCATATACTATTTCTGCTACAACTGGTTATGGGGGTGTACTTCAGGTTTGTGGTTATGATAATGAACTATTTGCTTTTGATTTGAGTTGCCCCTTTGAACACAACCCAAACATCAGAATTGCCATTAACGAATCTCTTAACGCTTATTGCAGAGAGTGTGGCTCTGTTTATGATGTTTTCTATGGTAGCGGAGCACCTATTGAAGGGCCTTCGGCTATAAACGGATATTCACTTCGAAAATACAATATTAGATATATTACAACAACAGGCTCTTATATGATTATAAATTAAGAGTTTGTTATTTAAAGTCAATTAAAATCATCGCAATATGAAAAGTTTAAAGAGATTCTCAGTTTTGGTATTATCGCTTGTTATATCATTTTCGGTATATGCCGACAAAATTAAAGTTGCCTGCATAGGCAATAGTGTTACATACGGACACCTACTCCCTTACAGAGAGGACAATGCCTACCCTGCCCGATTGCAAAATCTACTGGGAGACAACTACATGGTTGGCAACTTTGGCAAGAGTGGTGCTACTCTGTTGAATAGAGGTCACCGCCCATATATGGAACAAGATGAATTTAAAGATGCTATGGCTTTTGAGGCTGATATTGCGGTTATTCATTTAGGATTAAACGATACCGACCCCCGTAACTGGCCTAATTATAGTGATGACTTTGAGAAAGATTATTACACTTTGATAGACTCTATAAAGAGTTCAAACCCCAAATGTAAGATTTGGATTTGTAAGATGTCGCCAATAACATACGAGCATAATAGATTTAAATCGGGCACTCGCGATTGGTACAGAGAAATTCAAAGCAGAATAGAGGATATTGCAAAGATTAAAGAGGTTGGATTAATTGACCTTCAAACTCCTCTTTACAATCTTCCCAATATGTTACCAGATGCTCTACACCCAAACGTTGATGGTGCCAAGATTATTGCAAGAACTGTATATTCGGCTATTACTGGTAATTATGGTGGATTAAAAATGTCTCCTATATACTCAGACAATATGGTATTGCAACGCAACACTCCTCTTGAGATTAAGGGTATTGCAAATGCAGGGGATAATGTAACTGTTACAATAGCAGACAAAAAATACAAAACCAAGTGTGGCAAAGATGGCAAATGGAGTGTTTCAATAAAACCTTTAAAAGCAGATACTGGCTATGTACTTACTGTTGCCACCAAAGAGAAGAGTTTAACTTACTCAAATATTGCGGCTGGTGAGGTATGGTTATGTTCAGGACAGTCAAATATGGTATTCACTGTTGGCGAGAGTGCTACTGCCGAAGAGGATATTGCTACTGCCGACAACTTTAATATCCGTCTCTTTAATATGCAACCGGCCTACTTAACCGATACTTCTACATGGAGTATGACTTTCCTTGATTCGCTTAACCGATTGGACTACTACAAACCTACCAAGTGGCAAGAGTGCAACGGTGAGAGTGTAAAATCGTTCTCGGCGGTTGGCTACCATTTTGCCAAAGCAGTGTCGGATTCATTGAATGTTCCTGTTGGTGTGATATGCAATGCGATAGGAGGCTCAGGTGCTGAGGCGTGGATAAGCAGAGATATTCTTGAGATGGAGATTCCCGATATATTCTATCACTGGACCAAGAGTGATTACATTCAGGATTGGGTTAGAGAGAGAGCAGAACTCAACTGTAAACGTTACGAAATCAAGAGACAACGCCACCCATACGAGCCATCGTACCTATATGCTGTAAATGAACTATGGATTAACGATTTCACCGTAAAAGGTATGCTTTGGTATCAGGGCGAGAGTAATGCTCATAATATTGAGTTACACGAAAAACTATTCCCTATGGTTGTTGAGAGTTGGCGTAAGCAACAGAACAATCCCGAAATGCCATTTTACTTTGTGCAACTATCAAGTCTAAACCGCCCATCATGGTGCAGTTTCCGCAATAGTCAACGTATCTTGAGCGAGACAATTCCTAATGTAGGAATGGTGGTTTCATCGGATAAAGGCGACTCTCTTGATGTTCATCCTAAACAAAAGAAGGAGATTGGTGCAAGACTTGCTCGCTTGGCTCTTAACAAAACTTACAATATGAAGAAACTGACTCCTTGCGGTCCTATGATTAAAAAGGTTGACTTTAAGAGGGGTGCTGCATACCCAACTTTTGAGTATGGCAAGGATTTAAGGGCTGAAAGTGGCGACACCATATTAGGTTTTGAGATTGCTGGAGAGGATAAAATATTCTACCCTGCTATTGTTGAGAACAACAAAGGTGAACTTAAAGTGTGGTGCGTAGAGGTTGAAAATCCTAAATATATCCGCTACGGATGGCAACCATACACCAACGCAAACCTTGTTAATGGCGACGGACTTCCCGCAAGTACGTTTAGGTATTAAGTCAAACTTTTATCCTCAACCAATTACTATCAATAAAATATTAGACTAATTGGTCATATTGGACTAATTAGTCTAATTTGTTAATAACGGGGATAATACTACCTTAACAATAATGAGGAGTCTCCATAACTTAGGAAACGGAAGTTGTTTGCAAGGGCGTAATCGTAAATTTCTCTCCAACGCTCTCCGCCTATATAGGCTGATACCAATAATAGCAGGGTGCTTTTAGGTTGGTGGAAATTTGTGATTATTCCGTCAACTACTCTGAATTTATAACTTGGCACTATTATTATTTGTGTTGAGGTTACAAGTTGCGACAAGCCATTTTTCTTTAGATAGTTTACGATATTACGGAATGCTTCAGAGCGTGATATTTCAGAGGGGCAGTCATAGGGTTGCCACTGAGACACCTTTAATGACTCTGGGGTTTGTGGCTCTCTACCCAATACGACACCTATATGGTATAGCGACTCTAAGGTACGTACTGATGTTGTTCCTACGGCTATTACGGTGCGATTTGTTGTTGCTATTTTTTCGATTACTTCGAGAGGAACTGATATTAGTTCGGTATGCATATCGTGACCGCCTATGGTATCGCTCTTTACAGGACGGAATGTTCCTGCTCCTACGTGCAAGGTTACTTCGGCGGTTTCTGCTCCACTCTCTCGCAATGTATCAAACACTTGTGGGGTAAAATGCAACCCTGCTGTGGGTGCTGCAACAGACCCCTCAATTTTTGAATATACGGTTTGATAGGTGGTTTTGTCGCTCTCCTCTGCTTCGCGATTAAGATACGGAGGTATAGGCAATTCGCCTACCGCATCTAATAATCGGGCAAAGGTAAATGTGGGGTTATCCCATGAAAAACGTATGGGTTGAGGAGAGCCTACACCTATTCGCTCGGCTGAGAAATTTACGATTTCTCCGTCAAGTGTGATAGTGCGTGTGAGTTTTCCCTCTTTCCATTTTTTTGAGTTTCCAACCAAAC
>JAFQBL010000040.1 GCA_017416695.1 Bacteroidales bacterium | reverse complement strand
GGCCCAAACTTTCCTACTCCTATAACTATCTCTTTATCTTCAAAAGTTCCCAATGTTCGGGGTAATGCAAATAGTTTCAGTGCTTGTTCTAAGGTTATGTTGCTTAGGGTTTGTCCTTCCATTAATGAGGCAAATATTGGTTTCTCCTCCTCTTCGGCAGTTCCTATCTGTACTACTGGTCCAAATCGTCCTATTTTTACCGATACTCTTCGTCCTGTTGCAGGATCAGTTCCCAATACTCGCTCTCCTACCTTATTGCCTGAGTGTTGTGATGAGGCAGACTCTACCTCTGGGTGGAACGTTTCATAGAATGTTGCGATTGCTCCGTTCCATGTATTCTCTCCGTCTGCTATACTATCAAACTCCTCCTCTACTTTTGCTGTAAAGTTGTAGTTCAATATGTCAGGAAAGTTCTCTGTCAGATAATCGTTAACTACTATTCCTATATCAGTGGGTATTAATTTGCCTTTCTCGCTGCCTACATTTTCGGTCTTAACGGTTGAGGTTGTCTTCCCTTTTTTTAGTGTAATTATCTTATACTCTCTTTTAACTCCACTCTTTGTTCCTCGCTCAACATATTCGCGTTGCTGTATTGTTGATATTGTGGGTGCGTATGTTGATGGACGCCCAATTCCCAACTCCTCGAGTTTGTGTACCAGACTTGCCTCAGAGTAACGAAGTGGTGCCATAGTGAAACGTTCTACTGCCTCTCCTGAATAAAGGGTTAATTTGTCTCCTTTTTGGATGGGTGGCAGTGCTGATATTTCACTCTCATTCTCACTATCTTCATCGTTTGTCTCAACGTACAGACGCAAGAATCCGTCAAACTTAACAACCTCCCCTGTTATCACAAACTTCTCTTCTCCATTAACTGACAGAACATTTATTGTAGTTTTTTCTGTTTGGGCTGGCGTCATTTGTGATGCTACGGTGCGTTTCCAGATTAAATCGTACAGGCGTTTCTCCTGAGAATTACCCTCTATCTCGCTATTTGCTATGTAGGTTGGACGGATTGCCTCGTGTGCCTCCTGTGCCCCTTTTGAACTTGTGTGAAAATTATGAGGAAATGAGTACTCTTTTCCAAACTTCTCAACAATTGTCTCTTTTGCTGTGTTTATTGCTAAGGATGACAAGTTAACCGAGTCGGTACGCATATATGTTATAAGTCCTGCTTCGTATAGGTGTTGTGCCACACGCATTGTTTGCGACACTGTAAAGCCTAATTTACGGGCAGCCTCCTGTTGTAACGTTGATGTTGTAAAAGGTGGTGCTGGGTATTTTTTTAATGGCTTAACTGTTATATCGTTTACCTCAAACTCTTCGGTTGAGAGTTTTTGTAAAAGTGCCTCTGCATCTTTTTCGTTTGCTGGGCGGAATTGTAACTCGCCTTTTAGTTTGTTTCCTTCGGCATCTTTAAAGATGGCTGTTATTTTAAACGATGCTTCGGGCGTGAAATTTTCAATTTCACGTTCTCTTTCAACAATCAAACGTACTGCTACTGATTGTACTCGCCCTGCCGACAGAGCAGGTTTTATCTTTCTCCAAAGTATTGGAGAGAGTTCAAATCCTACAATTCTATCTAAAACTCTTCGTGCTTGTTGTGCATTTACAAGATTTATATCTATCTCTCGTGGATTTTCTATTGCCGACAGAATAGCATTTTTTGTTATTTCGTGGAATACTATACGTCGGGTTTTTTCAGGTGTTAACCCCAATACCTCATATAGATGCCACGCTATTGCCTCTCCCTCACGGTCTTCATCGGATGCCAACCAGACTATATCTGCTTCTTTTGCTGCTTTCTTTAGGGCATCTACAACTTGTTTTTTGTCTGAAGGTATTTCATATATGGGTAAGAATCCCTTTTCTACATTAATACTGAAATCCTTTTTCTTCAAGTCTCTTATATGTCCGTAACTTGACAAGACCTTATACTCCTTCCCTAAAAACTTCTCTATTGTCTTTGCTTTGGCGGGAGACTCAACTATAACTAAATTTGACTGCATACTCTTCTTTTTGCTTTAAACACTCTCGCCCTTTTGGCGTAGATACTCTTCGGCAACTTGTTTTAACTCTTGGTACCACTCCTTGCCAAAGTGTCTTACAAGAGGTCCTTCAAGAAACTCGTAAACTCTTATTCCTTTTTCTTTCCCAAGTTTTACTGCTCCTCGACAGATTTTCCTCTCATCATAATTTACTGCTGTGAAGGTTGGGTATTCTGTCAAGCGTATGGGATACAGATGACACGATACTGGTTTTTTAAACTTACATTCGCCTCTGTTATACCCTATCTCCAACGCACACAGACATACTCCTTTTTTATCGTATGTGCAGAAAACGCAATCTTTGTTTCCTATTATTGAGGTAACTAAGTCGCCCTCTTCATCAATGTACGATACTCCTTGCTTTTTTATAACCTCTCGAGCCTCTTTGGATAACTGCCCTATTACGGCAGGGAGTGCCTGGTTTAATGCCTCTTCTTCCTCTTTGGTTATTGGGGCACCAGCATCTCCCTCTATACAGCAAGCCCCTTTGCAATCGTCAAGATTACAACAGAAGTAACATTCGATTACATCGAGACTTACCAGAGTATCCCCTATCTTTATCACCTTTCAGCCTATTTTATAAGGTTCTTTCCACTCATTTCAGTTGGTTGCTCCATTCCCATTATGTTTAAGATAGTGGGTGCAACATCTGCCAATATTCCGTTTTCGATTTGTGCTGATTTGTTCTCAGTTACATATACACATGGTACTGGATTTAATGAGTGTGCTGTGTTAGGTGTGTTATCGCTATTTACTGCGTTATCGGCATTTCCGTGATCGGCTATGATTATTGCCTCATATCCTGTTGCCTTTGCCGCCTCAATAACATCTTTTACACAAGCGTCAACAGCAACTACTGCTTTCTCTATTGCTTCGTATATTCCTGTGTGACCTACCATATCGCCATTGGCAAAGTTTACTACTATGAAATCAAATTTGTCTGATTTTATAGCCTCTACTAATTTATCTTTAACTTCGTATGCACTCATTTCGGGTTTTAGGTCGTATGTTGCCACTTTTGGTGATGGCACAAGAATACGTTCCTCATTGTCGTATGGTGTTTCACGTCCTCCATTAAAGAAGAATGTTACGTGTGCATATTTCTCTGTCTCAGCAATATGAAGTTGTGTTTTGCCTTTACTTGCAAGATACTCTCCAAGTGTGTTAACCACATTCTCTTTGTCAAATAGTATGTGTACTCCCTTGAACGAAGCATCGTATGGTGTCATACAGTAATATTGCAATCCAGGAATTGTCATCATTCCCTCCTCAGGCATATCTTGTTGTGTAAGAACTATTGTCAACTCTTTTGCACGGTCGTTACGATAGTTGAAGAATATTACTACATCGCCCTCTTTTATTGTTCCATCAAAACTGCTATTTACAATTGGTTTGATGAACTCATCTGTAATACCTTCATCATACGACTCTTGCATTGCAACAACCATATCTTCGGCTTTTTTACCTACTCCTTTAACCAATAGGTCGTATGCCTCTTTAACACGCTCCCAACGTTTGTCGCGGTCCATTGCGTAGTAACGTCCTATGATTGATGCTATTCGTCCTGCACTTTTTGAACAATGCTCGGTTAATGCCTCAATAAATCCTTTTCCGCTTTTAGGATCGGTATCACGACCATCCATAAAACAGTGAATGTAACAGTTGTCAATAGCATACTCTTTTGCTATATCACAGAGTTTGTACAGATGCTCCAATGAACTGTGTACTCCTCCGTCTGATGTTAATCCCATAAAGTGAATGTTTTTACCATTCTCTTTGGCATATGAGAAAGCCGATACTATTTCGGGGTTTTGAAGAATTGTATTCTCTTTACATGCCTTATTTATTTTTACAAGGTCTTGGTAAACAATGCGTCCTGCTCCAATATTAAGGTGTCCTACCTCAGAGTTTCCCATTTGTCCGTCGGGCAAACCTACATTCTCTCCACTTGCTTGGAGTTGTGAATTTGGATATGTACTTACCAAATAATCCCAATATGGGGTAGGTGTATTATAGATAACGTCTGCTTTGTCTTGGTTGCCAATTCCCCAACCATCCAAAATCATTAAAAGGGCTTTTTTACTCATAACTTTAAATATTTTATTGTTACTATTATTTTCTTTTTCTGTATGTTCAGATGTCAGTTCTGAAATTTTTTGCGAAGTTACTCTATTTTCTGCTAACTTTGAATAGTTTTGTGCATCAAAAATTCGCTTTTTGACCTCTGCATCATTTAAAATCAACTTATAGGCCTTGCGTGCCGCCTCTTGTTGTGCTGATTTTTTTGAATGTCCTTTACCTCGTCCGCAGGCAATACCCTCAACAAATACCTCAAACTTGAATATTTGACTGTTGCCTTTTTCGGTGTGATTGTCGAGCAGGATATAATCTATATCTACTCTGTTTTTTTGGCACCACTCCATTAACCTCGACTTGTAATTCTCTTCGGTTTGTGCCAATTTATCCATATCAATATATGGTATTACTATTTTGTCTTTGACAAATTTTCGACATATATCGTAACCTTTGTCCAAATATATTGCTCCGATTAATGCCTCTAAAGCATTGCCTCCTATATGGTTGTTTAGTAGTGAGATATCGTATGAAACAGACAAAATATCACTTATGTTCATCTGCTGTGCTATCTTGTCCAAACTTTTTCGCTGAACGATACTCGACCTCATATTGGTCAAGAAACCTTCTCGCTCATTTGGGTATTTGTGATATAGTATGTCACTGACTATACTGTCTAAGATGGTGTCTCCTAAGAACTCTAAACGTTCATTATTCAACCTCTCTCCATCTTTTCGTATTGCTTTAATTGAGGCATGAGAAAGGGCCTCTCTATAAATTTCTAAATTATTAGGGATAAATCCCAATAATTTATAGAGTAAAAAATAAGACTTCTTACCCCAAAGGGTAAAAAGTCTTATCTTAAAATATAGTTCACTTAACACCTTTATTTCACAAATTTTTTAACTATTAAACTTGCATTGTGACCTCCAAAACCAAAGGTATTTGATAACGCTACATTTACCACTCTCTTTTGGGCTTTGTTAAATGTATAGTTAAGCGAATAATCTATTTCAGGATCTTCATCACCCTCTTCGTGATTGATTGTTGGAGGAACTATATCCTCTTGTACTGTCTTAACACATACAAGTGCCTCCATTGCTCCTGCTGCTCCTAAAAGGTGTCCAGTCATTGATTTTGTAGAACTGATGTTCAGTTTTTTAGCATGTTCTCCAAAAACCTCTTTTATAGCCTTTACCTCTGATATATCTCCAACAGGTGTTGATGTTCCGTGAATGTTGATATAATCTACATCTTCAGGGGTAATCTCTGCATCGGCAAGAGCATTTTTGATTACCAATTTTGCTCCTAATCCTTCGGGGTGTGATGCTGTTAAGTGATGAGCATCTGCCGAAAGACCGCCACCTATAACCTCAGCATATATCTTTGCTCCACGTGCTAACGCATGTTCCATCTCTTCTAATACTAAACATGCTGCTCCCTCGCCAAGAACAAATCCATCTCTACTTGCACTAAGTGGACGGCTTGCTGTTTGGGGTGAATCGTTACGGGTTGATAATGCATGCATTGCATTAAATCCTCCGATTCCTGTGATGTTAACACCTGCTTCTGCTCCTCCCGATACAATTATATCGGCTTTACCTAAACGTATTAGGTTGAAGGCGTCAATAAGTGCATTTGTTGATGAAGCACATGCTGATACTGTTGCGTAGTTAGGACCTCTAAATCCATAACGCATTGATATATGTCCTGCTGCTATATCAGGAATAATTTTAGGGATGAAGAAAGGGCTAAATCTTGGACCTTTTTCGGGATGAAGGAAATACTCTCCTACCTCATCCTCAAATGATTTCAAACCTCCGATACCTGCTGAATAGACAACTCCTACACGATCCTTATTCACCTTCTCCATATCGAGGTTTGCATCCTCTACCGCTTGTACTGCCGATGCTATTGCCAAATGAGTATAACGGTCAAGTCTTCGAGCATCACGACGCTCAATATATTGTGTTGGATCGAAGTTCTTAACTTCGCATGCAAATTGTGTCTTAAATAATGAGGCATCGAAAAGAGTAATAGGTCCAGCACCGCTTACTCCGTTAATAAGAGCATTCCATGTAGTTTCTACATCGTTCCCTAACGGAGTAACCGCTCCTAAACCTGTTACTACAATTCTTTTTAATTCCATAAGATTATAAAAGTAATCTGATTACTGTAGTTTAGACTCTATGAATTTAATTGCGTCACCTACAGTTGAGATTGACTCTGATTGATCTTCGGGAATAGTAATATCAAATACTTTCTCGAACTCCATGATCAACTCTACTGTATCAAGAGAATCAGCTCCAAGATCATTTGTGAAGCTTGCCTCTGGAGTTACTTCTGACTCATCAACACTAAGTTTGTCTACAATAATTGCTTTTACTTTTTCAGAAATCTCAGACATAATTTTAAGATTTAAGTTAATAAAATAAAATATCTAATCGGGTGCAAAGATAACTCTTTTTATAGTTCCTAAAAAAATATTTGGGCATTAAAATTAAAAAAATTGCACATTTGTATATCTAATGTGCAATTTATAAGGGTTTTAAATATGTGGTTAAAATTTGTTAAACTAAAATATTATTGCCTGAATCCTAAATTTTTAAGTATGGGCAGATACTCTTTTTCTACCCCCATTACTCTATATGCTCCAAATTCGCGACGGAAGGGGTATTCTACTCTTAATTTCTCAAAATTTGCTGGGTTTTGTTTCAATCGTTCAAAATCTTCGAGTGGATTATATGTGGCAAGAACGGCATCGAGTATCACATTTTTTGAGTTGCTTAAATCTATTATCTCGTTTTGTGGGGTTGCTCTATTGGGCGTAAACTCTATATCGACTCCCAAGAACTTTGCGACC
The DNA here is from genome assembly GCA_017416695.1 of Bacteroidales bacterium. GTDB lineage: Bacteria > Bacteroidota > Bacteroidia > Bacteroidales > G3-4614 > Caccoplasma_A. The sequence goes on along the minus strand of JAFQBL010000040.1, from coordinate 7,191 downwards.
TCCTCAACTGAGGTGCGTGAACCATTAAATTTACCATCATCAGAATATCCTGCAATGTGCGAAGTGGCAATAAATGCTTCATCTATCAATGGAACATATATTCCATTGGGTTCATTCTCCCATGTATCAACTACAAAGTCGGAAATTTTCCCATCATGTTTTGCCTGGTATAGTGCCTTATCATCTACAACTCCTCCTCTTGCACTGTTGATAAAGAGTGGTTTTCGGGCAAGTGAATTAAAGAAATTGCTGTCTGCCAAATGTTTGGTAGGATGTTCGCCCTCTTTAATTAATGGGGTGTGCATTGTTATTACATCGCATTGCTCTGCTATCTCTTGTAGTGAGACAAATCCTTCGCTGCCCTCTCTTTCTGCTCGTGGGGGATCATTTAGCAAGAGTTTGAAGCCTACTTTTGAGAGATAATCGCAGACTGCCTTGCCTACATTACCTACTCCTACCACGCCAACGGTTAATTCAGTGGGGGTCAGATTTTTTTTATCGCAATAGAGAAGTAGCGATGCCAATACGTATTGAGCAACTGAGTAGGCATTACATCCTGGTGAGTTACGCCACATAATACCATGTTGCAAACAATAATCAGTGTCTATGTGGTCAATTCCTATACTTGCTGTCATAATAAACTTGCATCTGCTACCACTCAGTAAAGCAGGGGTACATTTTGTAGGGGTGCGGATTATCAAAATATCAGCATCCTTGATTGCACTGTTATCTATATTCTCGGCAGGGATATACTCTACATTGGCATAGGCATCAAGTACTCCACGCAAATAGGGGATATGACCATCTACTACTATTTTCATCTCATTTTTATGTTATCTATTCGTTAGCAAAAGTAATCAATAATTATTTAACACCATTTATAGTTAAGTAGATTTGTAAAATAATACTCTTATAAAAGGGAAAAAAGAGTTAGATAATTATGCGAATAACCTATTTAAAATTGCAACTTTGTAAAACATTTGCTTACTTTGCAAAATATAATAGATAATTTTACCAATAGTTATGACTTTTACCGAAAAGAGCAACCGAATATTTTGGAATGTTTGTTTGGATTATCACAAACATGATGATGTTGATGCTTGTATGCAAAACCCATATGAAACTTCAACTATTGAATATTCATTGTATAAGAAATGCTGGATTGATGCTGTGCAATGGCACTTAGAAGATATTATTCGTAATCCCGAAATAGAACCTATAACAGCACTATATATTAAAAGAAGAATTGATAAATCAAATCAAGACCGTACCGATTTGGTAGAGATGATTGATAGTTATTTCAGAGATAAGTATAAAGATGTTAAGGTTGCTCAAGATGCTACTATAAACACCGAAAGTCCTGCATGGGCTATTGACCGTTTATCAATTTTGGCACTAAAAATATATCACATGCAACAAGAGGTTGAACGTACCGATGCAACAGAAGAGCATATTCAAAAGTGTCAAGCAAAATTGGATATTTTGTTGGAACAACGTATCGACCTGTCAACTGCAATAGAGACTCTGCTAAACGATATAGAGGCTGGACGAAAATATATGAAAGTATATCGCCAGATGAAGATGTACAACGACCCTGATACAAACCCAATCCTCTACGGTAAAAAGTAGAAAGGGATATGAGCAAAACTTGCGATAAAATTCTTGTAATAAGACTATCGGCGTTAGGTGATGTGGCTATGGTTATTCCTGTGCTATATCCTATTTGTCGGGAATATCCGCAAAAGGAGTTTACTCTTTTAACCTCACCAGTGGCTGCCCAACTATATATTGACACGCCTGAAAACCTTATTGTAAAGGCTGTTGATACTAAAAAAGATTATAAGGGCTTAAAGGGTATATTTAAACTATTTGGAGAGTTAAAGAGAGAACGATTTGATGCTGTTGCTGACCTGCACGATGTGCTACGCTCAAAGATTTTATCGTTACTCTTTAAGATAAACGGTGTGAAGGTTGCAACTATCAACAAAGGTCGTAACGAGAAACGTAATATAACATCATCTGAAAAGAGAGGAACATTCAAACAACTTAAAACATCGTTTGAACGCTATGCCGATGTTTTTAAAGAGTTAGAACTGGTTGCAAAGCAGGATTTTAAACCGCTAAATGTTGCTGCTCCTCTTCCCGAATGGTTACAACGCAATACGACTGATAAAACAAAATGGATTGGTGTTGCTCCTATCTCTCTTCACAAAGGGAAGAACTACCCTTTGGAGAGAATGAGTGAGGTTGTGGAGAGGCTTGCTCAAACCAAACAGTATAAGATATTTATTTTTGGCTCTCCCTCAGATGGTAAATTGCTTGACAGTTGGCAAGATAAAGAGGGGTATATAATTTCGTTGTGTAACCATAAATTGGGGTTCAGAAACGAAATGGCTCTTATGAAACATCTCTCTGCTGTTGTTTCGATGGACTCTGCCAATATGCACATTGCACGTCTTGTGGGAACTCCTGTTATATCTATTTGGGGAGCAACTCACCGATATAGTGGATTCTTGGGTTGGGGACTGACCAAAGAGAGTGTTATTGAACGTAACGACCTTGAGTGCCGACCATGTTCGGTTTTTGGAAACAGACCTTGCAAGTATGGTGATTATAGATGTATGAATATAGCCACCGAAAAGGTTATTGAGAAAATAAAAGAGATTTCAGAGGGGAAATAGAGCAGATGAAGATTATCATAAACAATCAATATAGCAACATAAAAGAGTGGGTTGAAAAACTCCCTCAGACCTTTGACAATATTGGAGAGATAGTTTATCAGGCACGTAATACTCTAAAAAAGATGCAACTGCCAAACGGAGAGGAAGTGGTGGTAAAGAAATATGCAATTCCCATTTTTATAAACAAAATTGCATACCAGTTTTTTAGAAAATGTAAGGCTCGCAGAGCATACGAGAATGCTGAGAAACTATTATCGCTGGGGATACCAACTCCAAAGCCTGTGTTTTACATAACAATTAAAAAATATGGGCTATTTCATCAAGGTTATTTTGGTTGCATAAATAACCCTACAAAAAATATAATGCGTGAGTTTGTTGATAGGGTAAATGGTGGAGAAGATATTCTAAAACAGTTTGCTGCATTTACAAAAATGGTGCATGACAAAAAGATTCTTCACATTGACTACTCTCCTGGAAATATTATATACGAAAAGGGAGAGGATGGAGTGGTAAGGTTTTCACTTCTTGACCTCAACAGAATGAGGTTCGGAAAAGAACTAACTCGCAAAGAAAGACTATACAACTTCAGGAGAATGTTCCGTTGCAAAGAGTCGCTTGCAATACTTGTTGGAGAGTATGCTCGCCTTTGTGATTGGAACGAAGAAGAGGCTATTAAAGAAGCAATAGAGTATAGCAACCTGTTTTGGGCAAAAACTGATAAGAGAAACGAATATAAACGACGTCGTAATGAACGCCGAAAAAGATAACCATACCTCAAAAGATGGAAGATTTTGATATAAGAAACATAAACAGTTACGATGAACGCGATACCGACAAAGTGTTGCGACCTTTGAACTTTGATGATTTTAGCGGACAGGAGAAAATCATTGAGAACTTAAAGGTATTCGTAGCGGCAGCAAAACTACGCGGTGAGTCGCTTGACCACCTGCTATTGCACGGCCCTCCAGGACTTGGTAAAACAACACTTGCCAACATTGTGGCAAACGAACTTGGTGTGGGATTCAAGGTAACTTCGGGCCCCGTATTAGACAAACCTGGCGACCTTGCTGGATTACTCACTTCGCTTGAGCCAAACGATGTGTTGTTCATTGATGAGATACATCGCCTAAGCCCCATAGTGGAGGAGTATCTATACTCGGCAATGGAGGATTTCAGGATAGATATAATGATAGATAAAGGACCAAGTGCCCGCTCAATACAACTATCGTTAAACCCCTTTACGCTTGTGGGTGCTACAACCCGAAGCGGACTACTCACAAGCCCCCTAAGAGCCAGATTTGGTATTAACAGCCACTTGGAGTATTACGACCACAAGACTCTTGCCAACATTATTAAACGTTCGGCAACCATACTAAAAGTGCCTTGTACCGAAGAGGCTGCAACAGAGATTTCGTTACGAAGCCGTGGTACTCCACGTATTGCCAACGCTCTTCTTCGCCGAGTCAGGGACTTTGCTCAGATAAAGGGTAGTGGTAAGATTACTCTCGACATTGCACGTTTCTCGTTAGAGGCTCTAAACATTGATAAATTTGGATTGGATGAGATAGACAACAAGATACTATCTATAATTATTGATAAATTTAAGGGTGGTCCTGTGGGTGTAAATACCATAGCAACTGCGTTGGGCGAAGACTCAGGAACTCTTGAGGAGGTATATGAGCCATTCCTTATAAAAGAGGGATTTATAAAACGCACACCTCGCGGAAGAGAGGTAACTGAACTTGCATACAAACACTTGGGACGCACACCAGCAACTCCTCAAGGCACTCTATTTGATTTATAAGATGGCAGGATTAAAATCATTGGCAAAAGATACCGCAATATACGGACTAAGCAGCATATTAGGTAAATTCCTGAATTGGTGCTTTGTGTTCTTGTATATAAACGTATTACGCTCCACTTCGGACTACGGAATAGTAACAAACCTATATGCCTATATGGCTCTGTTACTGATAATACTTACCTACGGAATGGAGACAGGCTTCTTCCGCTTTGCCAATGACAAAGAGAACAATAATCCTATGAGGGTATATAGCACCACGCTAATATCCATTGCCACAACATCGGCTCTGTTTATTGCAATAGTTGCACTCTTCCTTAACCCCATATCAACCATAATGGGCTACCCCAATGGGCAGGAGTGCGTAATGATGTTGGCTATAATAATAGCAATTGATGCCTTTATATCTATACCCTTTGCCTATCTGCGATACCAAAAGAGAGCAATTAGATTTGCTTCGCTTAAACTCATAAACATTGCTCTGAACATTGCTCTGAACCTATTCTTCTTTTTGCTATGCCCATACATATATGAGCGTAACCCCGAAGCGGTATCGTGGTTTTTCAGTTATGACAAGTTGGTATATTACATATTTGTATCTAACCTTATAAGTTCAGTTGCAACACTGCTGATGCTACTACCTCAACTCAGAGGATTTAAATACACCTTTGACAAGAAACTATGGCGTACTATGCTCCGCTACTCCTTGCCAATACTTGTACTGGGGATAGCAGGGATAATGAATCAGACCTTTGATAAGATGTTCTACCCTATCCTTGCAGCCAATCGCCCCGCATATATGGAGGAGTTAGGAATATACGGAGCAGTATTTAAAATTGCCATAGTAATGGTTATGTTCACACAAGCATTCCGCTTTGCTTACGAGCCATTCATTTTTGCAAAAAACAAGAACGAGCAAGGCGATGCTAAAACTACATACGCCCTAACGATGAAATACTTTATCATAACATCGTTGCTCATATTCTTGGGCGTGATGTATTACATTGATATAGTATCGTTTTTAATGCCCCCTGCCTACTTTAAAGGCATACATATTGTGCCTGTGATAATGGCAGCAGAGGTCTTCTTTGGCGTAATCTTTAACCTGTCGTTGTGGTATAAACTGACCGACCGCACTCAATGGGGTGCATACCTGTCAATATTTGGTTTTGTAATACTTGCAACTGTAAACATTCTCTTTGTTCCCCAATATGGCTATGTAGCCTGTGCATGGGCATCGTTTGCCTGCTACTTTGCTATGATGGTTGCTTCATACCTCATTGGGCAACACTACTACCCAATAAAATACCCACTAAAAGAGATAGGTGCTTACACTCTCCTTGCTGCCATACTTTATGTGGCGGGAATGTACACCCCTATCGAGAATACAATAGTTAAATATGCTCTTCGCACCGCCCTGCTTATGATATATTTAGTTGCAGTTGCTATGCCTATGCTTAAAGCAAGGAGGGGGTAAGAGGGGAAATTTAGGTGCGTTTTCCTATAAAAAAGCACATCAAAAAGGTGCGTTTTCAGTAAATTTTAACCCCTAAAAAGGTGCGTTTTCCTACGAAGTATTACTCAAAGATTAGGGAGATGGCTTTGTTTTCGGCTGCTTCCATTATCTCGCGTTCGCCTTCGCCTTTGTCGTTTATGCCACATAGGTGGAGAATACCATGTATTATTACTCGGTGTAGTTCTCGCTCATACTCTTCGCCAAATTGTTGGGCATTGGTGCGAACGGTGTCGAGGCTGATGAAGAGGTCGCCCGAGATGGTGGTGGGTGATGAATAGTCGAAGGTTATTATATCGGTATAGTAGTCGTGCTGAAGGTATTGTCTGTTTACCTCGAGTATTTTTTCATCATCACAAAAGATATATGATATTTCACCACAACGTTTTTGGTATGTTGCGGCTACCTCTTTTACCCATTTTGTTATTTGGGTTTTGTTTATTGAGGGCATCTCTATTCCCTCGTTATAGTAATTTATTGCCATTATTTTGTTCCCTTTTTAAGACTACATAGTGACGATAGTTCTTCTCCGCAAATATACGATTAAGTGAGCGAAATATAAAACTTGTTTTAATATTTTACTGCGAACGTGAGTATATTCAAAGATTTATTTAAATATACGATTAAGTGAGCGAAATAATATCAAGTTTACTTGAATATTTCTAAGCGAACGCAAGAATATTGGAGATTTCTTCAATATAACAAAATAACGGGCTGCCTAATGGCAACCCGTTATCTCTTTTATAATTGTATTTCCACTATTAGTCTTGTCCGCTTTTATATTTAAAATCACAAACAAGTAAAATAGGGTGAATATTAAATATATAAATAAAAAAGGCAAAGGACTGATTAACATAAGCTTTGAGAAAAGAAATGAAAAAACTTAAGCGAAATCTATACCTTTGCCTTATATTACAACCTTATTCTCTCCACACTGCTCGTATGGGTAATCCGTTTTTTCGTGATACAGTCTTTATTTCTATATTATCTTGAGTGAATGTTAAAGCATAGGCATCATTTGGACTTATTTCACTATTTATATTACTCCAATAATATCCAGAGCCTATAAGGTTGTGATGTGTACCAACAAAACATCCTGTTAAAGGAAGAAATATTGTATTTCCGTTTGGTCCTTTTATATTATAACCATAAGTTCCTTTTTGCTCAGTCCACTCCCACTTGCATTTTTCATATAG
>JAFQBL010000039.1 GCA_017416695.1 Bacteroidales bacterium | reverse complement strand
GTAATGAAACATCAAGATGCACCTGGAACAACATTCAAAAAGCATATGAATATAGCGCGAGGATTGCTGTCAGAAGATGATTACCTATTAACCGAAATTCTTTTCAACCCTCACACTCCGCAGCAGTTAGAAGATATACAAAAACAGTTGTCTATATTGCAAAAGATGGTTCAGGATAAAGATGCGTCGGGAATGATAAAATACCTGAATGCAATTCGAGGAAAATTGAAGTAGTAATAGACACAAATAAAAAGAGCAACCAAGAATATAAAAAACTTGGTTGCTCACTTTTTTTTAACTATCTTTGCGGTAGATAAACTACCGCGAAAATAGGCTGCACCTCGGCATAACTTAAACAGGTTTAGTTCTGCTCTCGGTTTGCACTATCTTTGTAGGTGGATAAACCATTGCAAAAACAGACAGCACTTTGGCACAACCTAAACACTATTAGTTTTGTTGCATTACAAACAAAGTCTTTTTTCTTTGGTACAGGAAAAATTATAAGATAAAATATGAGTAACAATACATTACTTGATAAATTAGAGACTCTGCAATTCCGTTTTGAAGAGGTAGCCACACTTATAACCGATCCCGAAACAATTGCCGACCAAAGACGATATGTAAAACTCACCAAAGAGTACAAAGACCTTGAGAAAATAGTAGAGGCCAAAAAAGAGTATGAAGGATGCTTAAACTCTATTGCAGAGGCAAAAGAGATATTGGAGAGTGAGGATGATGCCGAAATGCGCGAAATGGCAAAAGAAGAGTTGGATATAAACAACGAGGCATTACCACAAATTGAAGAGAAAATAAAACTCCTTCTTGTACCTGGCGATCCACAAGACGATAAGAATGCAATCCTTGAAATTCGTGGCGGAACAGGAGGTGATGAGGCTGCAATATTTGCAGGAGACCTCTTCCGTATGTACTCAAAATATTGCGAAACAAAAGGTTGGCGTCTTGAAGTATCGAGCGTAAGCGAAGGTTCAAGTGGAGGATTTAAAGAGATTATCTGTTCTGTATCGGGAGAGAAAGTTTACGGAACACTAAAATACGAATCTGGAGTACATCGTGTACAACGAGTACCAGTAACCGAAACACAAGGACGAGTCCACACATCTGCTGCATCAGTAGCAGTATTGCCAGAGGCAGAGCAATTTGACGTTGAAATAAACGAAGGCGAGATAAAATGGGATACCTTCCGTTCAGGAGGAGCAGGAGGACAGAACGTCAATAAAGTAGAGTCGGGAGTCCGATTGCGTTATATGTGGAAAAATCCCAATACAGGCGAGACAGAAGAGATATTGATTGAGTGTACCGAAACACGAGACCAACCAAAAAATAAAGAGAGAGCATTAGCACGACTTCGTACATTCATCTATGACAAAGAGCATCAAAAATATATAGATGACATTTCGAGCAAACGTAAAACAATGGTATCAACAGGCGACCGTTCAGCAAAAATACGCACCTATAACTATCCACAGGGACGTATCACAGACCATCGTATAAACTATACCATATACAACCTTTCAGCATTTATGGATGGCGATATACAAGATTGTATTGATAACCTTATGATTGCCGAGAATGCTGAGAGACTAAAAGAGAGTGAACTATAATTTAAGTTTTTAGTTGTTAGTTTTTTGTTTTTAGCAATTAAAATTCTAACAACTACCCCAAAGAGGCAACGGAGTTGATAATTAACAACTAAATAAACATGACACGTAAAGAACTTTTTGAGAACATCAAACGCAAACGCTCATTTTTGTGCGTAGGGCTTGATACAGACATTAAAAAAATACCTCAGCACCTGTTGTCTGAGGAAGAACCAATCTTTGCTTTCAATAAAGCGATAATCGATGCAACAGCACAATATTGTGTAGCGTATAAACCAAATCTGGCATTCTACGAAAGTTTAGGAGTAGAGGGATGGATAGCATTTGAGAAAACAGTGAAATATATCCAGGCAAACTATCCCGACATGTTTATAATAGCCGATGCAAAACGTGGAGATATAGGAAACACATCAGAGATGTATGCACGTTCATTCTTTGAGCATCTAAACATTGATTCAGTAACAGTAGCACCCTATATGGGCGAAGACAGCGTAAAACCATTCTTAGGCTACTACGGCAAATGGGTAATCCTATTGGCATTGACATCAAACAAAGGCTCACACGATTTTCAATTGACAACTGATACAGAGGGCGAGCAACTATTTGAAAAAGTGATGCGTACAGCACAAACATGGGCAACACCCGAAGAGATGATGTTTGTAGTAGGAGCAACACAAGGCGAACGCTTTACAGATGTACGTAAAGTTGCACCTAAATCATTCCTGTTAGTACCTGGAGTAGGAGTGCAAGGCGGAAGTCTTCAAGACGTATGCAAATATGGAATGATTGAAGATTGCGGATTGTTGGTAAACTCTTCAAGAGGAGTAATATATGTCTCAAAAGGAGAAGACTTTGCAGAGGCGGCAGCACAAGCAGCAGAGTCTGTACAAAAAGAGATGGAGGCAATACTGAAAGAGAGAGGTATTGTATAAACAAAAAGCAAAAAAATAGATGTAAACTAACGAAAATTTATTAACTTCGCACTCATATAATAAAAGAAACAATAACCAATTAAAATAAAAAAACTATGCAAACAATCGACAATTACAATTTTGCAGGTAAAAAAGCAATCGTTCGCGTTGACTTTAATGTACCTCTTGATGAGAATGGAAAAGTTACTGACGATACACGTATTCGCGGAGCACTTCCCACACTTAAAAAAATTCTTGCTGACGGTGGTGCATTAATCATCATGTCACACATGGGAAAACCCAAAGGAAAAGTAAATCCTAAATTCTCTCTTGGACAAATCAAAGACGTAGTAGCAGAGAAACTTGGAGTACCAGTACAATTTGCACCTGATTGTGCAAAAGCAGCAGAACAAGCAGCAGCACTTAAACCAGGAGAAGTTTTACTACTTGAGAACCTTCGTTTCTATCCCGAGGAGGAAGGAAAACCTGTAGGAATTGATAAAGAAGATCCAGCATATGCAGAGGCAAAAGAGGCAATGAAAGCAAGTCAAAAAGAGTTCTCAAAAACACTTGCAAGTTATGCCGATGCTTATGTAAACGACGCATTTGGAACAGCACACCGTAAACACGCTTCAACAGCAGTTATCGCTGACTATTTTGATGCAGATAACAAAATGTTAGGTTACCTAATGGAGAAAGAGGTAAACGCTGTTGAGAACGTACTTAACAATATCAAACGTCCTTTCACAGCAATTATGGGAGGATCAAAAGTATCAACAAAAATCGGTATCATCGAGAACTTGATGGACAAAGTTGATAACCTAATCCTTTGCGGTGGTATGACATACACATTTGCAAAAGCAATGGGAGGAGAAGTAGGACTATCAATCTGCGAGACAGATAAACTTGACCTTGCTCTAAACATCATGGAGAAAGCAAAAGCAAAAGGCGTTAACCTTGTATTAGGAACAGACTGTGTTGCTGCTGACTCATTCAGCAACGATGCAAACACACAAATCGTTCCAGTTGGAGCAATACCCGAAGGATGGGAAGGTCTTGATGCAGGACCTGATACTCGCGTATTGTTTACAAACGCTATTAAAGATGCAAAAACAATCCTTTGGAACGGCCCCGCTGGCGTATTCGAGTTTGATAACTTCACAGCAGGATCACGTGCAATTGCAGATGCAATAGTAGAGGCAACAGAAAACGGAGCATTCTCACTTGTAGGAGGAGGAGACTCAGTAGCATGTGTAAACAAATTCGGTTTAGCAGACAAAGTATCTTACGTATCAACAGGTGGTGGTGCTTTGTTAGAGGCTATTGAGGGTAAGGTGTTGCCAGGTATTAAGGCTATCAAAGGCTAGTAAAAAGTTGCAAGTTGGCTAATTTTTGTCCTTTGTTTGATTTTTTAATGCTCATTTAGGAAACTAAACTCCGCTTAAAAAAATCTACACAAATCCCAAAACTTATCTCAACTATCAAACTTTTTAAAATAAAGAGAAGGAGTATCAAAATACTCCTTCTCTTTCCTATAAACTAATTAGTCAAATTATAAAAATATTATTTTCCCTTTTGATAATATGGAATAAGGTTCTATTACGAGAATTGCATCTGACAAATATGAATATTTGTAACAATTTCTTGTCTTAATATATATTGAAGTATTATTTATTTTATAAATATTATTATCAATCCTGCTAACTTCAATTTCGTATTTTCCATTTTCTAATTTAGTTGGAAGTAATATATACTTTACATCTTCTGTATTTCCACAATTATCTATAATAATAGCTCCTTTAGGTAAATATTTACTTTCGTAAATTTCTTCAATATCATAAGATTCTTGAGCTCTTGTAGTAAAAGGGATTAGAATAACTATTATTAATATAAAACGTTTCATATTAATAACATTTTTGACATGCAGATCTATTTCCTATTTCATTAATGCTTATTGCTACAACATCTCCTTTACAGTTGTTTAATCCGCTACAATATGATGAACGGTGATATTTTGTTGCATATGCGCCAGTACATATATAAACTGTTGATGAATATTGTTCTACAGTTGCAAGTTGTTCATTGTTTTTAGTTTCTGTATTGCTACATGATATTGATAAAATAGTAATTATTGTTAGAAATATAATCTTTTTCATATCATTTAAACTTTAAATATATTTCCTACTCACTTATCGGCTTTTGGGTTTACTCCGAGTACCTTAATATTTTAAATACGCGCATAAAAAAACGCGGTACTTTTAGTGTATCCGCATTTCGAGGTGTTTGGCGTTACCTACCGACAGAATAACTAAAAGCCCGCGTAATAATACACGAGCATTCTTGCTGTATTCTTGTCGGTATTCATTAGTCGCCAAACTTTCGAAATGACAGAATAAAACTAAAACGCTTTTTCCAAAATATCTAAGATGTGCGTATCAACTATACGCTAATGTTTCATAGGCAAATTTATTTTAATTAGTAATATGTTTGTGGTATCTATTTTATGCAACACCATAATCTATATGCAAAACTATTAAAAAAGTTTTAAATAACAAATCCTTTTTTCTTTCTTTATGACCTTTGGGGCTTTCTATTTTATCCTTTTGTTTAATTAAGCATAACTTAACTCTGCTTTTTATATGTAATAGCAGCAAGGGAGTTAAATATAATAGCAAATAAGCCGAGTGCCACAAAGTTGTTCCATAACTCAGCAATTGTTGTACCTTTAAGATAAACAGAGCGAAGAATTTCTATAAAGAATCTTGGGGGTAATATCAGAGTAAAGTTCTGAGCCCATTCAGGCATTGAGTCAATAGGCGTAAGCAAACCGCTCATAAGCATATTAACCATAATAATAAAGAACATAACAAAAATAGTCTGTTGCATAGTCTCTGAAAAATTAGCAACCGTTAGGCTTAACCCTGATATAGTTAATATAAAGAGCAATGCTCCCAAATAAATTGTACCAACTGAACCTATTGGGGCAAGACCATAAACCAATCGAGCAATAATCATAGCAATAGTAACCACAAACAAACCTATAATCCAGTAAGGCAGAAGTTTTGAAAGAATAAAACTAAATCTCGAAACAGGAGTAACATTAATCTGTTCAATAGTTCCACTCTCTTTCTCTCCAACAATACTCAATGCAGGAAGAAATCCGCAAATAAGAATAAATATAATAATCATTAGAGCAGGAATCATATAGTGCCTATAATTAAGCGTAGGATTATATCTATTCTCAATAGTAATTAATTCTGATGTAGCAATCGCACTATTCTCGTTTTTGACCTCTTTCAGTGATGAAGCAATAGTCTGAATAACGTATTGCATACCCATACTACCCTTTGTGGCATTAACAGCATTAGCAGTAATGCTAATTCTTTCTTGATAGGAGGTCGTCATATTACGTTCAAAATCTTTAGGAATCTGAACAATAACATCAATATCTCCCTCTTCCAAAGCACTCAAAGCAAGAGGGTATTCAGAGGATGTTTGTTTCAGAGTAAAATAGTCAGAAGCCTCAATATGAGAAGCAATCCTGCGAGAAACAGAAGAACAATCCATATCCACAATAGCAACATTAACATTACGCACATCCATTGTCATAATAAGAGGCATAATTAGCATTAGCATTATAGGAAATGCAATAATCAATTTTGGCAGAAACGAGTTACGGCAAATCTGCAAGAACTCTTTTTGAAGTAATACAATAAACGTACGCATAAATCTATTCGAGTTTATCATTAAACTTTTTCAATGAGATACCAAGTAGTGCAACAGTCATACCAAAAAGAATAGCACAATTTTGCCAAACTGCAGTAATAGATTCACCTTGAATCATCATTTTACGCACTGCGTCAATATACCAACGGGCAGGAACTATATTCGAAACTACCTGAAAAAACTTAGGGAGATTTTCAATAGGGAATAGTAATCCTGAAAGCATCATAATAGGCATCATCAAAACCATTGCCGAAATCAATAGAGCAACAACCTGAGTCTTTGCAATAGTAGATACTAATAATCCAAGAGCAAGTGAAAGAATCAAATATAATATCGAAATTGATAGAATACCTCCAACACCGCCCGTCATAGGAACCTCTAACAGATAATGAGCCAACATTAAAATTGTTATAAGAACAATACACGAAATAGCAAAATAGGGAATCATCTTGGCAAAAATAATCTTAACAGGTCTAACGGGAGAAACAAGTAAAACCTCCATAGAGCCCATCTCTTTTTCGCGAACAATTGAAACAGAGGTCATCATTGCACAAACAAGAATAAAGATAAGCCCCATAATACCGGGAACAAAATTATAGGCACTCTTCATCTGAGGGTTAAATAACATACGTGTTTCAAACATTGATTGTTGCGACTCAGCACCCAATAATATATTTTGCAAGTAAGCAGTAGCCGCACCGGCACTATTAACATTTGACGCATCAACAATCACCTGAATAACAGGCTTTGTTGGAATACCCTCTGAGGCAAGGGCAACACGTCTGTCATAATCCGATGCAAATACAATAACAGCACTAACCTCATTTGTACGTAACTTATTATCAACGTCATCATTATTTATATATCCGCAAAAAGTAAAATAACTATTTTGCGAAATTTTTTCAACAGCATCACAAATTCCGTCAGTACGTTCAGGAGCCACAACTGCCACCCGAATATTGTTCACTTCGGTAGAAATTGCAAAACCAAATAGAATCATAAGAACAACAGGGATAAGCATAACAATTAACATTGTACGCTTATCTCGCAGAATATGTAGCGACTCTTTTTTAACGAATGAAATAAAATTGCCTTTCATTTAATTACTCTCCTCTCTTTGCTTTACGAGCCAAAATACGAAAAACTTCATCCATCGACTCAACACCATACTCTTGTTTAAGGCGAGTAGGGGTGTCCAAAGCACCTACCTCACCATCCACCATAATTGAAACTCTCGAACAATACTCCGCCTCATCCATATAGTGTGTGGTAACAAAAATAGTAGTACCACTTTCGGCTGCCTTATATATAAGTTCCCAAAATTGACGTCTGGTAATAGGATCAACACCACCCGTAGGTTCATCTAAAAATACCACCTCAGGCGAATGAATAGTAGCAATAACAAACGATAACTTCTGTTTCCACCCCAAAGGCAGAGAACCTACAAGGGTATCCCTCTCTGACAAAAAGTTTAGTTGCGTAAGTAACTCAGTCGCTTTCGCTTCAGTATCCTTTTTTGTCATCCCATAGATGCCCGCAAACAGACGCATATTCTCCCAAACAGTAAGGTCGTTATAGAGCGAGAAACGTTGGCTCATATAACCAATATGCCTTTTAATCATTTCTCCTTCGTGCATAACATCAAAACCAGCAACACTACCACTGCCCGAAGTGGGATAACTCAAACCGCACAACATACGCATAGCGGTAGTTTTACCAGCACCATTAGCACCAAGAAAACCAAAAATTTCTCCTCTCTTCACATCAAACGATATGTTATCAACGGCAGTAAAGTTGCCAAATCGTTTAGTAAGATTTTTAACAGAAATAACTATATCGTTCATTTTTTCATCAATTTAATGAATACATCTTCAATAGAGGCATCAACACTCTTAATCTCAAAACCTTCAATAAGGCAATTCTCCTTTTTTAATGCTTCTATATCAAAATCCTTATCAATAACAATATGGTGCCACTCTCCAAAAGGATAGCAATTAACAACCCCTCTGAATTTACGACTACTCTCTAAAAGAGCAAACATATTTTTTGCTTTAACACCATATAGTTTTGAGTCAAAACTTTGAACAATTTTTTCGGGTGTATCAATGCTTAAAATAGAGCCTTCGTTACAAAGAGCAATACGGTCGCAACGGTTTGCCTCATCCATGTAAGGAGTAGAAACAAGAATAGTAATACCTTTCAATTTTAACCCCGCAAGCATATCCCAAAACTCGCTACGCGATACAGCATCCACTCCCGTTGTAGGTTCGTCAAGGAATAAAACACTTGGGCGATGAATTAAAGCACAAGAAAGAGCAAGTTTTTGCTTCATACCTCCCGATAACTTTCCCGCTTTACGATTCTTGAAGGGTTCGATATGTTTATATATAGGAGCAACCAAATCGTACGACTCCTCTATTTTAACACCAAATATAGCAGCAAAAAAATTTAGATTCTCTTCAACTGACAAATCACTGTATAGCGAGAACCTACCAGGCATATAACCAATTCTCGAACGTATAGAAAGATAATCTTTTACAATATCGCAACCCTCCACCTTTGCACTTCCCGAATCGGGATTGAGCAATGTGGTAAGTAAACGGAACAGAGTAGTCTTACCAGCACCATCAGGTCCTATAAGTCCGAAAAGTTCACCCTTTCGCACCTCAAATGACACCCCTTTTAAGGCATCAACTTTGCCGTAACTCTTACTAAGATTATCAACCTCTATTGCATTCATACTATAATTTAACTTCGCCAGAAAGACCAATTTTAATACGACCGTCGTTTTTAACCGCAATCTTTACTGCATACACTAAATTAGAGCGAGACTCCTTAGTTTGAATAGTCTTGGGAGTAAATTCACTCTCAGCCGAGATCCAAGTTATTTTGCCATCATACTCATAACGATTATCTTCTCCAAAGTCAGCAATAACAGTAACGCTCTCTCCCAATTTAATATCAGCAAGTTGGTTTGAAGTAAAATATGCACGAAGATAAATATTCTCAAGGTCGGCAACCTTCATAAGTGGTTTGCCAACCGTTGCAAGTTCACCTGCCTCAGCGTACTTAACCAAAACAGTACCATTTATAGGAGATACAATTTTGCACTTTTCAATTCTATCGTCAAGAGCCGAAATTTGAGCCTCTAATGCAGCAGAGTTATCATCAATAGTAGAAGCATTCTTTGTGAGAGTAGAGAGCGTAGCATCCAATTTACCCTCTAAAATACGAATATGAGCCTCAATATCATCATATTGCTTTTGAGTAGCGGCGCCATCACGTAGCATATTACCTATGCGTTTTAACTCAACCTTCTGTTTAGCAATCTCCTCTTTTAATGAAGAAACCTGTTTCTTAATATCGGGGCGAGAAGCAAGAAGAGCCGATTGTTGAGCCTCAAGTTGTTTACGTTGAAGATAAAGTTGAACACTATCAATAGTTCCAATAATAGTATTGGCATCAACCATATTACCCTCTTCAATATTAAAACTAATAATTCTGCCATTAGCCTCCGAAGAAACAATAACCTCAGTAGCCTCAAAAGTACCCTGAGCATCAAACTCACTCTTTTCTCCACAAGAAACCATAAGCAATGTTATGGCAATATATACAAATCGTTTCATATCCTATTGGTTTAAAGTATTTTTAAGTTTATATGTAGCCTGTAAAAGTTCAATCTCATGAGTGCTTCTATTTAAAATAGCAGTAGTTTCATCAGTAATTTTACGAAGCAAATCAGTAGCATCAATAACTCCATTTTCAAGTTGCGATTCCGCAGCCTTACGCACTCTCGTTCTAAGTTCAACAATTCTGTCATCATCTTTAATCGCTTTGTTTAAGCGAATAATCTCTCCATCATATTGGGTAGTTTGCAACTGAGTATTAAACAAAAAAACATTGCGTTGAACATCAATTTGCTTTTGAGCAATATTCAGTTTCTCTATATTATTCTTCTTAGTATAAAATGCTCCAATATTCCACATCATACGCACACCAACAACGGCATTGAGCGTCCACTTTGCGGATACCATACTCTTGAACATATCCATACCGGGGTAACCATAATACCCTTGAGCAAAAGCGCTAAATTGAGGCATAACAGACGAATTAATAGCTTTGCTTTGAGCCTTGAATTTATTCTGTTGAGCATCAAAGAGAGAGAGTTCAGGGCGAAGAGAAGTGCGATTAGTAACCTCGCACATATTGGGGCGTTTCAATATTTTGTCTTTCAAAGGTTGTCCAATAAATATCTCCAACATTTGACGGTAACTTGCTCTCGATGCCTCAACCTGAGTAAGAGTCTGTTTAGATGAAAGCAATTCAGCCTCAATAGCATCAACATCACTCTGCATTGCAATGCCATTATTATAGTAAGAACGCATCCTATTTAGGTTACTCTCTAACATATCAATCAAAGCATTAGTCTGTTCTATACGCTCATCAAGGAGTAAAATGCCAAAGTAGATATCATCAACCCTCGATTGCAAATCGTACAACGACACATCAACCCTGCTACGTTGCTCCTTAGCCTCAGCTTCTGCAATTGCCCTATTTGCTTTTGATTGACCACCATCCCAAATACTTTGAGTAACATCAATAGCAATTTTATATTGGTCCTTATCAATACCAACCATATTCATACCGTTGCTCTGCATAATCTTCTTAAAAGCATCAGGATAAGTAGGGGTAGCCGATTGATAAGTAGCCTGTCCCGACAACATAACCTGAGGAATCCAAGCCCTTGTGGCATTAGATAAATTGTACTCCTCCGTTTTGCTAATCAAATCATACTGACATATCTCAGGGTAGTGTTCCTTAGCAAGAGATCTGCACTCTTCTAAAGATTGGGCAGAAACAAACAATGAAAAAACAGTCAGTGCAAATAATAGATAAAAACGCTTCATAACTTCATTACATTGAAAATTATGACACAAAGATATACCTTATCAAATATAAAACAAATGCCAATACTTAGCAAAAATTGAGCAAAATCCACCATAAAACTCATTTTACTCCTAAAAATAGGTGATTAGTTTAGTCAAAATATTTATCTTTGTTATATGGATATATTTGAAAGCCCCGATAATGAAATATATTTTGCACTCTTCCTATGTACACAAGGAAGTTGCGAAATGGTAGTAAATGACCGACTATGTTGTTTAAAAGCGGGAGATGCCATTATAAAATCACCGTTAATACAGATAAAGGTAAAACATAAGTCGGAAGACTTTAATATCGTAACCATATTCAAAGATGAGATAGATGTACTCGCTCCTATTGCTGAGGTAAACATAGAAGTAGTACAAGAGTTCCTGCAACAAAACAAATTTTATTTAACTTGTACCCCAAAAGAGCAAGAAGATTTTCTATATCGCAAAAGTTTGATTGATGGTTACAAAGAGGAGTTGTTAACCCTCAGTCAATCATCAAAGCAACACATAGTAGTGCAAAATATAATAGCACTATTAGAGCAAACCACAATATTAGAGTACGCAAGAATATTTCTCCGTCAGCAAGATTTTGAAACAGTCAAGAATGAAAAAGAGCGGAGTATAATGATAAAATTTGTATTCTATCTATTTCAAAATTATAAAAATCACAGAGAGGTAAGTTTCTATGCCGATGCGCTAAACTTCTCCCCAAATCATTTTACCCGAATAATAAAGAAAGCATCAGGACGCCCCCCCTCACAATGGATAGCACTTGTAACAATAAATCAAGCGAAAAAAATGTTGCGTTACAACAACACAACAATAAAAGATGTATCCATAGAATTAAATTTCCCTGAGCAGTTCACCTTCCGAAAATACTTCAAACTCTATACAGGAATCTCCCCAAAAGAGTATAAAAAGATGAATACATAGAGGGGGTAGGAGGTGAAGTATAGTTCAAGCAATTAGTAGTATCTTTTTAGGTCTTAAAGGCTTTTCTGGCATTAAACAGGGATTCACTCACCTTCATTCGTGCATCCCTGTTGGGAGATACTGCTCAAGCAATTAGTACTATCTTTTCTTTTAGGCATTAAAGGCTTTTCTGGCATTAAACAGGGATTCACTCACCTTCATTCGTGCATCCCTGTTTGGAGATGCTGTTCAAGCAATTAGTAGTATCCTTTTAGGCTTTAAAGGCATTTCTGGCATTAAACAGGGATTCACTCACCTTCATTCGTGCATCCCTGTTTGGAGATGCTGCTCAAGCAATTAGTAGTATCTTTTCTTTTAGGCATTAAAGGCTTTTATGGCATTAAACAGGGATTCACTCACCTTTGTTCGTGCATCCCTGTTGGGAGATGCTGCTCAAGTAATTAGTAGTATCCTTTTAGGCTTTAAAGGCATTTCTGGCATTAAACAGGGATTCACTCACCTTCGTTCGTGCATCCCAATACTCCGTAGGTCTCCTTGCCAACAGATTAAAGATTTATACTTCGTATAACCTCTCTTTTTTATATACCTATTTTATTATTAAACAAGTTTATTCTAAAATAGATATATAAAAAAAAGAGTTTGAACATTGTTCAAACTCTTTAATCTGTTGGCGGAGAGAGAGGGATTCGAACCCCCGGAACCTCTCAGTTCAACGGTTTTCAAGACCGCCGCAATCGACCACTCTGCCATCTCTCCAAAACCGCCTTACGCTTAAAACGGGTTGCTTTATCTTTCAAAAGCGATGCAAAGATATGAAGTTTTTATTTTATCACCAAATTTTTATTAAACTTTTTTGACCAAAAAATTTATTTTATTTTTATTTATTCTTTCAAATACCTATATTACAATTTATTGCAATTTTACGTTCACTCTTTTATTAAATAAAAAAAGTCATAATCAGATTTCTCTTTTTATGACTTTTAGATATTTGTGCTAAATATAAATATTACTTTTTACTACTTTTATGCATTGTATTGTTCTTTTGCATTGCTTTTTTAGTTACAATTTTTTTTGCTTGTATAGGTTTTGTGTTTGGAATCATATCATTAACTGTATAATAAACAATCGCCGAATCACCAATTATAATACCGCTACCTTCAACTATTGCTCCATCCTTTGTAAACCAAATAGTGTCGCCTTCCATTGATACTATTGATAAACTGTCTCCTCCTGTTGGTTCGGCTATAATTCCACTGACAATCATCATACTGTCATTTGGCTGGCTAACCGATTCAATTACTTGATAATTCTTTTGATTGTTTGTTTTGCTACATCCTATTAGTGCGATAATAGTGCAAACTCCTAAACCTAAAATGATACTTTTTTTCATAAATATAAATTTTAATGTACAAAATAAAAGTGAAGAGTTGCCTCTCCACTATATAACTATTAAAATCCATATTTGTTCATTAACTTTTTATATTCTGCTCCACCTCTTACTCTCTCTAACCATACGTCCAGACTATCTTTCAGGGTAGGAGAGGAGTGTCTTACTCCCCATGCTTGAGGTATAGGAATACTTATCTTTGTATCTATATTAAGTTGAGGAAGAAACTCTTTCATTCGATTTGCAATCATATAACCACACACTGCATACTCTATTGTTGAGTCGGCAACCATAGCAATAAGTTGCTCAGCGCTACAATTGTGTCTTACATCAATTTTTATTGAGTCTCCAATTTCGTAAGCAATATTGTTAATTATCATTTTTATACTCTCATCATCAATAATGCTCACACTCTTTTGAACTAAATCAAGGTTGTTTTTAATTCCTCCATCTTTGCGTTGAACAACTACTAAACTGTTTTCGTTTCTGTCAATTGCCTTACTGAATAATAACTCTTCTTTGTTGGCTGTTGTGGCAAATATTGGTCGGGCAATAACGTCATACTTATTATTGTTTAAAAGTCTGATACTCTCTGTTAAACTATTAATAGTATCAATTTTGTATGCAAGTCCGCTCTCTTCTCCAATAAGTTCAGCAACCTCAAAGTTAACAAGAGTTATCCCTTCAATTAAATCGTCGTGATAAATATTTGTAACAAAGCGGAGGGTATCATTTGATATCTCTTGGTAATCACGTTCTGCGGGTTTATGGTTTATGATATGCGTTTTTAAGAGTATCATAGCCATAATAACAACTGCAAGCAGAACTATGTATAATATTATATTTCCTTTAATAACTCTTTTCATAAATAGAGTATTAGTT
>JAFQBL010000038.1 GCA_017416695.1 Bacteroidales bacterium | reverse complement strand
TTACATTGAACTTTATGAGCATATAACAGGCGAGAAGTTCACTCGCACCGAGAGTGATGATATAAATGCTCGTATTGAGAAGAATATCACCACATACCTAAAAGAGCGTAAATAGCAGATTATAAAAAAGAGAGTGGAGTGGGAGGGAGACCTCTCACTCTTTAAATTATATACCAAAACAAAGAGCAGATATGTCGCAGAAGAGAGTAGAGAAGTTAACCCCATACAATAGTGGCGAGAAGAAAGGGAAGCAGATAGCAAAGATGTTTAATGCTATTGCTTCGCGATATGACATTATGAACCGATTAATATCTCTTGGACAAGACAAACGCTGGCGACGTAAAGCAATATCAATACTGAAGCCCCAATCACCCAAAACAATACTCGATATAGCAACAGGAACAGGCGATATGGCAATAAAGATACACTCAATGCTATCGCCATGCAAGGTAACAGGATGCGACATATCAGAGGGAATGTTAGAGGTTGCAAAGAAGAAAGTCTTTGATTTAGGCTTAGCAAGTGAGATAGAGTTCTCGCTTGGCGACTGTATATCTCTCCCTTTTGAAGATAACAGTTTTGATGCCGTAACAATCTCCTTTGGAATACGCAATGTAGAGGATATAGAGCGAGGCATATCGGAGATAAACCGAGTATTAAAACCCTCTGGAACATTGGTAATATTAGAACTCTCAGTACCCGAAAACAGCCTCTACAAGTTCTTCTATAAGATATATACAAAACTCTTTATACCCACCTTAGGCAAGATAATAACAGGAGAGCGAAGTGCATACGACTATCTGCGTAAATCAATAGCGGTAGTACCACAAGGCAAAGCAATGACCGATATTATGAGTGGGGTAGGTATGACAAATTGCCGCTACACCTATATGACCTTTGGAGCCTGTGCCATATATTCAGCAAGAAAATAGTTGTCAGTTATCAGTTAACGAAGATACGTTTGTTGAATCTGCTTTCGTCTGGTAAAACTAAAACAAGGTTGATTCTACCCTTGCTCAATCGCAAAATTTCTAATTCCTAATTTTTCTACTCCTCCCAAATATTCTCAATCTCGGCAACGTACATATAGTGGAGGTCGCCATCTTTATACCATTTGGGGAGAATTGATTTATCAATAAAACTCTCCTCTGTCAGTAGAGATTTATACAACTTACGGCATTTAAAAACCAAACGAGCCTCCTCAAAAGCAACGCAACCCTCAGTAGGAGCGTATGGAGTAATACCAGCCTCCTTTGCTTTATCGGTATCTCTGCCCGATTTAGTACCGCACAACGATAGGGCCTTTCGGTACTCCTCGTTAAAGAACGAAAGGGTAAATACTTCACTCTGCTCAATAAACTCAAAAGTATAGCGTTGAGGTCTTACAAAGATTGTAGCAACAGGTTTACCCCATAGGAAACCCATACAACCCCAACTTGCAGTCATAGTGTTGTATTTGTCAATATTACCAGCAGTAATTAATGTCCAATCTTTACCAATAAGATTGATAATATTCTCGTTAAGGTTATCAACCGAAATCTCTTTCATAGTTCAAAAGGAGTTAATATAAAACAATCAAGCACCAAAAAGGATTATCAAACACTCCTAATCCCACAATTTCATTTGAGCAGGATCTTCAAAAGGAATATCTATAGCACCCTTTTCCTCTTCCGATTTCTCTTCTTTTTCGCGTTCACGTTTAGTTCTCTCTCTAATCTCCTCCTCAGTCTCAGGTTCCATTACAACCATCCAGTCATCCTCAACAAATTCAAACAGACCATCATCTTTCTTAGGCATAGAGTTACGCAAACTCTCAACTTCGTTTGTCAGAGCAACTACATTCATCCTTGCAATCTCAGCATCTTTTCGTGCCTTCTCGCTTTTCTTCTCCTCCTCTTTAAGTTTCTCGGTCAGTTCCTCTATCTGTTTTGCTGCTCTTTTGTTTTCAGCAACTCTTTCACGTTTAATCTGTATCTTCTCAATCTTATCGTTGGCCTCAGCAATGATATTCTCTTTGTTCTGAAGTTCAATTTTAAGTTCTGTTATCTCGGCATTAAGTTCCTCAATCTTATCATTATTACCTTCGGGGAATTTCTTAAGTTCCTCAATCTCCTGGTTAGCCTCGTTAAGTTTTATTTGAAGTTCCGAAGCCTTATTATCAGCCATCTCAAGTTTCTCTCTCAAATCTCTCATTTGAACAATCACGCTGTCCGAAGGCATCTTGTTGTTTTTCTCTGCCTCTTCGAGTTTAGATTTTGTAAGAGCAAGGTCGGCGTTGAGTCGTTCAATCTGTTTGTGCAGTTCGCCCTCCGACTCTTCATATATCTTATCTTTATATTGAGTTAACTCCGATTGAAGAGATTGATATTTTCGAGTAACCTCTATAAGTCTCTTTGTAAGTACCTCATCAGCACCTTCGGGTATTTCATCTTTGCTATTAAGTGACTCTTGAAGAGCCTCTATTCGTGCCTGTAAAGTTTTCTCTCGTTCCACTGCCTGTAAAACAAGTTCCTCTTTCACGTGTAGGGCAGTTTCGAACGACTCCACCACCTCTTTCAAATGGTCATCACTCGATTGAAGGCGTTGCTCCATCTCTCCGTTTTCGGTCTCAAGAGTAATAATCTTATTCTTAAGCGACTCAATAAACTCACTCTCTGAGAATCCTTCGCTTTGTCCCATCAGGTTGTTGTTAACCTCTAATTGTTTGTAATGTTCAACCTCCAATTTAAGTTGTTCAACACTCTCTTCGAGTTGATTTTTTGTTTTTGTTATTTGGCGAAGATTATTATTTGATTCAATACGGGCATTCTCTGATTTCTTAAAGTCCTTCTCAAGTTTCAAAAACTTCTCTTCAAGATCTCTTACCTTATCGTTTAAAGCACGTTTCTGACGTTCGGCACTCAAATATCTGTTTTTGTAATCCTCTTCGCGTTGTGATGAAAGTTTTAGTTTCTCCTCAAGTTCAGCAACAAGAGCCACATTATCATCACCCTCAATAAATAGAGGCGTTCCATCACTCTTCTCGGCTTTCAGAAGTAGATATTTGATATATTCGCTGAAGGTAGGGCGTAAACTCTCCTTAATCTCCAATTTCTCAGCATCTCTATCAATTGTTTTGAGAATAACTTCGGGGAGAGGTTTGTTTACAATATCTGTAATTTTTTCCAAGATAGCATCAGGAATATCCACCTCGCTAATAGCCTTGTCAAAATCGTTATTTGGAGTAACGTCTTTAATATTCTTGTGAGCAGGTTTCTCAGTTGTTTCTTTAACTTCCTGGTTCGCCGAGAATATAGAAAGCAGTGATTTCTTGAAGTTTAGTTTCATTATAATTAATAGTTATATATATTGTAATATTACTCTTCTGTTTGTGGCTTAATAACTATACCAACATTCTTTTTCCCGTTTATTTTGATAACAAGAGGGGCTGATAGTTCAACAACCCTGATATATTCGCTTTCGTGTTGAGCAGGAAGAGAATCCAAATAACTCTTGTCGTATTTGCACTCGCAACTTGAGGGATCTATTGTAAAGTATCCAACACCAAACGAAGTAAGGTTCTGGAAGAAGTGAGTTCCTTGACTTGGTTCAATCCAAAAATCCTTAATGGCAGTCTCAACTATCGCCTTTGCAGCCGATATATGAGGCCACTTAATAGGAATTCCAAGAGCCGTATCACTTGAGCCCCATCTGCCAGGACCAACTAAAACATAGTTCTTCTTCTCTTCCAGGAATCGTTTATTAATCTTCTCAATCTCACGAGCAATATATGAGTTAGCAAAATATCCAAACACGTTGTCCTTAACATAAACAACATGCCTTACTCCTTCATCAACACCATGCCCTAAGGCCGAAGTGCTTTTTATTAAAATATCTTCATCATTGACATTATCAATCTCATCCTCACGCATCTCCTTCATGTCAACAATGGGGCGTATTTGCAACCAATAAACCTCGCCTTTATTGTTCTCCCCACCTTTTAGATTACCCGCAAACTCAATCTCAACAGGGCGTCCCATCTCATCTTTACCATAGGTAAGCATCATATTTAGGATTTTAGCGAGCGGGAACATATCGTGTTTAAGAATGTTGGCAAAGGTAACAACCTTGCGTCCCTCATCGTAATATCCATCGCGGATAACCTGGTCAATATGATCGTATGTCGATACCATTCCGTATAGCGATTTGTCGTTATCGGCATCGGCAATAGAGAGTTTCTTTATATTAAAACCGTCATCAATAGAGAAGGAGTTATTGCTGTTCTCCATATCAAGGGCGTAGAAACGAGTTTGAGTATCACTCAAAGCCATCTCCATTGTACTGGTTTGTAAAATAGAGTTAGGATGTTTAGGAGAGAAGCGTAAACTTCTGCCTCCATCAACAATATATTTACCCAAACCAACAGCAATATCAACCACACCATCTTCAGGTTTTTCATCATTTATTGGGTAGTAGTTAAGCGAACGGCCAACACCTGAGAACGAAGGATAAAAACGCTTGTCGTACATATTACCTACCACCTCTTGAAGAATTATAGCCATCTTCTCTTGGTCAATAATATTTGATGTTGCCTCCATATATGCTTTGCTGTCAGAGTAATATACCGAAGCATATACACCCTTTATAGCATCTTTTAGCATATTGAGCATAACCATTTTATCCTCATTATATGGAATCATATAAGTTGAATATATTCCAGCAAATGGTTGATAGTGTGAGTCCTCCAACAGACTTGAAGAGCGAACAGCAATTGGATTCTCAATAACATCAAACAGTGCTAAAAAGTCATTATCAAGGTGTTCGGGGAGTTTAGCCTTTAAGAAATGGGCTAAAATCTCTTCATCAGGAATATCACTTAATGCTACCGAGTACAGGAAGTTCTCCTCCATGAATTCATCAAAAACGTCGGTACTCAATACAACGGTCTTTGGAACGGCAACTCTGACGCTATCGCAATTAGCAAGTTCAGGATGTCGTTTTATAATAGCATCAACAAAGGCCAAGCCTCTACCTTTACCACCCAAAGAGCCCTGTCCAATACGGGCAAAGTTTGAGTATTTGTCAAAGCGAGTACGTTCAAAAATAGCAACAACACCACTATTTTTCATTTTACGATACTCAACAATAGCCTCAAAGATTATGTTTTTAATCTCATCGGCATTATCGCACGAACGCACAGTCTTTTGTCTTAGGAGTTCGGCAAGAGGGAACATAGCACGAGAGTATAACCAACTTGAGATATGGTTACGACTTGCGTGATACAGTATCGATTCATCGGGAATATCAAAAATCTTATCTTGCAACTCCTTAAGGTCTTTAATAGTAGCCACCACCTCTCCAGTAATGGGGCGAATAAACTCAAAGTCGCCATATCCGAAATTCCTTAAAACTGCATATTTAAGGTCAACAGGTAAGGTTTTTGAGTTTTTGTATAGGAATGCTGCGTTATATTTTGCTGCTGCTTCGCTGTTTTCAATATCTGAAGAGTCAATAATAATAGGAAGGTCTTCATTATGACGTCTCAGGTACTCGCAAAACTTCAGACCTGCTTTACTATCCTTCTCACCATTACGGGTAAACGAAACATCTGTAACAACGCCCAGAACATTACTGCTATATTTGTCGTATATCTTAACAGCCTCTTCGTAGTTACGAGCCAAAACAATCTTTGGTCTGCCTCGCATACGTAGCATCTGTTCGTGTCGGTTAAGAGCCTCTGTCGAGAATATCTGAGACTGTTTAAGAACCACTTTGTAGAGGATAGGTAGAATTGAGGAGTAGAAACGAATAGAGTCTTCAACAACAATTATAACCTGAACACCAACCGAATCAACATCCTCTTCAAGGTTCATATTGTCCTCCATCAACTTAACAATTGCAAGAAGCAAATCGGCATTGCCAAGCCAACTGAAAGTGTAATCAACAGCACTCAAATCCTCCTTTGCCAATCTGCGGGAAACTTCGTGAGAGAAAGGAGTTAAAAGGACTAATGGGATATTCTGGTAACTCTTTTTTAAGCGTTTAATCTTTTTGAATACGTCGGCATCCTGCATAGCAGGCATAACAATAATAAGATCGTAGTTCTTCTCCTGTAACTCTTTTTCTGCCTGCTCAAAGGTATAAGCCTCTGTAACGCGAGGAGGAGAAGTCAAGTTAAGCGACATATATTCCATAAATATATGCTCTTCAATACGTCCATCCTCTTCCAATATAAAAGCATCATATCTGCTTGCAATCAGCAAAACATTGAAAACACGTTTTTGCATAAGATTTGCAAACGAAGTATCCTTCATATAGAACGCACTGATACTCTGCCCTTTATTGTTTTCACCTATCGCATCCATTAATGAAAAAAGATAAAATTTTCAATTTTCAAATATAATAATTTTTAACCATTTATAAAAGAGCAGGAAACCAATATATTTTCGTAATTTTTTTTGCCGTAAAATAGTAAAAAAAAGAGAAGAGATATTACTACCTCTTCTCAATAAAAAGTATAAAAAATATTATCTATTTAACCTCCCAAGTCTCTTCGCTAAGAAGAAGGTCGCGTAGAGTCTTATCAGGTCTCTTGTTGCGAATTTCTTCCATTTGACGTTTAACCTCTTCATCATAGCAGGGAGCCTCTGCCGAGCGGATAACACCCACAGCAAGAGGAAGTTCGTGACCGTCCATCATAGCAAGACGAAGATGCAAGAAGTTGTCTTGAGTAGTCTCATCGTGAACTAAAATGTCATCTAAAGTAACACCATTCTCACCAATCTTCACAACCTTCAAGTTAAGACCATCAAGAACCAGACCTTTGTCCATATCCTTGCCAAACAACATCTTCTCACCATGTTTAAGGTGAATAGTGCGTTCTGCTCTAAACTCTTTGTCGGCAACATATTTATGAATTTGGTCATTAAAAATCACACAGTTCTGCAACACTTCAACAACCGATGCACCTTTATGTTTTGCTGCGGCAACCATAACCTCTTTTGCAGTAACAAGGTCAACATCAATACTACGAGCAAAGAAATTTCCTCTTGCACCAAAAGTAAGTTCGGCAGGGATAAAAGGATCTTCAACAGTACCGTAAGGCGAAGATTTAGTTACAGCACCTCTGTCGCTTGTGGGAGAGTATTGTCCCTTAGTCAAACCATATATCTTGTTATTCAAAAGAATAATATTAAGGTTAACATTACGGCGTATCTCGTGAATAAAGTGGTTACCACCAATAGCAAGACAATCACCATCACCTGTAATTTGCCAAACTGTCAAATCGGGATTTGCAGTCTTAACACCAGTGGCAATAGCACCAGAACGTCCGTGTATAGTATGAAAACCATATGTACCCATATAGTAGGGAAGGCGTGAAGAACAACCAATTCCCGATATTACTGCAATTTTGTGAGGAGGAATACCCACCTCTGCCATTGCTTTTTGTAGAGTATTTACCACAGCGTGGTCGCCACAACCAGGGCACCAACGCACATATTGGTCACTCTTAAAATCTTTTGCTGTATATTCCATAGTTATATCCTCCTATAAGTTTTTAAGAAAATCAACAAGTTCTTCAACCATAAAAGGCTGACCTTGTACTTTATTAAATTTCTTAACTTGTAATCCCTCTATTTTTGAAACAAGGTGAGTAGCAAACTGTCCATTGTTCAACTCGCAAACCACAACATTTTTGTATCTCTTAATAACCTCTTCTGTGTTTGCAGGAAGAGGGTTAATGTAGCGGAAGTGAGCAAGAGCCGTTTTTTTGCCCATAGCGTTCAACTCCTCAACAGCAGTAACAAGGTGTCCGTAAGTACCACCCCATCCAACAACCAAAGTGTCGGCACTCTCATCGCCCTCAACCTTAAGAGGCTCAATACAATTTGCAATATATTCTATCTTGTTTTTGCGAATATCAACCATCTTTTGGTGGTTGGCAGGGTCAGTTGAGATAGCACTCGTGTTAGTATCTTTCTCCAAACCACCTAATCGGTGCATAAATCCCTCTGTACCAGGTATAGCCCAGTAGCGAACAAAAGATTCTGCGTCACGTTTATAAGGTTTCCAGCCCTCCTCTAACATTTCAGGTTTAACATAGTTAGGTTTAATTTCGGGGAAGTCGTTATCCTCAGGAATACGCCATGCAGCCGAACCATTTGCAATAAAGGCATCAGTTAATAGAATAACAGGAGTCATATGCTCCACAGCAATCTTAGCAGCGTTGAAAGCCATATCAAAGCAATCGGTTGGAGTAGAAGCCGCAAGAACTACCGCAGGAGACTCACCGTTACGACCATAAAGTGCTTGAAGAAGGTCAGTTTGCTCAGTCTTGGTGGGCAAACCAGTAGAAGGACCACCACGTTGAACATCAATAACCACCAATGGAATCTCAGCCATAACAGCCAAGCCAATAGCCTCGCTCTTCAAAGCCAAACCAGGACCTGAGGTTGAAGTGGCTGCTAAGTTTCCTGCAAACGAAGCACCAATTGCGGTACAAACACCAGCAATCTCATCTTCTGCCTGAACCACCTTAACACCTAAATCTTTACGTTTAGCAAGTTCGTGCAAAATGTCGGTAGCAGGAGTAATAGGATAACTGCCCAAGAATAGAGGAAGTCCCGATTTCTCCGAAGCCATTATTAAGCCAAGAGCAGTAGCACGGTTACCATTGATATCGGTATAGATACCAGGTTTTTGAGATTTGCTCTCAATGCGGTATGTCGATACCGAAGCATGTATATTATTACCATAATCATAACCAGCAGTCAAAACCTTTAGGTTAGCCTCAAGTATGGTAGGTTTCTTTCCAAATTTATTACTTAGAAGTTTTGATGCTTGCTCAATGGGGCGGTCAAATAACCAGCAAATCAATCCGAGAGCAAACATATTTTTGCATCTCATAATAGATTTATTATCCATACCACTATCGGCAAGAGCCGCAGCAACCATCGAAGATAGAGCAACAGGGACAATCTGCACAGTTGCCGATGCACCAATCTCTGCAAAAGGATCATCGGTAGTAAAAGCCGCCTTATCTAAATCGCTTTTAGCGAAAGAATCAGTGTCGTAAATAACAATACCATCGCTCTTTAAGAACTTAAAGTTAGTTTTAAGAGCGGCAGGGTTCATAGCCACTAAAACATCTGCTTTATCACCAGGTGTGTGAACTCCGTTACCAATGTGTACTTGAAATCCCGATACACCACCAAGAGTTCCTTGAGGTGCTCTAATTTCGGCAGGATAGTCGGGGAATGTTGATATTTCGTTACCAATTGCGGCAGAAATATTAGAGAGGATATTTCCTGCAAGTTGCATACCATCTCCCGAGTCTCCCGAGAAACGGACAACCACCTTCTCTACATTTTTTACTCTTGTTTCTGACATAATATTCAGTTTTTATTAAAAATCAAGTTGAGATAATTATTAAGCCAACAAGTATAACCTGCTTATCACTTAATAATGCCAATCTTTTTATCAAGGATGCAAAGTAATAAAAAAATAGAGTAAAAAGCAACTCTAAAATATTAGATTGTGTTAAAAGTTCAACTCTTTTAAAAAATAAGATGTAAAAAAGCGAAAAGATTTCTCTTCTCGCTCTCTATCATTTAAACACTCTCTTGGTTGAGAGTATATTCAATAACTATTCACAAATAACCTTCACAACCTCATTGTTAACCTTAACCATTATTACCCCTTTAAGGGCTGATGGCAACTCTATTTGAGCATTAGTTGCTCCCCTCTCTACTGGAGAGGGGTTGGGGGTGAGGTTTCTGCCCATAGCATCATAAACTGTAACTGTGTTGACACCTTCATCGTTCTCAATATATAGCACCCCATCTGAAACGTATGCTTTGCTTTGTGTATCTGCAATACTTTCGTTAATACCTAATCCTTCAGTTGGGTAAAATTGTTTGCCTTTGTAGTGGAAAGATTTTAAACTTCTAAGAACACCTTCTCCACCCATAGGAAAAAAATCATAATTAAACCATAATCCTCCTGTTGAGCCTATCCCTTTTATCCATGAATGAGGACCTTTCTTTTCTCCTTTTATGATTCCCATTGCAAGAAAATGACGACACAAAGATGGGTAGTTCTCAATATATAAACGTTCCGATTCTTCTACGCCAAAATCATACATAAGAATATCTTCTTCAAAAAAGGAATAATCTATATCTTCATCATAGTAATAAGGATAACCTCCCTCTAAACATTCAATATGGGGACACATTTCTTCACCATAGCAATATATCACTTCATAAGGTCGCAAATACACTTTCTCTCCCTCAACTCTTATAGCTCCTACATATAACTGATTTTCGGTATAGAAGTCACAAGATTTTACCTTTAAAGAATCTAATTCTCCATATATTGAATATAATTTGGAATATTTTTTATTTTCTATAATTGTGTCTCCTAATAAATAATATGAGCTCTTATAGGTGGTGCTTTTATGAGAATCCCCATACCACTCTGTTTGTGTTACTAATATAACCCAAACTGCATCTTCAGTAGGGAATACTTCGGGTAGGGTTATATTTTCTTCTGTTTGGGCATATATATAGATATTTGAGGTTAATATTAGCAGTGTTAATAAAACTAACTTACTAATTATTTTTGCTATTCGTTTCATACCCTAATAGTTTTTAATAGTTAATACTAATCTCCCCAAATATAAATATATTTTTTATAAAAAAAAAGAATTAAAAACAAAAAATAGGGGCAAAAGCCTATGGCTCTGCCTCTATAACTGGGACTAAATAAAACTATTTTTGTTGATATTTAAATTACCACTTTCACAACCTCATTGTTAACCTTAACCATTATCACCCCTTTAAGGGTTGTGGGGTGAGGAATTAAATCATTTCAAGTACCCTTTGGGCAGTATTTAATGCTCCCTCTTTGGTTGAGAGGGGATCGGCATCAATAATTATGTTGGCTTTATTGTAGAAAGGTTCGCGTTTTGGTAATGAGTTTTCTATAAACTCTTTAAGTTCATCATCGTTTTTATCCTTCAATAGAGGTCGGGTTGCTTTATATATCTTCAACCGTTCCAATAACTCCCCTCTACTGCAATTCAAATATATAACCTTGCCGTTGGTTTTCATATACTCCATATTGTCAAAAAAGCAAGGGGTGCCGCCACCAGTAGCAATAACACCACCAATATTCTCGGTAACTTCACGTAGGGTGTTGCGTTCCATCTCTCTAAATGCAGTCTCACCCTTTTGTGCAAAAATCTCGTTTACCGATAATCCCTCTTTCTCTTCAATATATTGGTCAAGGTCGGTAAACTTCACTCCCGCAATCTCTTTAAGTAGTGTGCCAAGAGTTGTTTTGCCCGAACACATATATCCTATTAAGTATATTACCATCACTTTTAATTAGGGATTTTATTCCTACTTTTCAAGTTTATCAACCCTTTTCCAGCACTCAATCCTGTATCTCTCAGCATATCTCTTTTCCCAGAATAGCCAGATAAAGAATACAAATACACTCATTGCCATACCAGAGTAGTCGTGAGCGGCAACAAATATCTCTTTATTCTCGCACATAGTTGTCAAGTTAACAATTGACAATCTAAAGCAGTTTATAATAAAGAAAAGGATAAGAGCAGTAGGAATATACCATATCTTAGGTTTAGTAGGACCAGGTATAAGAAGCATCAACAAGAGAATAATCATCATCTCTCTGTTACCTGCACAAGTGGGAAAAATTTTCACACCACCCAGATAATTACCCTCGTCGCTACGGATAATAACAGACTCTCTATTTCTTTCAATGTTTTGCATATAAACATATCTGTTAAAGAACTCCACACCATCGGCAGTCCTAAGAGATATCCATTGGTTGTATTCCGAGAAATCAACAAACTCCATAATTGGTTCAGGGTCATACTCTCCGTCCCAACCAGTATAGAAGGCAAAATTGTCGCTACCTCCCCACCAAATAATCCTGACAAATCCAAAGATTAAGAAAAAGAGAATAAGACCTATAAATCCATTTGTCCTTTCACTTCCTAAATTTTTCCAGATTTTTTCTCCGCATCTCTCTTTAATAAAGCAGAGTAATCTTTGATATGGTTTAAACCCTTTCATATATCATCTTATAACTTTATATCTTTAATTGCAATCCCCAATACAGGGTGAATAATTTCTGGAGCAATCTCACGTAGTGGAATAAGAACAAACTCCCTTAAATGCATTTTAGGATGAGGTAGAGTTAATGTGTTATCGTTTGATACAACGTCATCAAACATTAAAATATCAATATCTATAACTCTATCCTCATATCCTGTTGAGTTAATACCTCTTGTTCTGCCCAACTCCTCTTCTATTTTGTGAGCAATATCAGAAACCTCTGAGGCAGGGAGGAGAGTTTTAACCTCCACAGCCACATTGATAAATTTGTTTTCAGAGATAAATCCCCAAGGTTCTGTCTCGTATCTGTTTGAGACTTTTGTTACCTCTCCTATGCGTTTATCTATCTCGCAGATAGCGCAATCTATAAAGTTATCTCTATCTCCTAAATTTGAGCCTAACGACAGATAAACAACACTCACGCTCTCTCCTCCAGTAAGTTAGTCAACAATCAACATCGCATCGCCGTATGCACCAAAGCGGTATCCCTCTTTAACCGCCTCTTGGTATGCTGCCATTGTGTTATCGTATCCACCAAACGAAGCAGTCATCATAAGCATAGTTGATAGCGGAAGATGAAAGTTTGTAAGCATAGCATTAGCAATAGAGAATTCATAAGGAGGGAATATGAATTTATTTGTCCACCCCTCATACTCGTTAATGTGAGTACCAGTACAAACAGCAGTTTCAATTGCACGCATAGTTGAAGTACCAATAACACAAACCTTACGTTCAGCATCCTTAACAGCATTAACTGTTTTAGCAAACTCATCGGTAATAATCATTGGCTCCGAATCCATTTTATGTTTTGTCAAGTCCTCAACATCAATATCTTTAAAACTTCCCAAACCTATGTGAAGAGTTAAGAAAGCAGTATCAATACCTCTAATCTCCAATCTCTTCATCATCTCCCTGCTAAAGTGCAAACCAGCAGCAGGAGCAACCACTGCACCCTCGTTTTTAGCAAAAATAGTCTGGTATCTCTCAGCGTCGTCGGGTTCAGGTTTACGTTTGATATACTCTGGTAGAGGAGTCTCTCCAAGAGCAAGAAGAGAACTTTTAAACTCCTCGTGTTCTCCGTCATATAAAAAACGAAGAGTTCTACCGCGAGAAGTAGTATTATCTATAACCTCTGCCACTACCGAGTCATCATCTCCAAAATACAATTTATTACCAATACGTATTTTTCGGGCAGGGTCAACCAGTACATCCCAAAGGCGATTAGTTCTGTTTAATTCTCTAAGCAGAAACACCTCAATTTGTGCTCCAGTCTTCTCTTTGTTACCATAAAGGCGAGCAGGAAAAACTTGAGTATCATTAAAAACAAATAGGTCTCCCTCATCAAAGAACTTTATAATATCTTTAAAAACAAGATGCTCAATCTCGCCTGTTTTGCGGTGAAGAACCATCATACGAGACTCATCGCGATGTTCTGTTGGATATTGAGCAATCAACTCTTCGGGTAATTTGAATTTAAATTTTGAAAGTTTCATATCTATATGTAGTTTAAAATTTCCTATCTTCTAATAATGTTTGTATCCTTTGGAGCAATACCTCTTGCCACAATATCAGGAATCTGTTCAACCGAGAAGCAATCCTCTAATCTAACTTTTCCAACACGAGTCCTGATCAACTCAGTAAGATGTCCTCCACTATCCAGAGCAATAGCAATATCTCTGGCAAGTGAGCGAATGTAAGTGCCTTTGCCACAGGCAACCCTGATCCTAATAGCATTTTGAGAGAACTCCAAAAGATCAATAGCATCAATACGTATAACCTTTGCTTTAAGTTCCACATCATCTCCCTTACGGGCAAGTTTATAAGCCCTCTCACCATCAATTTTTATAGCCGAGAAAATTGGAGGTACTTGCTCAATATCTCCAACGAATGAAGCCAATACCTCTTCAACCATTTTGCGAGTGATATGCTCAGTGGGGAAGGTGGCATCCACCTCTGTCTCCAAATCAAACGAAGGGGTAGTTGCTCCCAAAGCAATAGTTGCAATATACTCTTTATCTTCGCCTTGCAAACTCTCAATAAGTTTGGTAGCCTTACCAGTACAAATAGTCATCACGCCAGTAGCAAGAGGGTCAAGAGTACCAGCATGTCCTACCTTGAACTTTTTAATACCATAGTGTTGGTGAATATGACCTCTCAACTTTTTAACAAGTCTGAACGAAGTCCAATTGAGGGGTTTGTTAAAATGCAGAACCTCTCCACCAATAAAGTCAAACTCTCTATCAATCACTTGCACCACTATTATATTAAAAATGAATAAACCAAAGTAAATACTCCTGCGGCAAGACAGTAGTATGCAAAATATATAAGTTTACCTCTTTTTACCACAGCAATCATCCATTTACAGGCAATACAACCTGAGATAAATGCCGCTAAAAATCCAATAATAAGAGCCAAAGGAGTTATGCCGCCAAAAGCAACATCAACACCCTCTTTAACCATCTCAACACTCTCTAATAGTGCCTCGCCCAATATAGGCGGAATAACCATTAAGAATGAGAACTGAGCCATATTCTCTTTTTTGTTACCTAAAAGCAAACCAGTAGCAATAGTAGTACCCGAGCGAGATAGGCCAGGTAACACAGCAACAGCCTGACTCAAACCAATAATAAAAGCATCCTTAATAGATATTTTATCTTTTTGTCGAGGTTTAGCATAGTATGAGAAAGCCAAAAGAACGGCAGTAGCCAATAAACAGCAACCTACAATTGTCAACCCCTCAAAAGCCGCCTCAACCGCATCTTTGAAGAAAATACCAACAATGCCAACGGGAATCATTGACACTATAATAGCAATAACATATTGTTGTTGCGAGTTAAGAGTTAAGCCACACCATTTAGACAAAGGTTCGCTATCCCCAGTGTGTGTTTTAAATAGTCCTTTAAAAAGCCAAACAATCTCTTTATATAAAATAACAATAGTACTTAACACAGTTGCAACGTGCAGAAGAACTGTAAACGGCAGAATTTTCTCTGCATCAGTAATATCCACAAAATTAGATGCAATAGTTAAGTGTCCACTGCTACTGATGGGGAGATACTCGGTAAACCCCTGAATTAATCCTAAAATAAGTGCTTCAAACCAACTCATTACTTATCTCCTTTCTTTTTGTACATTATACCAAATATGATAGTAACAAAACCAATAAAAGAGATTGTTGGTCCTAAAACAATACGACGCCAACTAAAAATATCGGCATTATAATTATCAGGAGTAGAACTCTCACCGCCCATAAGGGCAAACCCCAATATAACAAGGGCAAACGATATAGCAATAAGAATATAATTTATCTTCTCTAAAGCAAACCCCTTTGAGATGTTCACATCCATATTATCATTCAAACTATTTGACTTTTTATTAAAAGTTGATTTCGAAAAATTTTGAGTACCCATATTAAAATTAAAATTTATGAAGCGTGAAGTTCATCCTCATCCATTGATATATATCTGTTAACTGCAAAGAAAGCCGAAATAGAAGATAGTACAATACCAAGCAGAAGAACAACACCAAAAACTTGAATTAAAGTAAAAAAGTTTATTAATACTGCAAGATTTTCAAACTCGCTTACAATATAGTATGCACAGCCCGAGAGCAGAATAGTAGCAATAACCGCTGCAATAACACCCTCTATAATATTCTTAATAATAAAAGGTCTTCTTATAAAAGATGGAGTAGCCCCAACAAGTTTCATAGTACGAATAAGAAAACGCTTAGAGTATATCATCAATCGAATAGTGTTGCTTATGAGTGCAAACGATATAACCATCAAAAGAGCCGATATAGAAAGAAGAATTATCTCAGCCTTACGCAAATTATCATTTATAACCTGAATAACATCCTTTTGGCAGATAACCTCCGAAACAATATTGCTAAACTGTTTAATATCAGCCTCAATCCACGCAAGAGAATCGGTCGAGGCATACTCTGCCGAAAGTTTGACCTCTATTGAAGATTGCAAAGGATTAAAACCCAAAAGATCTTCAGGGTTCTCGCCAAGTTCAAGTTCCAACTCTTTAAGAGCATCATCCTTTGAAATAAATTGAACAGCCTTAACGTAAGGAGCCTTGTCTAACTCTCTTTTAACATCCTCAATACCACGTTTCGAAGCAGAATCTTTTATAACAATGGTAAAGCCCATATTCTCTTTAATATGCTTTGTAAGTTGAGTCCCTATTATCGAAAGCGACACAACAATACCCAAAAGAAACAACACAAGTGAAATACTTATAGTAGAAGTAACTTTAGCATTCCAAAACGACATTTTATGTCTATTTGTCTTTTCTCCCATTATGTTTTAACTATAGTTGAGATAAATATTTTACAAAAAGGGCATACTAACCCAAATTTTTTGCAAAAATATAAAATAATTGCGTTTTCCCTTCAAAATCGCCCTAAAACTTTTAACTAAATATAGGCAGAATATAAAAAGAGAAGAGCGAAAAGATTTCTCTTCTCGCTCTCTATCATTTAAACACTCTCTCAGTTGAGTGTATATTCAATAACTATTCACAAATCACCTTTACAACCTCATTGTTTACCTTAACCATTATCACTCCTTTAAGGGCTGAGGGCAACTCTATTTGAGCATTAGTTGCTCCCCTCTCTACTGGAGAGGGGTTGGGGGTGAGGTTTCT
>JAFQBL010000037.1 GCA_017416695.1 Bacteroidales bacterium | reverse complement strand
TATGACCGATGGCTTCAATGCCGATGGAAACGGAACATGCGGACATCGCCCTGATCACTCAATTTACGATAGTTCTATGGTTGCCGATGTAATTGATAATCAGAAGATAAAAGATTTAAAACCTCGCAAAGTTCGCCCCGTATGGTGTACTTTTGAGGTGCCAATGGATATTGAGGCAGGTGCTTACAATGTAACTCTCAAAGTAAAAGAGGGGTGGAAAACATTGGGTAAACTCAATGCAGAGATTAATGTCTTGGATAGGTCGTTACCAGCCCCCAAAGATTATGTGTTCCATTTAGATTTGTGGCAATAACCCTATTCAGTTTCGCGTTATTATAATGTGGAGAAGTGGAGTAAAGAGCATTTTGAGGCAATGCGTCCAATGATGAAGGCTCTTGCTCGTGCAGGACAAAAGGTTATATCAACCGAGATAATATATGAGCCTTGGGGAGATCAATCGCACGACAAATTTGATCCAATGATTGAGACTACTCTAAAAACTGACGGTACTTGGGCATACGACTACACCATCTTTGACCGTTGGGTTGAGTTTATGATGGAGTGTGGTATTGACAGAGAGATAAAATGTTTCTCAATGGTGCCATGGGATATGAACTTCCGTTACCTGGATGAGGCAACAGGAGAGTATAAATTCCTTCATGCAAAAACATCTGATGCTGAGTATCGCGAGTTTTGGACTCCTCTGTTGCAATCTCTTGCACAACACCTAAAAGAGAAGGGGTGGTACGAAAAGACCTCAATCTGTATGGATGAGCGTGAGTTGAGTGCAATGCTCGATGCCTATAACCTATTGCAAGAGGTGGTGCCTGGAATGAAGATGTCTCTTGCAGGAAACTATCATGCCGAGTTGGTTGATTTGCTATACGACTTTACAGTGCAATATGAGCAATACTTTACAAAAGAGGAGTTGGAACGCCGTAAAGCAAACGGACAGGTAACGCTCTACTATACAAGTTGTGCTACAACATATCCTAACTCATATACTTTCTCATCTCCTGCAGAGTCAACATGTATGCCACTACACGCAGTACAAGCAGGATTTGACGGATTCTTGCGTTGGGCATACAACAACTGGGGCGAAGATCCATTGCGTGATACACGCTACCGCCTATGGGGCGCAGGAGACTCATTCCTGATATATCCAGGATTCCGCAGTTCGGTACGTTTTGAACGTTTTGTTGAGGGTGTGCAGGATGCCGAGAAGATAAGAATCTTACGTGAAGAGTATGCTGCAAACGGAAACAGCGAGGCGTTAGCCGAGTTGGAAGAGAAGATAAATACCTTTGCTGAGGGTGAGATGAATGCCGAGAATGCTGGATGCAAAGTAAAGGCTCTTGAAGCAATATTAAACCGATAAACTTGATGCTATGAACAGAATATGTAACCTTTTTGGAATAAAATACCCCATTGTAGCAGGAGGTATGGTGTGGTGTAGCGGCTGGAGATTGGCTGCTGCAGTGAGCGATGCAGGAGGATTGGGATTGATAGGTGCA
Organism: Bacteroidales bacterium; assembly: GCA_017416695.1. GTDB lineage: Bacteria > Bacteroidota > Bacteroidia > Bacteroidales > G3-4614 > Caccoplasma_A. Next base: position 12,883 of record JAFQBL010000037.1, on the reverse strand, counting down.
GGCTCAATGCACCCCGAAACTCTCAGAGAGCATATCCAAAAATGTAAAGCGGCAACCACCAAACCCTTTGGTGTAAATATTCCACTAATGTACCCTCAGATAGAGGAGATAATGCAGATAGTAGTGGAGGAGGGTGTGAAGATAGTCTTTACATCGGCAGGTAGTCCAAAGAAATGGACCGACTTTCTGCATCAGAATGGAGCAGTTGTGGCACACGTGGTATCATCGGCACTCTTTGCCAAGAAGTGTGAGGATGCTGGTGTTGATGCCGTAGTTGCCGAAGGGTTTGAGGCAGGAGGCCATAACGGACGCGAAGAGACTACAACATTATGCTTGATTCCATCGGTACGCAAAGCAACCACCCTTCCGCTTATAGCCGCAGGAGGTGTAGCAACAGGTAGCGGAATGGCGGCAACCTTTTCGCTTGGAGCAGAGGGTGTGCAGATAGGAACACGCTTTGCTATGACGGAGGAGAGTTCGGCAAGTGAAGAGTTTAAAACTCTTTGCCGAGGCTTAAATGAGGGAGATACCAAACTGATGCTAAAACAACTTGCTCCCACTCGACTTATAAAAAACAACTTCTACAAACAGGTTGAGGAGGCTGAGTTACGTGGAGCATCTGTTGATGAGTTAAAGGAGTTGTTGGGTAAAGGTCGTGCTAAAAAGGGAATATTTGAGGGCGACCTTGAGGAGGGCGAATTGGAGATTGGACAAGTTGCTTCGCTAATCTCCGAACCCGAAACAGCACAACAGGCAGTAGAGGATATTGTAACTGAGTTTAACGAAACAATAAAAAGAGTATCTGAGGTAATGTTTTAGTTACCCCTTCGGTTAGTTGGTTACTTTTTAGTTGTCGGTTTTGTAAACTCCACCTCCCTTTGGGTAGTTGTTAGATAAAAAGAGTGTGTCTTGTGAGGCACACTCTTTTGCATATATTAAATTATCAAAGCAAGTTCAACAAACGAATGTTTGTTAACTAATAACTACCCGTAGGGCGACGTCAGTCGAAAACCAACAACTACCCCGAAGGGGCAACGAAGTTGACAACTAACAAATCTGCGGTTAAGCGAGGGCAAAATAAGTTTACTTAAACTTTGCCGAGCGTGAGCAGATTCAACGAACGTATGTTCGTTAACTGATAATTACATACCAGTATAGTTCATAGGTGTAATTTTGCGAAGTTCTGCTTTAATCTCCTCGCTAACATTAAGTGTGTCAATGAACTCACTGATAGAGTTTGCATCAACAACAGAGTTCTTGCGAGTAAGAGCCTTCAATGCCTCGTATGGTTTTGGATAACCCTCTCGGCGAAGAATAGTTTGGATAGCCTCAGCACAAACGTTCCACATATTGTTAAGGTCGGCAGCAATGGCATCTTCGTTAAGAAGAAGTTTTCCTAATCCTTTCATAGTAGAGGCAATGGCAATCATCATATGTCCCATAGGAACTCCAACGTTACGAAGAACAGTAGAGTCTGTTAGGTCGCGTTGAAGGCGAGAGATAGGCAATTTTGTTGCAAGGTGGTCAAGAATTGCATTTGCAATACCCAAGTTACCCTCTGAGTTCTCAAAGTCGATAGGATTAACCTTGTGAGGCATAGCAGATGAACCAACCTCTCCCGCTTTGATTTTTTGTTTAAAGTACTCCATTGAGATATATTGCCAGAAGTCTTTATCCAAGTCCATTAATATGGTGTTTATGCGGCGCATACCGTCAAAGAGAGCGGCAAGGTTATCGTAGTTTGAGATTTGAGTAGTCCACTCTTCTCGCTCAATACCCAAGTTTTTAGATAGGAAGTTGTTGGCAAACTCTCTCCAGTTGTACTCAGGATATGCAACGTGGTGAGCATTAAAGTTTCCAGTGGCACCTCCAAACTTACCGCTGATAGGAGTATTTTTAAGGATATTCAACTGTTTCTCCAAACGATATACAAATACCATCATCTCTTTACCTAAACGAGTAGGAGAAGCGGGTTGACCGTGAGTTTTTGCAAGCATAGGAATATCTTTCCACTCTTCAGCAAAAGTGCGACACTTCTCAATCAACTCCTCAATTGCTGGGTAATAAACATTGGTTAATGCCTCTTTGATAGAGACAGGAATAGAGGTGTTGTTAATATCTTGCGAAGTTAAACCAAAGTGGATAAACTCTTTGTAAGCATCCAATCCGCCAATAGCATCGAATTTCTCTTTAATGAAATACTCAACTGCTTTAACATCGTGGTTAGTAACGCTCTCAATCTCTTTAACATGTTTGGCATCCTCTTCGGTGAAGCATTTGTAGATACTTCTCAAAGCAGGGTAGATGTCTGAAGTGATACCCTCCATTTGTGGAAGTTTAATCTCTGCCAAAGCAATAAAATACTCAATCTCAACATAAACGCGATAGCGAATAAGTGCATACTCCGAGAAGTAGTCTGCTAACATTGAAGTCTTAGAGTTGTAGCGTCCGTCAATAGGTGAAACCGCTGTAAGTGGTGTAAATTCCATATCTTTTAAAATTATATATAGTTTCTGAATAATAGTGCGAAGATAATAATTTTTTTGCTTTCCTCTCTGCCTTTGAGTGATATATATTTAGAATTGTGTAAAAAGATATGGGAAGTGAATATATGAAAATAAAAAAAAACACTTGTTTTTTTGACAAGTGCTTTATTATTTGTGGGCGTTGACGGATTCGAACCGCCGACCCTCTGCTTGTAAGGCAGATGCTCTAAACCAGCTGAGCTAAACGCCCTTTTTGAGAGGTTTGTTTCTCAATTGCGATGCAAAGGTAATGTTCTTTTTTGTATCCACCAAATTTTTTACTAACTTTTTTTGAAAAAAAATATTGCAGAAAATCTTTAAATTTTATTATAACTTAAATATCAAGGAGTTGTAGGACGTGTGAAAAATAGAATAAAAAAATAGGAGCAGAATAAAATTCCACTCCTATTAAAATAAAATATATGGTTTATCTTATTTGCAACCTCCAAGACAAAGAGGTTTGATTTGTTTAAAGAAGTCGTTGCCTTTATCATCAACAAGGATGAATGCAGGGAAATCTTCAACTTCAATTTTCCAGATAGCCTCCATACCCAACTCAGGATACTCTATGCACTCAACGCTCTTAATGTTGTTTTGTGCAAGAATTGCAGCAGGTCCACCAATACTTCCAAGATAGAATCCGCCATGTTTGTGACAAGCGTCAGTAACTTGTTGGCTACGGTTACCTTTTGCAATCATAATCATTGAACCTCCGTTTGCTTGGAACAGGTCAACGTATGAGTCCATACGGCCTGCTGTTGTAGGTCCAAATGAGCCTGAAGGCATTCCTTTGGGAGTTTTAGCAGGTCCTGCATAGTAGATTGGGTGATCTTTGATATATTGAGGCAAACCTTCGCCGTTGTCGATACGCTCTTTGAGTTTAGCGTGAGCAATATCTCTACCAACAATGATTGTTCCGTTCAATGATAGACGAGTAGATACAGGGTATTTGCTCAACTCTGCAAGAATTTCGTTCATTGGACGGTTAAGGTTGATTTTTACTGCATCGCCTTCGCCTGCCTGACGTAACTCTTCGGGGATAAGATTACCTGGTTGGTCGTCCATCTTCTCAATCCAGATACCATCTTTGTTGATTTTTGCTTTGATGTTGCGGTCGGCTGAGCAAGATACTCCCAAACCAACTGGACAACTTGCTCCGTGACGTGACATACGGATAATTCTGATATCGTGAGCAAAATATTTACCTCCAAATTGAGCACCAATACCTGCCTCTTGAGCAGCCTTCAAAACTTGTTTCTCCAACTCAACATCGCGGAACGAACGTCCTAACTCGTTTCCAGTAGTTGGAAGAGTGTCAAGATATTTGGCTGATGCAAGTTTTACTGTTTTAAGGTTGGTCTCTGCCGAAGTTCCACCAATAACAAAAGCAATGTGGTATGGAGGACAAGCAGCAGTTCCCAAAGTCTTCATCTTCTCTACTAAGAACTTAACCAATGAGTCGGGGTTAAGCAATGCCTTAGTCTCTTGGTAAAGGTATGTTTTATTAGCCGAACCTCCACCTTTTGCCATGAATAAGAATTTGTATTCATCTCCGTCAATAGCGTAAAGGTCAATTTGAGCAGGAAGGTTGCAACCAGTGTTTACCTCTTTGTACATATCCAAAGGTGCATTTTGCGAGTAACGCAAATTCTCTTCGGTATAAGTTTGGTAGATTCCTTTTGAAAGAGCCTCAGCATCTCCACCTCCAGTGTAGATGTTCTCTCCTTTTTTACCCATTACAATAGCAGTACCTGTATCTTGACAAACTGGAAGTTGTCCTTTAGCGGCAACCTCAGCGTTACGCAACATTGTTAATGCTACATACTTGTCGTTCTCGCTTGCTTCGGGGTCTGAAAGAATCTTGGCCACCATCTCGTTATGCTCTCTGCGTAACAAAAACGAAACGTCTCTCATAGCCGCTTTTGCCAAAGCGGTCAATCCCTCAGGTTCAACACAAACAATTTTTCTGTCTCCAAATTCTTTAACGCTTACATAGTCTTTTGTAAGCAAATAATACTCGGTGTTATCCTTTCCCATCTCAAAGGGGTCTTGATACTTAAATGGTTCTGTTGCCATATTATGAAAGTTAAAAATGTTCTCTCTTTTACAAAAGTCTGCCATAAGCAATGATAGAGACATACCGATAACAGAGCAGAATTTGTTTATGCTGTGTTGAGATGTTGGCTATCTTTGCAAATGGTTCTCATTTGCAAAGTTAATAAAATAGGTTATTAAAACAATAGTAAAAAAGTATATATTTTATATGAGAATTTCTTGCCCTATTCTCTTTGTTGTGCGAGGTTGTGGGGTGTGACAGATATCTATAATTCCTCTGTAAAACAGACAAAGGGTTACTCTAAAAAGCAACCCTTTGTTTATATGCTATTACTGTTAATTCTTATTTACTCTTTCCGTCCAATACTACAACATCAAATGGAGGCATTGTAAATGTTATTGTTTGGTCAATGTCAATACTTTCGTTAGTGATGCCACTGTATTGTGTTTGGTTTTTGAAAGCGTCAGTAAATTTAATCTCTCCTGTTACGTAATTAGGAATATCTAATGCTTGACGTAGAGTAGTAGTGAATGTTTGCTCTGTTGAGTTAGGATTGCGTAGAGTAAGCGTTGCTTTATCTTCGTTCCATGATGCCCAACCATATACTTCTGCTTTCTCTCCATTCCATGGATTTCCGCCTACCCAATGAATATCTGCAAGAACATCCTGGTTGTTACGTTGCCATTTGATGCACTCTGCTAACTCTGCCCATAGTTCTCCGTCTTCTCCTACTGTACTCATTATGTCGTTGTCAACATATAGTTCTATTAGTCCTGATCCACAGCCAAATGCACAACGCATCTCGCGGATAATACCTTTTGCTGTCTCCTCTGAATCATCGTGTGGAGCCGATGCTGGAGGTCCGTATTTACTAACTATTAATCCGTGAGTCATAATTGAGTTTATTGGGCATATTGGCGATGCTACTGTAAAGTTTTTATATACCATATGGTCGCGGTATGTAATCCATTTCTCGCGATTGTCGCCTTGATCTCCAATGGTGGTCCAGTCTTGGTCTTGACGCCATACTGCATCGGCATATTGGAACCAGAATGGTGATGACCATGTTCCTACTGAACAGTTGAAGAATAGGTCGTAACGAATATCTCTAAGTGCTTTAAGAACATTTATGATACCCTCTGCATCCTCTTCGTTTTTAGGCCCAGTTGCGTTGGCAATATCACTTATACCGTCAAATTTAAAGTAGCGGAAATCGTAACTCCTTACCATATTTGAGCAACTTGCGATAAAGGCATTAAAATACTCTGGGTTTGATAACTCAAAGTTGTTGATTTGGTTCTCGTGGTTGCGATTCCAGAAATCCAAACGTTGAGCCTTTGAATCTCCATAACCACCAACTGGTCCTAACCATGCTCCCATTCCTGTTCCCATTGTTCTTGCAATTGAATCGAGTTTGCTAAATCCGTTGGGGAAACCGATATGGAAATTCCAGAATGAGTTGAATTCGTCCCAGCCATCATCCCAAACGAATGCATCAATTCCTACTCCATGTTTCTCATACATATTTGTACGCCAAGCCTCAATAACTTCAACGCATTGACTCTCCTTCATACGTTTTAGAGGATCGGGAAAGTTGTTGCGGTCGATGTTAAGTTCGTACCATGAGTTGTAGTGAATGAATGGACGGTAGGGAACAGCACGCTCTCTTTCGTGGTAGGCAAGGAATGAACGGCGTAGTTGATCTTCTGCTACAAGACCAACAACTGCTCCTATGCTCCAGGTTTCACCTGCTTTGAGAGTTGTTGCTCTGCTCCATAACCCTTTAATGGTATTGCCTTCAACACTGTTTATTCCCAATGGTGTTTCAATACCTGCAAATATCTTAGGTGAGGTAAGAGGTGCTCCGCGAACTTCGCCGTTAACTGCAACTGCGTCTGCGTTATCAGTTAAGGTGTATTCCATTGGTACTATATTTAGCATCTCAGTATCTTTGTTAGCACTTATATTCATTTCGGTGCGGAGGTAGTGAGAGGCATCACGCAATACGGCACTCCAATTAATAGTTAAGTTGTTATATGTAAATTGGGCTGATAGTTTGTATCCGTCAAATTTCTTTGCATTCTTAATTGCTTTCTCACATCCTTTTAATTGTTCTATTTTTGCTTCGCTCATAGTCATCTCTGATGATTTGACTATTGTGCTGTCTGCTAAAGTGATATAGAACAAATCGTTGGCAGGAGCCAATTGAAGAGCCTCGCATCCATTAAATTTTAGAGTTCCCTCTTCTGTTGCATATTCTGCCGAAAGAAGATTGTTTGAGAGAGTAAAACTATCTCCGTTAACCACTGCTGTTGCTTTTCCTGGTTGCTCCAATGCAGGGAATTTAACTCCTGAATTTTGTTGTGGAGAACAAGCAACAAGTAACATTGCTAAGAATAGAGTTTTTAAAAGTTTCATATCTTTATTGTTTTTGAATTATATCTTCGCAGTTTATAGCAAAGATACGAAATTTTATCAATATGCCTGTTCTGAATGGTCGCTTTTTGTTGAATTGTGTTTGTAGTCTATCTTATTTCTAAGATACCAAGTATTACCTCATATTTTTTTAACAATTACTATGTAATTAAAATTAGGAAAATTTAATTTGTTATATATGGCTTATATAGGTAAAAAAAAAGGATGCTTGGTTAGAAGCACCCTTTTACTATATAAATTGAATTATTAATTATTCAATTATTTTTTAGAAGCATCAAGTTTCTCTTTCAATGCTGCAAGTTCCTCGATGTCTCCAAGTGTTGATTTCTCAACTGTTGGCATTGCTGCTGCAGTCTCTTCTGCTGCTTTTTTTGCTGCTTTTTTAGCTGCTGCTGCCTCTTTCTTAGCCTCATCTTCGAAAATTCTGCTGTGTGAAAGAATGATACGTTTAGCCTCTTTGTTGAACTCTATAACTTTGAAGTTAAGTTTCTCGTTAACTTGTGCTTGAGTTCCGTCCTCTTTTACTAAGTGTTTTGGAGTAGCAAATCCTTCAACACCATATTGAAGAGCGATTACAGCACCTTTGTCAAGAAGTTCAGTGATTGTTCCTTCGTGTATTGAATCAACAGTGAATACTGTCTCAAATACATCCCAAGGATTCTCCTCAAGTTGTTTGTGTCCAAGACTTAGACGGCGGTTCTCTTTGTCTATTTCAAGAACTTGAACCTCTATCTCTGAACCAATTTGAGTGAATTCAGATGGGTGTTTGATTTTCTTAGTCCATGAAAGGTCAGAAATGTGGATTAATCCGTCAATTCCCTCTTCAATCTCTACGAATACACCGAAGTTAGTGAAGTTGCGAACTTTTGCTGTGTGTTTAGTTCCAACTGCATATTTTGTATCAACGTTTTCCCATGGATCTGCTTTAAGTTGTTTGATACCCAAAGACATTTTACGCTCTTCGCGGCTCAATGTAAGGATAACTGCCTCTACATCGTCACCAACTTTCATAAAGTCTTGTGCACTGCGTAGGTGTTGTGACCATGACATCTCTGATACGTGGATTAGACCTTCAACGCCAGGAGCGATTTCGATGAATGCACCGTAGTCAGCCATAACAACAACTTTTCCTGATACTTTGTCACCCACTTTAAGATCTGCATCAAGAGCATCCCATGGATGAGGAGTAAGTTGTTTAAGACCAAGAGCAATGCGTTTTTTGTCGTCATCAAAGTCAAGGATAACAACGTTGATTTTCTCATCGTTTTTAACGATTTCCTCTGGGTGAGTTACGCGGCCCCATGAAAGGTCTGTGATGTGGATAAGACCATCAACTCCTCCAAGATCGATAAATACTCCGTATGAAGTGATGTTTTTAACGATTCCCTCAAGAACTTGACCTTTTTCAAGTTTAGAGATGATGTCTTTCTTTTGTTGCTCAAGTTCTGCCTCGATAAGTGCTTTGTGTGATACAACAACGTTACGGAACTCTTGGTTGATTTTAACAACTTTGAACTCCATAGTTTTTCCTACGAACATATCGTAGTCGCGGATAGGTCTGATGTCGATTTGTGATCCTGGAAGGAATGCCTCAATTCCGAATACATCAACAATCATACCGCCTTTAGTACGGCATTTGATATAACCTTTTACTATCTCATTGCTTTCAAGAGCCTCATTAACACGATCCCAAGAGCGTGCAGCACGAGCCTTTTTGTGTGAAAGTAAAAGTTGTCCTTTTTTGTCTTCTTGGTTCTCTACAAAAACCTCTACTTTGTCACCTACTTTAAGGTCTGGGTTGTAACGGAATTCGTTTGTAGAGATAATACCATCTGATTTGTAACCGATGTTAACAACTACTTCTCTTTTGTTGATAGAGATAACAGTTCCTTCTGTTACATCTTTGTCTTTTACGGTGTTGATGCTTTGGTCATACGCTTGCTCCAACTCCTCGCGGCTTTTTTCGCCAAATGTCTCGCCTTTTTCATAGGCTTCCCAGTTGAAATCTTCAATGGGTTGTAATAATTCTTTTTCCATTTTTTTAATTAATTGTTTAATAATTAATGGGTTAGACTTTATGTTGTCAAAAAATCGTTGCAAAGATAGTAAAATTTGCTCTATTCTCAAAGGTTTTTCCGCTCTTTTTAATAAGGAAAATCGCTAATAATTACTCTTTTACATGGGAGGGGGAAGTCTTAATTAGGCTAATTGCTCCAATTAGTCTAATTGGTCTAATTGGTCCAATAGGTCTAATTAGTTTTTTTACTAACCTTAGTACCACTTTTCGTTATCGTACGGACTGCTGCTCTTTTCGTATTTAAGGTCTTGCAACATTGATGATTTAACGCTGATCCTGAAGTCGTACGATTTATAGGACCCAACAGGTACAAAGTTACAACTCATACTCCAACAGTGCATATCGCGAGTAATACCACAACTCATATATGCAAGTTTCTTCATATCAAAATCGTAACTTGCCGAGAATGTGAATGTCCAGTTCTTTGTTGGTTGTATGTTACCCGAAAAACTCAGGTTTTGAGTAACTTTTCCGTTGTATTCCATCTTCTCTTTGTTGAACTCCCCGTAACCATAACTGATAGAGTAGTTGATAGAAAGACTCCATGGGATCTCCCATTTCTGATAGCCGTTTTTCATCTTGCTATCTTCTTTGTTTCCCTCTTCACTCTCTCCTCTGTTTTTCTGCTCTTCTGCTCTTCGCTCCTGAATTCGAGCCAACTCTTCGAGGTTTGTAATGGGTTCTCCTGTGTCGCTTACTATTGCACTTGAACTGCTGTCGTCATCATCATCTTTCTTGCCAAACCACTTCTTAAAGGTATCGTTATTAAAGGTATATGAGAATGATGTTCCTGTGCTTGATAATCTACCTAAACCTTTTCCTGCTTTCCAGCGGGGAATGTTTACCCTTACAGGATTGCCATACTCGTTCAGTTGGTAAGTGTAGGTGTCAAAGGTAAAGTTTGTTTGCAGGTTAAAGTTCTTGTATAACTTTATAAGAACATTAATATTGATGTTGCTCCAATTCATTGAATCGGCTGCTATATTATAACCCCAGTTTACACCTAAATTCTCAATCAGGCTTATCTTTCTTACTCCCGTAGAGTCGCGTTTGGAGTTAACTTTCATCTCAATGTTGTTTGCCAGGCTGAAGTTGATTGTTCCCTGCCGTCCTTGCGGGGCAGTACCAAAAATGTTGTGTGCAAACGGAGAGTATTTTATCTCTCTGACGGTTCCGTCTTTGTTGATTTGTGTATAGCGTTGCCAAAAGCCAAAGCGTTCGTGGCTAAAATCGGGTGCTCCTGTAATGCTTACGCTTGGTGTCAAAACGTGGCGTATCATCTTGATCTTTTTGCCTCCAAACCATTTGGCTGGCTGAAAGAATCCGTATAACTTGGTTTGCATTGATAGGCTTCCGCTATAATTATATACGTTGTAAAAGCCATATATTGTATCGTTTACAACGGCTGAGGCGTGAGGATCCCACTGCTTCATTATGCGGTTTGTGTACATTCTGTCGGTGAAAGTAAATGAGGGGGTTATGTTTAAGTACTTAAACACTGAGAATGTGGCAGATATGGGAACGGTATGTTGCATACCTTGACGCCAGTCTTTTAGGAAGTTTGATTTAAATAGCAGGTTCTGTTTTGTTGTAATGTTGTTGCGGAACATACCTGAGTAACTGAAACTTATCTTTTCGTACCACTTCTCTTTTCCAACAGGTTTCTTTCTCTTGAATGGGAATATTCGGCTTACGTTAATAGTGAAGTCGGGAAGCGAAAGAACTATTGTAGAGTCTTTACTTCGCTGGGTGATGTTGGTTGTTGCCGATATTGATACTGGGGCATTAGGGAATGAATATGTAAAGTTTACAGTAGAACTCTTGGTGTTTTGAGTAAACTCCGAAGAGTTATAGTATGTATTCAAACTGTTTCTGTCGTATCCGCTTGTGGTAAAATTGACCTTGGCAGAGAAACTCATATTTGGGTTTGCCTTACGGTCTTGTCGGTGTTGCCAAATGAAGCGAAAGTTTGTCTGTTTAGAGTAGTCGGGCATACCTTTGTCACCTAAAATGGTAGTGAGGTAACTTGCATTTATGTATCCCGAGAATTTATATCGTTTTGCGTATATCGATTGTCCTTGAATACCCCATGAACCTTTTGTGTATATCTCTCCGGTCAAAGCCAAATCAACACATTCGTTAATGGCAAAGTAGTAACCTCCGTTACGAAGATAGAGACCTCTTCTCATCTCTTCTCCAATAGTTGGGAAGATAACTCCCGATGAGTATTTTTCAGAGAATGGGAAGAATCCGAAAGGTAGAGCAAGGGGTAGGGGAACGCCTCCCAATACCATATAGGCGGGGCCTGTTACAACATTCTTGCCCGGACGCATCTTTGCCTTAGTGAGTTGAAGATGAAAGTGTGGATTTTCGTGGTTATCGCAAGTGGTATATTTACCGTTTGCAAGGTAAAAATCTCCTGCTGCATCTTTCTTTGTTTTGCCACCAACAAGATAACCTTCGCCTTGTTGTGTCTTAACGTTTGTGATGTATCCGCGTTTACTCTTGAAATTATATTTCATAGTCTCCGACTCATACTCGCCACTTTTGTCTTTAAATACAGGTGTGCCCACAAGATTTCCTGAGGTGTCTTCAACTCCTATTGCATATACTGTACTGCTATCCATATCCATTCGTATTTGGTTGGCAGTAAGTTCAATATCTTGATAGTTGATTTTACTCTCTCCAAACATAAAAGCCATATTGCCATTGTTTAATACCATAGAGTCGTTGGCGGTATAGGTAACAATGTCATCCAGTGCCTCCTTCTTTTGAATAGGCTTAGTTGGCTTGTTTGATATTGAATCGTTTGAGAGAGAGTCGTTTTTGATAGTATCCACAAATGAAGTGGCGATACTGTCGCTTTTGGCAGTATCAGTTGTAGTTGAAGAGATTGTTGTTTCTCCTCTTTTATTGTCTTGATTCTCTGCGTAAATATTTAATGAGAGCAGAGTTGTGATAAAGACAAAAACTACTATATAAAAGTCTCTTCTCTTTATGGACATATCTTTGTATGTTGCAAGTGGGATGTATTCAAAATTTTTAGTTTGTGCCCACTTTCTGCAATTAACCTACAAAGGTAGTGATTTTTAGGTAAACTTTCCGAATAATACCCTCATTTTATACAATTTTAGTGCTTATTTGAATAGTTTTCTTAAATGAGGGTGTGAAAATTGGGGATTTCTTTAAAGTGTCTTAGATAAATTAGAGATATGGTAAAGATTGATTACGAGAAAAGTTTTATCCATTCATCAAATCTTTTGAGTGTCTCCTCACCAAAACGTTCAAGAGAACTTCTTGCCTCTGCAACGCTTTTACGTTTGTTGGGTGAGGATTTTGAGAAGAACTTGTCGGCGTAAGCAACAATCTTCTCCTCTATTGAGACAGGTATCATATCTGCTTTGGGGAGAGGAAGTTTTTGATTTTCAATCTCCTGTGCCGATATTCCTGCTCCAGTGTGGCGTTCGCAAACAAGAGCATGAGCCTCTAACCCTTCGCTTCTTAAAATTTCAGCACCCAAGAGAGAGTGCATAATATAAGGTTTTTCTCCAATGCAAAATATCTTTGGGGCATTGGTTAGGAATATTCCAATATCGTGAAGCATGGCAGCCTCATAAACAAAAGAGGCATCGGCACCCAGTTCTGGGTGCGATGCCACAATCTCAACCGCTAATTCTGCTACGCTTTTGCTGTGCGAAATAAGCAGATTATATAGTGGAGTATCTTTAGAATAATACTTCTCTATTATAGCAATATAGTCTATTCTATTACAGTTAACCATTGGTGTCT
>JAFQBL010000036.1 GCA_017416695.1 Bacteroidales bacterium | reverse complement strand
TTCGCACTCGCTCATGGACAGATAGTAATAACGTTGTAAGGTACACCACTGAGATATATGCCGACAATATGGAGATCTTAAGCCGTAGAGACACAAACAACTCGCAACCAATTCAAGAAGCATCTGTGGCAGATACACCCTCTAATGAGGAGAGCGATGAACTCCCATTCTAATTGTCAGCGATCATCTATTAACTATTAGTCTAATTGGGCTAATAAGATTATGAAAAACATAGGAGTTATAGTAATAACATCATTAATGTTTACAATATTTGGGTGCGATAATAAAACCGCACCCAAACCTGTTGCATACCAACATATTGAGAATATAACAAACGAGTATATTCCACACAATATTTCAACATTTCCGTTGCAATTCAACATTTCAGATGGAGCAGTAGCGGAAGACAACCAGCAGAACAGAGGATGGATTAATATAAAATATCCCCCATATAAAGCAACAATATATTGCTCATATATTGATATCACAAAAGAGAAACTACACCAAGAGATTGAGAAAAACCGAGAGTTGGTATATGTACACTCAAAACACTCATCAGGGATAACAACCCTCAACTACAACGACACAACAGAGGGAGTATGGGCAGAACTATATATATTAGAAGGTAACGTAGCCACTCCGCTACAATTCATAGCAACAAACAACAGTTCATATATCTTCAGAGGGTCACTATACTTCGATACCAAAGTAAATACCGATTCTGTTGCACCCATTGTAGAGTATCTACAAAGTGACATTGCTCAAATCATTGAAAGTATAAAACCCCAATAGATATGGCTCTCGCAGAAGCAATAAAAACTGAATGTGCCGATATTGCCATTTGGCACAAAACCGAAACAATTGAAGAGTTAAAAACAATACTCAAAGAGAAGAGTATAATCAATAGTATTGAGGCACGTTATACAAATCCTAAAAGGCAAATAGAGCAACTAATCTCTCATATACTCATAAAGCACCTGTTAGGCAAAGCAAAAGAGATAAAACACCATGCAAATGGTGCCCCTTACATTGAGAATAGCGAGGGGAAGTTTGTATCTATATCTCATAGCAAAAAAAGTATTGCAGTAGCAATAAGTTCAATACCCATAGGAATAGACATAGAGGAGATTGAACGCAAGCAATATTCACTACACAAAAAATTTACTACACCTGAAGAACAACTCTGGATTGAGAAGAGCCAAAACAAACAACTAATATCGGCAATAATATGGTCAGCAAAAGAGGCTATATACAAACTTGCCAATATAGAGGGGTTACTCTTTGAAAGCGAGATAGAGATAACTCCATTTAACCCTGACAAAGAGTGTAATTTTAAAGCCTCCTACCGAGACATAGAGGTTAGTTGTCAGTTTTCAGTCGTTAGTTGTCAGTTGTTAGTCGTTAGTTGTTAGTTAACGAACATACATTCGTTGAATCTGCTCACGCTCGGCAAAGTTTAAGTAAACTTATTTTGCCCTCGCTTAACCGCAGATTTGTTAGTTGTCAGTTGATAGGCTTATAGCACTAATTGAGGTAACAAAAAATGGTTTGCATTTTTGGTGCAAACCATTTTTATCTGATAACTAACAACTACCCGTAGGGCGGCGTTAGCCGAAAACTAACAACTATTTTACAACCTTAATAGTCTCTTCCGCTACTCTGATGATGATTACTCCTGTTGCAGAAGTTGATAGTGTTGTTACACCCTCTTCTGCTACGGCACTTGCTACTACTGTTCCGTTGGTTGTGTATGCCACTACCTCTGTTCCTGCCTCTGCTCCGTAAACATTTATTTCTGTTCCGCTTACCAACACTTTAACTTCTCCGTCTGCTACTGCTTGTGAGATTCCTGTTAAGTCTGTTGTCTCTATCACGAAACGGTTATTGAATGTTCCTGCCTCGCTTTGGAAGGTGTATGTGTCGCCAAGTGTCATTGCTGTCTCTGTGCCTGCTACGTTATCAACCAATACTACACTTGTGTTTTCTGGTACTGATGTTAATGTCAATGTTTGCTCGCCTGATTTTACGGCTTTGTATCCCATTGCCATGCTTGTTAATGAGGGTTGCTCACTTACTGCCATCTTTATGTTGCCTTTTACTAAGTATAGTTGTGATAGGTTTGTGTTTATTGCTGGGAAGTATAGTGCGTCTTCGTTGCGTACATACTCTTCACTTGACTCATCTACTAATACTATACGTGCTTCATCATCGCCGTTCAATGAGAATTGCAACTCTCCAAATACTCCATCGGCTTCTGCCAATGCGCCTGCTACGCCTGCTGAGAAACTCATTGCATTGAAATCATCGGCACTTTGCACAAACCATGCTGCGTAGGGTTGGTATGTTGCTACATCACTTGATGCGTACTCGTCATAACTGTCATCTTCTGCGTTATATACGTATAGTGCATAGCCTGTGCCTTTTTGGGCTTTTGCTAATGTTGGGTTTCCGTAGAAGTTCCAGTCGGCATCGGCTCCTTCATTTACTGTTGATGCGTAACGGCTCAACGATATTTGTTTGTCTGTTCCATCGTAGGTTTGTGATGTAGCAGTGAATGTTACTTTTTGTTCATCGCCGTTGTTTGCATTGATTGCTACTGCAAATCCTTGATTTGCTGCAATGGTTGTACCTGTTAACTCTTTCCATCCTGATTTTGTAAACAACTCTATGCTGTTTGCTGCTCGGTAGGCTGCATCATAGACCATTACTTTGATGTTGCTGTTGTTTACTGCTGCAACGCCATCTACTGTTACGTTTGCTAAATCTACTGCAAATGGTAACGACATCAAAGCCCATTTGCCTTTTTCTATTGTACGGGTTATCTCCAATACTGTTGTTATTTGTCCACCGTCGGCTATCTTAACTTCTGATGCTACGCCGTCGGCATCCACTGATACTGATACTTTATCGGCTAATATTGTATTGGCTTGAACATCCCATACTTTTTCATTGCCTACTGTTACATTGGCATATACTGTGCTTTTTGTCTCTGTTCTATTTTCATCTACTACTGTTACATTTACCTTATCTATGGCTTCAAAGGTTGCTTCATAGTTTTTATCTGATGTTATTATTATAGAGAAATTGGTTTCATTTGAGATGTTTCTTCCTCCTTCAAACCAGCCTACAAATTGGTATCCTAAGTTTGCGGTGGCGGTCAATGTTATTGTCTCGCCATGCTCAACGTTTGCTGTTTCAGGTGATACTGAACCATATGCAGGATTATTTACTGATACTGATACTGCATATACATTCTTTGTAAATGTTCCTGTTACCTCTACATCACTTGCTGGCATTGTTTCGGGTATCTCGCTCCAGCCACTGAAGGTGTAGCCTTCTTTCTCTGGCTCTGCTATGGGTGTTATTGTGCTGCCAAATGCTGTTGGTACGGTTTGATAATCTTCGCCATCTACTTTATATACTACATTATACTCCCTCGCTTTAAAGTTTGCTACAAACTCTGTCTCTGCTGTTATTGCAGCACTTGTAAAGTTTGCATCAACACTAACCTCTGTTCCGTTAACTGTCCAATTTACAAAGTCATAGCCTTCGTTTGCTGTTGCTGTTAATGATACGGTAGAATTTG
Source organism: Bacteroidales bacterium (assembly GCA_017416695.1). GTDB lineage: Bacteria > Bacteroidota > Bacteroidia > Bacteroidales > G3-4614 > Caccoplasma_A. Next base: position 2,464 of record JAFQBL010000036.1, on the reverse strand, counting down.
CTTCTACTTCATTTGCTGATATTGTTACTTGACCGCCCTCTGCTGGTGATGCCTCTGCTGATACGGCATATTTAGGTGCAACATATCCGCCTGCTATCTCAAACAAAAAGTCAACATATCCTCCTTCTGTAAGACCTGATGGGCAAGGAGTATTTACATCATTACCTACCACTACACGAACAACTACTATATCTCCTACTTTCAAATCCTCTCCAAATTGTATTGGGAATGATGCAGTTGTTCCATTAACCGATATATTATCGTTTGCCATTTCACCTAATGGTTCAGTTCCATCAGGCCAGGTTCCATCATAAGGTCCATATATTACATCTACATCTGTATTGTCATTTACAATTTGGAATATATTTATATCACCCCAGTTTACAGTGAATGTAAGGTCTAACGCTATCTCTTCTCCTGCCGAAACAGGTATGCTGGCAGTTACGCCCTCTTGAATATGAGAATCTCCATTTGTTTGAGTTTCTGGAACCTCAATTGATTCTCCCTTAATTGTTGCAGCAGTAATATATGTATTATTATTATTACCACCATGAGTAAATACAGGAGTACAAAGTAGTGCATATTTCTCTTCTGCAGTAAGAGCGACAAACTCGGCAATATACTCCTTGTCTCCTTCCTCTCTATCAGTATATGTAGTAGTAGAAGATACGGTCTCTCCCTCCAATGTCCAGCGAACAAATTTATAATTATCTGAAGACTCTGCTTTCAAAGTAATTGCTCCTTCAGCAGTAACACCACCTTCTACATTGTTTGCTGTAACAGTTCCTCCTTCGGCAGGAGATGATGTTACTGTTATTGTACGAGAGGGTATAGGTGCAGTTTCGCCAGGTATTACCTCAAACTCCGCAAGTTTAAACCATCCGTCCGAAGCCTCAGTAAATCTCAAACGTACATATTTGGCAACTGCATTTGATAGAGAACAACTATATGTATAATCAGTTGTAGATATGTCGCTTTTATTAAATGAAGCAACTTGAGTCCAATCTGATTTATCATTTGATATTTCAATTACGGAACCATTAGGTTGGTCTCCGTTCATAAATGTCAGTTTAATATCTGAAATGGTAGATTCTTGAGCAAGAGTCAATGTAATATAATCGCCTGTCGCAAGATTTCTACTACTAAAGAAATAAGAATCCACATCGCCATCCACTACATAATCTACTACAAAATTTTGTGGAGTCCAATAATAAGGAATCTCTGTTTCGGCAGTTAAAGAGAGAGTTGGAGTTGAAGAATATTCATAAACTTGAAATTCAGTAACCTTAACCCAACCTGTAGCCGACTCAGAAAATCTCAAACGTACATATTTGGCAACCTTTGCTTCAGCATTACACACATATGTATATGGAGAAGCACTGATGTCACTATTACCGAAGGTTGCAACCTCCTCCCAAACACTATTATCTTCCGATACCTCAACTACCACACCATTTGGTTGGTCGTTATTCGCAAAGACAAACTTTATATCTCCAATTTGGGCTGTCGCATTCAAAGTAAACAACAGATAATCATTTGCCACAGGTGTTGCATTAGACCAAAAGTATGATGTCAAATCTCCATCATTGGCATTTGTCAAAGGATAACTTTCGGTAGTTGTTCCATAAGCACCTAATGAAGAAGTCAACGTCCCTGATAATTTAGTAGCTGCATTCAAACTCTGAATAGACATAATAGCCATAAAAACTACAATAATAACTAAATGTAATTTTTTAAAATTATTCATAATACTTATATTTTATTTGATGAAATTAACGCTCCAAATATATAATAATTTTATTAAAAATACAAACTAATTTTTAATAAAACAAAAAAGTGGAGACATTCTTTCTGCTCCACTCTTCTAATATCCAACAAAAAATTATTAATCCTCTTTTTTACCTTTCTTGAATAAGCGGTATGCATAAACACCACCTAAACCAAGTAATCCAAGTATGCTCTCTACAATAGGTACTGCTCCTGGATCTGCTGGGGGATTTGGAAATCCTTCTTGAGCCATAGCCGATACTGTTATCAAAACAGTTGTTGCGATTAATGTAAATCTTTTCATTTTTATATAATGTTTAATAGTTTTCTTGTTCTTGCGACTGCAAAGATAGTGAAAGGTGAGCGCAGAATCAAACTTGTTTGAATTATGCCGAACCGCATCCTATTTTCGCATTTGCGACTGCAAAGATACTAATAAAATACTAATACACAAATATTTGTTAAATATTTTTTATAAAGTTCAAATTACCAAATATAATCAATATCTATTTAACCACCCCAATTCCCTCCGTTGGAGGAAATTGGATGTGGATTAGATTATCTTATTTAATAACTTTAACTGCTGTATTGGCAACTTTTACTACTATAACTCCTGTGGCAGAAGTTGATAGTGTTGTTACACCCTCTTCTGCTACGGCACTTGCTACTACTGTTCCGTTGGTTGTGTATGCCACTA
>JAFQBL010000035.1 GCA_017416695.1 Bacteroidales bacterium | reverse complement strand
GGTAATAGTCGCTTTCTTAATGTTAACTTTTATTTTGATTGAATCTATTGCAAGTTCGGCCTTTATATCAGGAGGTGGAATAATTGCTATGATATTAATGGGAATATCGCTAACAGATTATGAAAGAGAGAGAGGAGTAATATATGGTAACAAATAGAGATTTCTTAAAGAAATTTTCGATATATGCAGTAGGAAATATAGCATCTAAAATGATTATATTTCTATTGTACCCTGTGCTGACCTTCTTTTTGTCTCCTGATGAATTAGGTATATTTGATATTGCACTCTCCTTGACAGTATGGATAGGAACAGCAACTATGCTTAATATGCGAGATGGAATGTTCCGTTTTGTTATGAGCAATGACAAGGAGACATTTAATGCAGTAATAAAAATTTTCTTAAAGGTATTTTTAATAAATGTTGCCATTGTCTCTATTGGAGTTTTAGTATATCTACTATCAGGAATAGATTTAAATATAAATATATATTATCTGGCAATATTCTTTTTGGCGATGAATTTTATGGATGTTTATCGTCAAATTATCAGAGGTAAAGGCGAAACCAAAATATTTGTATTGGGCAATATCCTCTCTGCTGTATTTATAGCATTGATAACTATTTTGTTATTAAAGACAACATCTCTTAAGAATGAGAGTTTGTTGATAGCATATTCAGTCTCTAAAATATTGACATTTTTAATTACCGAAAAATTAACACCTACGCTATTTAAAAAGAGTTACTATTTACAATCCGACAAGAGTAAACAGAGAGAGATAAATTCTCGAATGATATCCTACTCGCTCTTCCTATTACCTGCAAACCTTGCTATTTTGGGAGTAGAAAACTGGGGAAGAATATTCCTGGTGTCATATGTTGATGAATATGTATTAGGATTGTATGCAATAGCCGTAAAATTTGGAAGTATATTCTTTGTACTAACAACAATATATCAACAAACCTGGCAAGAGTGCGCCATAAGAGATTACAACAACGTAAACAGAAGTCAATATTTCAGTAAATATTTTAATAACTATCTTCTTTTCTTATCAGTAGTCTCTATTGGTATAACCATATTCATACACCTATTTTGCGAATATTTAATAGCAAGGGAGTATTTTGAAAGTATCAAATATATATCATTACAACTATTAAGTGTGATGTTCTTTGCCTTAGGAGCCTTTCTGAATTTAGTATATGAGTGTTCTTTTACAGTAAAACGTTCAATGTATTCTGCAATATTGGCAACACTCGTATCATTAGGTTTGAATATTATATTGATACCTTATTGGGGATTATTGGGAAGTATTATATCAAATATCATTGCGGGATTGTCAATGTTTATTTTCCGATTTGTTGATGTAAAACGTTTCGTAAATATCAAATTAAGTAAGATAGGGCTTTTGTCTATATTACTGATAGTAATAAATATATTGTGTTCTGTCTATATCGATTTTTTTAATTAGGGTTTATGATAAAAATAAAATATTTAATATTGGCATTTACACTTTTTCTCATTTCGTGTTCAAAAGATGATGAAACAAAACTTGAAGGGCGTTGGCAGGGAAGAACAATAGAATCGCCTCGTCATAGAGTTCAATCTGATTCGCTATTCTGGAGTTTTGATAGAGGAGTGTGCGAAATACAAACTTTGAGTAGGTCAAATCCTCACTATGCCGAGCAGATATATGCCAACTATGTAATAGAAGAGAATTTGCTCTCAATACAAATTCCATATACATATTTACCAACTGCAAAAAAAAATAAATATTTAGATTGGAATACACAGGAACGAAAATTTAAGATAAGAGAGTTAACAAGCAAATCGTTAAAATTTTCGGTGAACGATACCATTTATTCATTCCGTAAATATTACTAACTTATGAAGCGTATAATTTTATCTATAACGTTGACGCTTATGGTAATATTTACAGCGTCGGCAAAAGATTTTAACCTCTCATACAATGCTGAGGCAAACATTATAAACGGAGGTGGAGATTACACTCCGTTCTGGATGATGAACAACACTCATGGTGTAGTATCTGATAGAAACAATAGCGGATATTTACGTTTAGGCCTCTTTAAAGAGGTTGCCAAAGATAAGAAATTTTCATACTCATTCGGTTTAGAGGTTGTAGGTGCATACCGAAACGAAGCACCCGTTTATCTTCAACAAGCCTATTTTGATGCCAAACTAAAAAATTGGAGCATATTTGCTGGGTCAAGAGAGGAGAAGACAATGCTATGGGATGAGGAGTTAAGTAGCGGAGGAATGGTACATAGTGGTAATGCTCGTCCTATTCCTCAAATATATATAGGACTACCTCAATTTACACAAGTTCCTGGAACAAAAGGTTGGTTTCATGTGCGAGGTGGTCTGTCGTATGGATGGTTTGTGGATTACCCCTATCAAAAAGATTTTAAAGCAGAAGGTATGCAATACTCCAAAAATTTATTGTATCATCGTAAGAACCTGGTCTTTAAAATTGGTAATAAATCAAAACCATTGTATGGTTTAATAGGTATTGACATGGCAACTCAATTTGGCGGTACAGTATATGATTACAAGGGAAGTAAAACTATAAAATTTCCTTCAGGAATAAAGGAGTATTTTAAGGTTTTAATTCCATTATCGGGAGGAGAAGACTCTCCAACGGTTGATCAAGTAAATGTATCGGGTAATCACTTGGGTATATATATACTTGCTTTGGGATACAAGAAAAAGGATTGGGAGATAAAAGCATATTACGAACACTTTTTTGATGACCATTCAGGTATGACCTTTCGTAACAAGTTTGATGGATTATGGGGATTGTCATACCGTTCAACTAAACAATTCTTTGTAGAGGGAGTAACTCTTGAAGTTATGAATGCCACAAACCAAAGTGGTCCATTCCTTTGGGATGAAACTTCTGAAATTCCTGTACAAGTTAGTGCTGGAGACAACTACTATGCTCACGTTGTATATAACGGTTGGACTCATCGCGGACATACAATTGGAACTCCCTTTATAACATCTCCATTATATAACAAAGATGGATATTTAGGTTTTACAAACAATATAACTCGTGCATTTTATGGTGGAGTTGATGGAACTATAGTAGATGGTTTACGATATAAATTGCTTGTTTCGCATCAGCGAGGTTGGGGAACATCTTATGCACCATATACAAATATAAAACATCAATTTGCTACAATGTTACAACTCAATTATACTCACGAGAAAGTAAAAGGATGGAACTTCTCTCTTGCTGGAGCATTTGATAAGGGGACTCTCATTGGGGATAATTGGGGAGTACAAATAGGAGTAAGCAAAAGTGGAGAGTTATTAAATTTAAGTAAAAAATAATGGATGTAATAATAGTATCACCATCGCTTGATACCACACAGAATGTAAGTGGAATATCATCGGTAACTCAGTTTATTATCGATAATAATCTTGCTCAAAACTATATACATTTTGAGCAAGGTAAAAAGGATAATGAAACAGGGGGAATCCGTCGCATACTCCCTCTAATTGCTAAATTAAGAGAGTGGAAGAGACTATTGGCAACATACCCTAATGCAACTATTCATTACAATTTTCCATTATCAAAGGCATCAATAATTCGCGATGTGCCATTTATTAAGTATGCACAGCATAAGAGACGTAAAATAGTTATTCATCTGCATGGTGGTGTATATCTAACTTCTGAGAAGATACCTTCTTATCTTGATATAATGTTACGAATGGTATTAAAAGAGAAAACACCCATAGTAGTGTTAAGTGAGTTGGAACGTAAAGCAATAGTTGAACGTTATAATGTAAGGAATGTATCAGTTTTACCCAACTGTGTAGATGTTAAAGAAGAACATCCATTAAAAATCATACCAAAAGATACTCCTCTTACAATAGGCTATATGGGGCGCATAACCAAAGAGAAGGGAATGGAGTTCTTGTTAGAAGCCTGTAAGAGTTTGAGGAGTGATAACATTTGTTTTAAACTAATGATGGCAGGTAAAGAGGATATTCAAGATGAGTTCATTCCTCGCTTTAAAGATATTTTGGGTAGTGACTTTATATATGCGGGAGTAGTGTCGGGTAAAAAAAAAGATGAGTTTATAAACAAATTAGACCTATTTATATTGCCCTCATTCTTTGAAGGACTTCCAATGTCGCTATTAGAGTGCAT
>JAFQBL010000034.1 GCA_017416695.1 Bacteroidales bacterium | reverse complement strand
TGCTGCATCAATAATTCCTGTTGGCTCTAACATTGATACTGTGAAGCGATCGGCTATTGTTGTTTTTGCTGTGGCTGTGAAGGTGTAGTCTTCATCGTTCAAGCATACTGTTTCATCGGTTGCGGCATCTTTCAAATATACGTTGTAGTTGCCGTCTGTTGCTGTTAGTGATATACGGTGGCTTGTGCCTGCTCCTGTATATACGTTCATTGGCAACTCGTTAGCGGCTGGTTGTACTGTTACTTCGGCATCTTCTCCGCCTACATTAAAGTATGCTGCAGGAGTTGTATTTATCAACGATGGCATATACCATGCATCCTCGTTAACTACAAAGTTCTCTGATGTCTCATCGCATAAGATTATCTTAGCAGGATTTGAGTCATCTATTGAGATATACGCTCTTGCATATACATCATCTGCTCCGTTTGCAAGATTTGCTACCGATGCTGATGTAATGGCTATCTCTTTTGATGTAAGGTCTCCCATTTCGGCTTGATACATTACTGCTTGATATGGTTTTAATGTTGGCAAGCCCAATGTTGGAGTGTGAGCCTCAAAGCAGAAGTTTGTATTATCGTAAGTGTATAGAGTATAAGCCTCTGCAAACTCTCCTGCTGTCAGGTATGGTACTCCGTTAAAGTTCCAGTCCTGGTCTTGCATGTGAGTTGTTCCCTCTTCTTTACGATAACGATTAGCTGTTACGCTTGTTGCTGAACCATCGTATGCCTCCTCTGCCGAAGTAAATTGTAACTTAATAGTTTCGCCTAAATCGTTGTTTCCTACTATTACAAATCCTTGGTTGGCTGCTATGATTTTATGAGTAGCAGTTGTTACTGTCTCCCATGTATTTTCATAATCTCCGTTTGCTCGTTTTTGCAAATCATACAACAATACTCTTATTTGGTTTTCAGGTTCTGCTGTTTCCCAACTATCACCATCCCAATACTTAATTGCACTTGTGTTAAACTCAAATGGCATTGACATAAAGTTAAAGATTGTTGGTGTTCCCTTTCCTTCAACAGGTTGTGGTGTGTAAATATCTTTTTCAACCACCACTTGCACACCTTGGCTCAAATCTGACAATGCAGATACTGTTGAGGCATTGTCATCAGCGTCAGACTTCATTATTATCGACTTGATTGCATCTGACTTAGGTAACAAAATCTCTGTTTCATAATCAAGAGCCTCTATCTCAATTGAGGCAACCCCTCCTCCTACAGCCTGGATAGTAAACTCTCCTGCTGCATTCATAGGAGTTTCAACTTGCAATGAATCACTTGCTGCCAAGTTTGCAGTAACACCGCCTACCGAGACATAACATCCGTCGTTTGTAGTTAGCGATACTGACACCTCGCTACCTGCTGTTCCATAGAATTTAATCTCTTCTGTTTTTGGTTCAACAGTAAATATAAAGTCAAGGAACTCTCCTGTTCCAAAGTCTTGTATAGTTGAAGAGATATTTCCGCTTACACTTGATACAATAACTCTATAAAGTAGCGACTCTCCTTGATTATATTCATTATTCATACTTATTGGCAATGAGACTTTATATATAGCATTAGCGTCATCAACAGTAGTATAAAAGATTCCTTTTGTTGTGAGGTCTGATGTAAATTTATCCTTATTTAATGCAGCCTCTGTAGAACCTATATAATCATAAACAATACTCCACATTGGGTTTCCGGTTGATAGTGTTGCTTTATAAACTGTTATACCGTAGTTATTCAAATCAATTGTCAAATCAAGGTTAAACGACGCTGAAGATGTAACCATTATAGGCTCTAATTTCTCTTGTTGTCCTTGATAGAAGGTATGGTTAATATCTCCATTAGCAATACCTGTTCCGCCACTGATTGATGCTGCAGTAATTGTTGTTGCATCTGTTGAAGTGGCAACAGTAGTTGGATCCAAATCCTTAACTATAACTTTGTAAACTGAACGATATATGTCAGATTTAACTCCATCAACAACAACCATTGCTTTAACAATTATCTCTCCAACCTCATAAGTATTCAAAACAACCTTTCCTCCACTCTGCATTTTGGGAGAGTAAATATCTGGGGCATTGCCATCAACTGTATAGTATATTACAGCATCCTCAACTGGATATGTTAGAGTTATCTCCGCATTATCTCCAACTGTGAAATAGGTATCTCCAGGAGCATCAAAAGTTATGTAGTTTTTATCGCTTACCACCTTAATATCAAAGTCATATGCACGACCTTGATTTATAATACGATACAACTCATCATCCTCGCTTAGGTTTTCATTTACAAGCATCTCTTCCCAACCTTCATAACCAGTTCCTACGGGGTCGAAATAGATTACACGCATACGGTATGTTCCTGTTTCAATACCCTCTGGGATAGCGATTGAACGATTATACCCATCTTCTGACAGATACTCATCATTAGGATATGTATCTTCCACTATACCATAAATTTCATCTGTACCTGCAAAAGTCTTGTCATTATTCCAATCGACATATATAGCTTGTTGAGTCTCATTTAACTCTGGTTCTGCAATATAACCTCGCACTGTCATATTACTCAACCACGCTTTAAAGTTCAAATCGAGAGTTGTTGTTCCAACTAAAACTTTAATTGTATTAGCCGTTTTATCTATCAATGCTCCTGTTGTAGTAGCAACAGCTTCACCGTTTTCGCTATTTGCGGCAAATGCCGATGCTTCAGCATCTATACGAGGCAATCCTCTCTCGTTCTCTGCATCAAACACAACGGTTGTTATCTCATCATCTGTATCTTTACCTGCAACTGCAGTTACCTGTTGCAAATAACGGTTTGCTCTCTCTTCGTTTGACAACTTGTCATTTGACAAAGCATAATATAGTTTCATATCTATGTACTCTTTAACAAACTCAGCAACATAATTCTCGTTTTGCATGATAACTGTTTTATATGTGCTTTGAGTACTGATAGTATATCCATTCAATGTCCATTGTACAAATCTGCAACCATTTTCAGGTGTTGCAACAAGTGTAGCCTCCGTTCCCTCAACAAATAAGCCGTTATTACCACCCTCTACATGAGCAGTTCCCCATTCGGTATTATTTGATGTTGCGGTTACTGTTAATGCTCTTAAAAGATTTGCTGTATATATCTTATCTCCTTCGGTATTATCTATAAGCGTTGACTCTGTTGATACCACAACACCATTTTCATCGGTCCAGTTCTTAAAGCCATATCCTGCAGCAGGAGTTGCAACAATTGTTATCTTTCCTTCGGCAGTAAGCGATGTTGTTGCCTCGCCATTTATTGTTATTGCAGCAGATAATTCGGGAACAACCTCAACGGTAATAGTACGCTCGGGAACTGACGCATGCTCAACAATGGTTATTGCAGATGAATATCTGCTGCCAGCGTAAGGTTTAGCTGCTCCATCAAAATCACTATCATTTGTATCAACAACAATTACTCCGCTTTCAGCGGCTCCGTCATCCGTCTTATGTCCTCTTAAAAGAACTTTAAAATATGTAGATCCAAATAGATCTTCGTTTGAAACGGTTACTTCTGAATTTATATTATTATACAACTTGGCAATAGAGTATTTTGTTAAATCACTTGCGGTATCCTCTATTCCGTCAGAACTTGCATCGGTATAATTTTCGGTTCCATAGGCCGGGAACGCCATATACTTACCATCCGATGTTCTGAAGTGGAAGTAATCACCCTCAACCTCACAAATGAATTTTGCAGTCTCGGGCAACTCTGTTGTTCCTTCGGAATATGAAGCAATGGCTAATGTTCCATTGTTGTTATATAGATAGTATTTTGTATCGTGTCCTGCTATGAATGAGTAAACTCCTTCATTAACTGGAAGTTCTATATCGGTTGATGCATAATATGCGTCTATTGCCTGTTGCAATGCTGTTGCTGCTCCCTCATATGGATTAGCTTCGGCCTTGTCAATTGCATTATTTAGTGTAGTTCTTGAAGTAGCTGTTGTTTTGGGATATCCCAATCCCTCTTTTTCAAGAACTGCCTTTGCATCTTCTATCAAAGCTTTTGTATCATCGCTTTCGGGCAACACTTCAATTTTGAATAAGTTACTATATCCCTCTGCGTAGACAATTTCATGGGTTCCCCATCCATCAAACGAACCTGATGATAACACTATTTGACAACTTGAAGAAGATGTTTGGCTTGGACGTCCAGCAGACATATAGTAAGTTCCTGACACAGTTCCGCTACCATCTCCTATAGTCCAATCGCAATATGTTGCATCGTAGGTTGACAGAGTTCCTTTATTATCGTTTGTACCCTTAGCGTCGTCGTTAGCATCATCTCTGTTACGATAAATCATGTAAGTATCTGATTTGGCATTATAGAATGTATATGCACCACTTGCCTGTTTTATACACTCAAATTGAGCAGATACTCCTAAACTTGCTGCCGTTGCATTAGCAGAACCAAGTGATAATACCCCACTATCATTTACATATATTACATATGTTGTTCCGCTTTGTTGAACATTTGTAAATGTTACGGCTTTACCGTCCCATGGGTCAGCATATAGTACACTATAAATAGCATCAACCTCAGCAGTAGTTGGGTTATCGCCCATAGCCTCCACTTTTGTATTCAACTCGGTTTTAACATCGTCTGAAACGGTTGAACTTTCAATCAACGAGGTTAGATACTCTTTTACGATAGCACCTCGGTTTATATTGTTTTTAACACTATATGCTCCGTTGGTTATATACTCCAAGTTAAAGGCTACATATGTGTTATCATATCCGTCAACACCGTGAGTTCCTGATCCTGTTGGGAAACAAGTTGAAATTGGATTTTGTGCTGTTCCAAAAGATGTATAGTTCTTCTCATATATGAACGCAATCTTATTATCGGCTTGCAAATCCATTGAACTGTATGCCGATGTTTCATCAGTTACCTTATAACTTCCGTCCCATGCCGATGCCGATGCAAAGTTTGCAACGCTGTTCATATCCTCAAACTCTGTCAACTCTCTGTAATAGATAGTTACATCTTCTCTTGAAGTTGATGCAGGAAGTGATTGTAAAGCCAAATACATCTCTTTACTATCGCTGTTGCGTACAACAGGAACAACTAAAATCTCTCCGTTTGTTGCATTGCTTCCTGATGAGAATGTACATGTTGTAGAGGTTCCCCAACTTCCGGCCGCTGTTGCTGTATTGGTGTATGTATATATGTTATAGATACGACCTCCCGATGTACGGCTCGAAACTATTACACGTCCATCAGGCAACTCCTCGCATTTTGGTTCATCACCACCAGGAACGGGTAATGCAAACTCTCCGCCAAGTGGTTTCCAAGTGCGACCAAAGTCATCAGAGTAGATTACACGGTTTCCGTTTGGACGGGCACACATTGCTGCATACAAACGATAGTAGTTACCTTTCTTTACTATGCGGCTTTGGAATACTTTACCTCCTGCAACGAATGCCGATTCAATTGGGTTTCCATTATCAAACAGTGAATAAACATTCTCTGTTATATCAATTGGATCGTCCCAGTTCTCTCCATTGTCTGTACTGCGGATTAAAGCAATTTTATTTGGATTGCTTCGGGTTGTAGCCGAGTTGTTATATACTGTACATCCTGCTACGGCAATAATTACAACCTCCTCACTCTCTCTGTCGGCAACAATAGCTGGGTCTCCAAATGCAGTATCAAAGTAGTTCTCTGTTGCTGATGTTACTCCTGTTCCTACCGCAACATCTCTAATATCGCTCCAGTTCTCTCCGTTGTTATCGCTGGTACGACACACAACATCAACTTGTCCGTATCCAGGGTCTGTTCCACAAACCAAGCGTGCTGCAACAGCTATCAAACGTCCTGTACTTGTTTTTACGATACCTGGAATACGATGAGGATATGTTCCTCCTGTATTACTTGTATTGAACAAATCATGTTCAACAGGCACTGACTCATATACAGGCTTTATGGTTATATTGGCAGTTGCTGTAAATGTATATGGGTTATTTGCCGATATTAATGTTCCGTTCTCATCGGTCCAACGAACAAACTCATAACCTGTTGCTGGAGTAGCAGTCAATGTTACCTCATCACCCTCATAGATTGCATCTACCTCTTCTCCACCAACTGTGCATAAAACAGAACCTCCTGTAACTTGTGGAATTGTTACTGTGTATTCTGTTTTTGCCACAAAGGTTGCTATAAGTTCTAAGTCTGCAGTAACTGTTACTGTTTGCTCGGCTGTTGTTACACCATTGCTCCACTCCACAAATTTATATGCACTTGATGCAGGTGTTGCAACAACAGTAACCTCGCTATTCTCGGCAACCTCTTTCTCTGTTACACCCTCTTCATTCAAGAACGATACTGTACCCATTGTCTCATCTGACGAAGCAATTGATACTCTATACGACCTTGCAAAGTTTGCGGTATAGGTTGGTGCTTGGGTAGCCACTACAACGGTAGTTTCGGCATCGGTAGCAATCTCGTTGCCATCCATTGTCCAATTTACAAAGCCATAACTATCGTTTGCTTGTGCATTAAGATTTACGGTTGCTCCTATCTCAGAAGTGAATGTTGCTGTACCTCCATTTGCTGTTGCTATACCTCCTTCGGCAGGAGAGGCTGTTACTGATACCTCAGGTTCTACAACATAGAATAGAATATCAAGATAAAGACCTTCGCCATATGAACCATTTGCCTCCATATTTTCGGTTCCCGACGACATTGCTCTTAGAACTATAATATCGCCTGATACAACATCATCACCCAACTCTATTGGGAAAGTTATTGTTGAACTATCTTGATCATATGTTACAGTGTTATCTGCTGCCACATCAGTCCAAAAGGCCGAAGCATCAGCGTCACTTGCTCCATAAGTTCCATAAGTCACTTGTTGGTTCTGGAAGGTATTATGATATTGGAAAAATTTCATATAGTGCCAAGCTCCTGCATAAATTGTCAGTTTCAAATCAAAATCGGCACCTGGAGATATATATATTGGATCTGTTGCTCCCGTTGGCACTTTAACCATATTACCTTCTGCATCTGTCTGATTTCCATTGGTAACATAAGCAAGCCCCGACAAGTCTATTACACCAGGTAGTGCCTTTTTTGCTCCCGAAAGAATCTCCACTCCACGAGTATTCTTAAGGTTACCAAATTTTGTAAATGTTGGTATTGGCATTGCCGCATACATTTCATCTTGCGACATCTTAGCATATACAGGAGTAATATCTATATTGCCTGTTGCAGTTACTGTGTATGGATTATCTGTTGAGCCATTGCTCCATTGAACAAACTTATAACCAGGATTCACAGATGCAGTGAATACAAGTTCATCGCCCTCATATATTGTTCCTGTTGGCTCATTGCCATTTACTGTATATGATACTGTACCTCCTGCAACCTCGGGGGTATTAATTATTACTGTACATACGGCTCTCTCTGCAAATGTTGCTGTGTATGTTACAGACTCTGTAATATTATCAATTGTTCGGGTTGCTTCTGTTGAGCCATCGTTCCATTGAACAAACTCATATGCACTTGATACAGGCTCGGCAGTAATAGTTACCGATGCTCCGCTTCCTACCTCTTTTGTAGTTCCTTCGCCTTCACTGAAACGTACAGTTCCCATAGCATCGTCATTTGATTCTATTGTTACTATTATCTTCTCGGCAAAGTTTGCGGTATAGGTTTCGTTGCTTGTTGCGGTAAATGTATATGTTGCATCGTTACTAACTACTTGTCCTGCTGAGTTAGTCCAATTTACAAAGCCATAACCTTCGGCTGGTGTTGCTGTTAGGGTTACCGATGCTCCTGATGAAATGGTTGCCGATGTTCCGCTTCCTCCTGCTGTTATTTCGGCTGAGCCTCCCTCTCCTGCCGCTACATTTATAGTTACATCAAAATTGTATTGGTATAGATAAAACTCGGCACAGTTGGCAAATTTATTTTGACTACCATTTTCAGAAGTTGCCAAAAAGAAGATATATTGACCTGTGTATAGTTGACCTAAATCTACCATATGCTCTGCTGAGGAACCATCATATGTAAATGCTCCAGAACTTATTAATGTCCCATTTGTAGGAATAGAACCATCCCCTAAAGATGAGGTCATATCGCTATTACTAATATACAATTGATAGTTTACTATATTTCCGTTCTGTGAAGTTGATGCATTTCGTGAAACATATTTAAATTTATCGAATTCTTGAATAGATCCTAAGTTGAATTGAACATAGTGGGGTAAATTTTCATTTCCCCATGAAGATGATTGTCCTGAATAATAAGAGTGCCAAAAAGTATTTGTCAAGCCATCTATCATATTACTTTTTGGACCCTCTACCGATGATGATGAATTTGTACTATCATAACCTTCTCCATCAACTGTAATTTCCCAACCTGAACGGTCTAATACTTTACGGAAATTTGCGGTATAGGTTTTGTCTCCGTCTGTTATATCGGTATATGTTGCGGAAGTTGATACTTCTTCTCCATTCAAAGTCCAATTTACAAACTCATAACCTGAGGCAGGTGTTGCCTCGATAGTGATGTTGCCTTCGGCTGTTACAGTTGTCCCTGATCCATTAACTGTTAAGGTTCCTCCTGCTGAAGGATTAGAGTAAACATTTATGGTTCTTGTTCCTGCCAATGGAATGGCTTTAAATGTTACCAAGCGTCCTTTTGTCAGTGCGGTACAAGGTGTTGCATCTCCATTAGAATTGTATGATGAATCTTCTCCAGAGTTTACCCTCACTTTTAACTCACTTACCCCTTCTTGCCATGTAAAATCAGATGGTACGGTTATTGTGAACTCCGCATTACTTTGCACCGACAAGGGTTTAGAATAAAGAATGGTTGATTCTCCAGAATCTGTCCAATCTTGATTTTGATTCCAGTCAAAATATACTACTGCCTGACCCCATTGAGTGTGAGTTCCTCCTGTTACAACAAAGGTTATTACATCATTTGCTTTTATCTGCATCACACACGAAGAAGAAGCGTCCTCTATTGTTTGAGATTTAGTATATGAGAATGCTTGCTCTCCATTTACCTTTACTACTATTGTATTAAGACCATAATGATCACCATCACCATTATTTGGTGCTGTTCCAACACAATAATCCGCCTTTACGTTTTGATACGGGAATAACGCTATTAGGGCAAGTGTTAATGCCCAAAGAAAATGTTTTTTCATGATTTTATAATTTAAATATTTGTATTTCTGTGTTTTTATATATACAAAAAAGACACTATAAGCCGTAGTCTTCCTCGTCTTATAGTGTCATTTCTGGTTGATTTATCCTTATTTAGTGCAAAAATACACAATATTTTTTTTATATTATAATTTTTTAGGGACTTTTTTTGTTTAACTTCTTAATTTTAACATAGTTAATTTAGTTGTTGGCTAACGCCACCCTGCGGGTAGTTGTTAGTTTTTAGTTTTTAGAACAAAGGTTACTAGGGTAACTAGGATGACTAGGATTACTAGGGTGGATAGGTTTTTAGTTTTTAGTTGTTAGTAGGATAACTAGGATAACTAAGATGACTAGGTGGATAGGGTGGATAGGAATTAGTTATTGGACTAATTAGACTAATTGGGCTTATTAGACTAATTAGACTAATTGGACAAAAAAATGGTTGCCCTCAAAGGACAACCATTTTTAGCCGAAAACTAAAAACTTGTTTAGTCTTTTAGTTTTGCTGAGATATACTCTCTGTTCAAGCGAGCGATGTTTGTGATTGATACTCCTTTTGGACACTCTGCTTCACATGCTCCTGTGTTGGTACAGTTTCCAAATCCGAGTTCATCCATTTTTGCTAACATGGCTTTGGCACGGCGTGCGGCTTCTACTTTTCCTTGTGGTAACAACGCTAATTGACTTACTTTTGCTGATACAAATAGCATTGCTGAGCCGTTTTTACATGCTGCTACACATGCTCCACATCCGATACATGATGCTGCATCCATTGCTAAATCGGCATCGCGTTTTGGAATGGGTATTGCATTGGCATCTTGTGCTCCTCCTGCATTGATTGAGATGTATCCGCCTGCTTGAATGATTTTATCGTATGCTGTACGGTCAACCATTAGGTCGCGGATTACAGGGAAGCCTGCTGAACGCCATGGCTCTATGGTGATTGTATCGCCATCTTTGAAGCGACGCATATGTAATTGACATGTTGTGATCTCTGAGTCGGGCCCGTGTGGGTGTCCGTTGATATAGAGTGAACACATTCCGCAGATTCCTTCGCGACAGTCGTTGTCAAATACTACTGGCTCTTTGTCCTCGTTTACGAGTTGTTCGTTTAGGATATCGAGCATTTCAAGGAATGAACTGTCGGTAGATATGTTGTTTAGTTTGTATGTCTCAAATTTTCCTGGTTCTTTGGGACCTCTTTGACGCCATACTTTTAGTGTTATATTTATTGTCTTGTCCATACCTGATTATTGTTTATAGT
>JAFQBL010000033.1 GCA_017416695.1 Bacteroidales bacterium | reverse complement strand
ACTATGTCTCCTTCTTGCAACTCTTTGCTTGATGGTATTCCGTGTACGACTTGCTCGTTTACGGATGCACATATCGAATTGGGATAACCGCTATATCCTAAACAACTTGGTACTCCTCCGTTGTCTCGTATATATTGTTCGGCTATTGAGTCGAGTTTTAGGGTAGTAACTCCTGGTGCAACCCATTTGGCTATTTCACCCATGGTTTTTGCCAACAACAGGTTACTTTCCCTGATTAACTCTATCTCTTCGTCTGTTTTAAGATAAATCATTTTTTATCTACTTTAGACTAATATGCTGAAACAGAACCTTGACGTCCTTTTATTCTGCCTGATTTTAACAATCCGTCGTAGTGGTGCATCATTAAGTGACTCTCTACTTGTTGTAGTGTGTCAAGGATTACTCCTACAAGAATCAATAGTGATGTTCCTCCGAAGAATTGTGCAAACTCTGCACTGATTCCTGCTATTTGTGCGAATGCTGGCATGATTGCCACCAATGCCAAAAAGATTGAACCTGGTAGTGTTATTCGTGACATTATTGAATCGATGTACTCTGCTGTTTTCTTTCCAGGTTTGATTCCAGGAATGAATCCATTGTTGCGTTTCATATCCTCTGCCATTTGATTGGGTTGGATAGTGATTGCTGTATAGAAGTATGTGAATACAATGATCAATATTGCATATACAAAGTTATACCAGAATCCTGTGTTATCAGTGAATGCTTGTACAAATGCACTTGATGATGTTGTTGAGAATCCTACTATTGTAATAGGTATGAACATCAACGCTTGTGCAAAGATGATTGGCATTACTCCTGCACTGTTAACTTTCAAGGGGATGTATTGTCTTGCTCCTCCGTATTGTTTGTTGCCTACTATTCTTTTTGCGTATTGTACGGGCACTTTACGTGTTCCTTGTACTAATAGAATAGATGCTGCTACTACAAACAATAGGAATACGATCTCTGCCAAGAACATTACCAATCCTCCTGTTGCTGTTGTTGCACGGTTAATGAACTCAAATCCTAATGCTTGTGGTAGGCGTGCTATGATACCTATCAAGATTATGAATGAGATTCCGTTTCCTATACCTTTATCTGTAATACGCTCTCCTAACCATAATACAAACATACTTCCTGCTGCAAGGATAATTGTTGATGTTATCATAAACATTACTCCTTCAGGAAATGCTGCCGCTCCTATTTGGGTTTTAAGGTTCACCAAATATGAGGGTGCTTGTATTAATAGGATTGCTACTGTTAGATAGCGGGTATATTGATTCAACTTGCGACGTCCGCTTTCTCCTTCACGTTGCAATTTTTGGAAGTATGGCAATGCCATTCCCAAAAGTTGAATCACGATAGATGCTGAGATATAGGGCATAATTCCTAATGCGAATATTGATGCATTTGAGAATGCTCCTCCTGAGAACATATCCAACAACGCCATCAAACCTCCGCGAGTTTGCTCTTGTAGGTTTGAAAGTGTTTCTACATCAATACCTGGTAGTACCACGTATGATCCTACGCGGTACACCATTATTAGCAATAGGGTTGTGATGATTCTATATCTTAAATCCTCTATCTTCCAAATATTTTTAATTGTCTCTATCGCTCTCATATTGATTAGAGTTTTACGATTGTGCCTCCAACTGCAGTGATTGCTGCTTCTGCTGATTTTGAGAATGCGTTTGCTGTTACTTCAAGTTTAGCAGTGATTGTTCCGCCACCTAAGATTTTAACCATTTGGTTTTTAGTAACAAATCCAGCCTCTATCAAAGTATTTACGTCAATCTTGTCTAATCCTTTAGCCTCAGCCAATGTTTGGATTGTTGTTAGATTGATTGCTTTGTACTCTACGTGGTTAGGATTTTTAAATCCAAATTTAGGCAAACGACGTTGAAGGGGCATTTGTCCTCCCTCAAATCCTAATTTTCTGCTGTATCCAGAACGTTGTTTCGCTCCTTTGTGTCCTCTTGTTGAAGTTCCACCCATTCCTGAACCTGGTCCGCGACCTATTCTTTTACGGCTTTTTGTAGAACCTGCAGCAGGTTTTAAATTACTTAAATTCATATCTTAAATTTTTTCTTGTTCAAAAACAAATTATTCAACTACTACCAAGTGTTTTACTTTCTCTACCATTCCTAAGATTTGAGGAGTGGCTGTATGCTCAACTGTTTGGTTTAGTTTACGCAATCCTAAAGCTTCAAGGGTTTTCTTTTGGACAGCGGGACATTTAATTTTGCTTTTTACTTGTGTGATTTTAATTGTCTTCATCTCTCTGATCCTTTATTAACCTTTAAATACTTTTTCTACTGATACTCCACGGTTACGTGCTACCATTGCTGCATCACGCAACTCTGCTAATGCTACAAATGTAGCTTTTACCAAGTTGTGAGGGTTTGATGAACCTTTTGATTTTGCCAACACGTCGGTTACTCCTACACTCTCCAATACTGCACGCATCGCACCTCCTGCTTTTACTCCGGTACCGTGTGATGCTGGTTTGATTAGAACTTGTGCTCCTCCGAATTTTGCAAATTGCTCGTGAGGTATTGTTCCTTTATATACGGGAACTTTTATAAGGTTCTTCTTTGCTGACTCTACGCCTTTTGCAATAGCAGCTGTTACCTCGCTGGCTTTTCCTAATCCGTAACCAACGATTCCTTTGCCGTCACCTACTACTACGATGGCTGAAAAGCTGAATGTACGACCTCCTTTTGTAACTTTTGTTACACGATTGATGTGTACCAATCTGTCTTTTAATTCCAAGTCGTTAGTTGACTTTACTCTGTTATATTTTACTGCCATTGTCGTTTAAAATTTAAGTCCACCCTTACGAGCTGCTTCTGCAAGCTCTTTTACTCGGCCATGATAGAGGTAACCGTTACGGTCGAATACTACTGTTGTAATTCCTGCCTCTTGTGCCTTTTTTGCTATTAATTCTCCTACTTGTGCTGCTGCAGCCTTGTTATCTCCGTCTGCCAATCCTTTTGATGATGCACTTGCCAATGTTTTACCTGCCAAGTCATCGATGATTTGAACGTAGATTTGTTTGTTGCTACGGAACACTGTCATACGAGGTGTTTCTGCTGTTCCTGATATTTTACCACGTATGCGGGTTTTAATCTTTATTCTTCTTTCTATCTTATTCATGATGTTTACCTTTTAACGTGAATTATTTGGCACCAGCCGATTTACCTGATTTTCTACGAATATACTCGCCAACAAACTTAATACCTTTTCCTTTATATGGCTCTGGTTTGCGGAATGTACGAATTTTTGCACATATTAATCCGAGTAACTCTTTGTCGCATGACTCTAACAAGATAAGTGGATTTTTATTTCTCTCACTTTTTGTTTCGAGTTTTACCTCTTTGGGTAATTTTACATATATATCGTGTGAGAAACCGAGTGATAATTTTAGTACTTGACCATTATTCTCTGCACGGTATCCTACACCTACTAGTTCCAACTCTTTTTTATATCCTACCGATACACCTGTTACCATGTTGTTGATAAGGGCACGATATAATCCATGCAATGAACGTGATGTTTTTGTATCATCTGGACGTGTTACTGTTAATTGTCCGTCCTCTACGTTTACTGCTATTCCTCCAGTTATGGTTTGAACCATTTCCCCTTTTGGTCCTTTTACCGATACTTCGTTATCTTTTACTGTTACTGTTACGCCTGCGGGGATAGCGATAGGCAATTTTCCAATTCTTGACATAATTTACCTCCTCTTTTAATATACGTAACACAACACTTCTCCGCCAACATTTAAGTTACGAGCCTCTTTGTCGGTCATCACTCCTTTTGAAGTTGAAATAATTGCTATTCCTAAACCATTAAGAACGCGTGGTAACTCTTTGTGTCCAGCGTATTTACGCAAACCTGGTGAAGATACTCTCTCCAACTTTTTGATTGCATTTACTTTATTCACAGGATCGTATTTCAAGGCTATTTTGATTGTTCCTTGAGGACCCTCTTCTACAAACTTATAGTTAAGTATGTAACCTTTGTCAAAAAGGATTTTTGTGATCTCTTTTTTAAGGTTTGATGCAGGCACCTCAACTACGTTGTGTTGTGCTTTGATTGCATTTCTTAACCTTGTAAGATAATCTGCTATTGGATCTGTCATATTAAATAATTTTTAAATTGATTCGGACTACCCGAACAATATTTAACTCACTCTTTTTTTTCTTTTTTCAAGTTTCTACCAACTTGCTTTTTTTACTCCAGGTATTAATCCTTGTGATGCCATTTCACGGAATTGAATACGTGAAATACCGAATTGACGCATATATCCTTTTGGACGTCCTGTCAATTTACAACGGTTGTGTAGTCTTACACTTGAGGCATTACGAGGGATTAATTGAAGAGCCTCATAGTTGCCTTCTGCTTTTAGTTGTGCTTTTTTTGCAGCGTATTTTGCAACTAATTTTGCTCTTTTTACCTCGCGAGCTTTCATTGATTCTTTTGCCATAGTTTAGCTCTTTTTGATGTTTTTAAAAGGTAATCCAAACTCTTTTAATAATGCATATCCCTCTTCGTCAGTGTTTGCACTTGTTACGAATGTGATATTCATTCCGTTAATTTTGTTGATAGAGTCGATGTTGATCTCGGGGAAGATAATTTGCTCTTGGATTCCGAGTGTGTAGTTTCCTCTACCATCTAATTTGCTTTCGATTCCTTTGAAGTCACGGATACGTGGTAATGCTACGCGTACCAAACGCTCAAGGAACTCATACATTTTCTCACGACGCAAAGTTACTGAAACTCCGATAGGCATTTTTTTACGTACCTTGAAGTTTGAAATGTCTTTACGTGAGAGTGTTGCTACAGCTTGTTGTCCTGCAATTGCTGTTAGCTCTGCCAACGCTGTGTCGATGATTTTTTTGTCTTGAGTTGCATCACCTAATCCTTGATTAAGTACAATTTTTTTCAAAACTGGTACTTGCATCACTGTTGTGTATCCAAACTCTTTCATCAAAGCGGGGACGATTCTCTCTTGGTATTCTTTTTTGAGATTTGCTGCCATTTTATTTAATCTCCTCTCCTGATTTTTTTGAATAACGTACTAATTTGCCCTCTTCATTCATTTTGCGACCAATACGTGTTGCTGTTTTTGTTTTTGGATCTAACACGTTAAGGTTTGATAAATGTATTGGAGCCTCTTTTTTTACAATGCCGCCTTGTGGTGCTTTTGCATTGGGTTTGGTGTGTTTTGACACCATATTTACACCCTCTACGATTGCTTTGTTATCTTTTACTAAGACTTTAAGCACACGTCCGGTTTTTCCTTTATCCTCTCCGGCGTTAACGTAAACGGTATCTCCTTTTTTAATGTGTAACTTACTCATTAATCTACTTTTTTATTTATTAAAGTACTTCAGGTGCTAGTGAAACTATTTTCATGTTAGTTGCACGCAATTCACGAGCAACAGGACCGAATATACGGCTACCTCTAATTTCACCTGCTCCGTTTAATAATACACATGCGTTGTCGTCGAAACGTATGTAAGATCCGTCTGGACGACGTATCTCTTTTTTAGTGCGTACGACAACAGCTTTTGACACTGCACCTTTTTTCATATCACTTGAAGGAACCACGCCTTTTACAGCAACAACGATAATATCGCCTACGCTTGCATAGCGTCTTCCGGTTCCACCAAGTACACGGATACAAAGTGCCTCTTTTGCGCCGCTATTATCAGCGACAGTTAGTCTTGACTCTTGTTGTATCATAATATTATTTTGCTTTTTCTACGATTTCAACTACTCTCCATCTTTTCATTTTGCTCAAAGGACGAGTTTCCATCAATCTAACGGTATCACCAATACCGCACTCGTTTTTCTCATCGTGAGCATGGTATTTTTTCGTTTTGTTTACGAATTTACCATATATGGGGTGTTTCTCTTTCCATTTTACCGCTACTGTGATAGTTTTATCCATCTTGTTGCTGGTAACAACCCCTACTCTCTCTTTTCTAAAGTTTCTTGTTTCCATTCGGCGTTATTGATTAAGCGTTTAGATCTCTTTGATTTAATTCACCCTTCATACGCGCAATCTCACGACGCAATTGTTTAATTTGCGAAGGATTGTCAAGAGGAGAGATACTGTGATTGATAACCATACGGTTAAGAGCAATTTCTTGTGCTTCTATTCTCTCAACCAACTCCTTTGTTTGAAGTTCTTTTATTTCTGCTATCTTCATTTCTTATCCTCCTTATGCGTTTTGAGTTTCGTCGTAATCACGACGGATTATTAACTTTGTGGTAACGGGAAGTTTTTGCGCACCTAAACGCAATGCTTCTTTTGCCACCTCTAAAGATACGCCATCTATCTCTATTAGGATTCTTCCTGGTGTTACAGGTGCTACGAATCCTTCGGGTGATCCTTTTCCTTTACCCATACGTACTTCGGCAGGCTTTTTAGTAATTGGTTTGTCAGGGAAAATTCTGATCCAAACTTGTCCTTGACGTTGCATATAGCGGGTAACGGCAATACGGGCAGCCTCAATTTGGCGACCTGTAATCCACTTTGATTGCAAACACTTGATACCAAAAGAGCCAAATGCCAACTCGTTGCCGCGTTGAGCCACACCTTTCATGCGACCTTTTTGCTGCCTTCTGAATTTTGTTTTTCTCGGTTGTAACATTTTCTGTCAGTTCTTTGTGTTAATTACTTTTTGTTTCTCTTGAAGCCTTTTTTAGCTCCTTGACCTGCGGCTGCGCCACGTGTCTCTTTTTGTGCTGTAAATGAAGGAGCAAGATCTCTCTTACCATATACTTCACCGCGACAAATCCATACTTTGATTCCTAACAAACCTACTTTTGTTAGAGCCTCTGCTAATGCGTAATCAATGTCTGCACGTAATGTGTGTAGAGGTGTACGTCCTTCTTTGTACATTTCTGAACGCGCCATCTCTGCTCCGTTTAGACGTCCTGAGATTTGGATTTTTATTCCCTCAGCTCCAGCACGCATAGTGTTTGATATCGCAGTTTTGATTGCACGACGGTAAGCCATCTTTCCTTCAAGCTGACGAGCAATGCTATTAGCAACAATAACGGCGTCAAGTTCTGGTTTCTTTATCTCGTAGATATTGATTTGGATATCTTTGTCAGACTTGTCGGTGATTTTCTTTAACTCTTCTTTAAGTTTATCAACCTCTTGTCCACCTTTGCCGATAACCATACCAGGACGTGATGTGCAAATAGTTATAATTATTAGTTTTAGAGTACGCTCAATGATGATGCGTGATACTCCACTTGCTTTTGAAAGACGGGCATTTAGATATTTACGGATATTGCTGTCTTCTAATAACTTGTCTCCGTACTTATCGCCGCCGTACCAGTTAGAATCCCAGCCTCTGATGATTCCTAATCGGTTGCTTATCGGATTTACTTTTTGTCCCATCTCTTATTAATCTTGATTTTCGTTTTTAGTTATTGTATCAACAAACAAGGTTACGTGGTTTGAACGTTTACGGATTCTGTATCCGCGACCTTGTGGTGCCGGACGTAGGCGTTTCAACATAGCAGCTCCATCTACAAAGATCTCTGATATGTATAGTTCGCCGCTCTCGGCTTTGCGTTCGTTTTTCTGTTCCCAGTTGGCAATTGCTGAACGCAACAATTTTTCTAATCTTGCCGATGCCTCTTTTGTAGAGAATTTAAGTACGCCAAGTGCTCTGAACACTTCCATTCCTCTAACCATATCTGCTACTAAACGCATTTTACGGGGTGAGGTTGGTACATTGTTCAGCTTAGCGAAGCTCTTCTCTTTCAAGGCCTCTTTTCTTTTTTCGGCTGATTCTCTTTTTCTTGCACCCATGTTATTTTCTTTTTTACTTTATTAGTTTTTAAAATTCCCCTGGAGGTTTAATTATTTCTTATTACCTCCGTGTCCACGGAAGATACGTGTTGGAGCAAATTCTCCAAGTTTGTGTCCTACCATGTTCTCTGTTACATATACGGGAATAAACTTATTACCATTGTGAACGGCGAAAGTGTGTCCTACGAAATCGGGTGAAATCATAGATGCACGTGACCAAGTTTTGATTACCGATTTTTTTCCGGTAGCCTCCATTGCGTCAACTTTCTTTTGAAGTTTCACACTGATAAATGGTCCTTTTTTTAATGAACGACTCATAGTTATTATTTATTCAAATCAAATTATTTCTTTCTTCTTTCTATAATATATTGTGAAGAAGCCTTTTTAGGAGCTCTTGTTTTAAGACCTTTTGCGTAAAGACCTTTACGTGAACGAGGATGTCCTCCTGATGCACGTCCTTCACCTCCACCCATAGGGTGATCAACGGGGTTCATAACAACACCACGGTTACGTGGACGACGTCCTAACCAGCGTGAACGACCTGCTTTTCCTGATTGCTCAAGTGCGTGGTCTGAGTTTCCTACTGTTCCGATAGTTGCTTTACATGCTGAAAGTATCTTACGTGTCTCTCCTGAAGGCAATTTGATAATTGCATATTTTCCTTCTCTCGAAGTTAATTGTGCAAATACTCCTGCCGAACGTACCAACGCTGCTCCTTGTCCAGGACGCAACTCAATGTTGTGAATTACTGTTCCGACTGGTATATCAGAAAGGAATAGTGCGTTTCCTACTTCAGGTGCTGCTTTCTCTCCTGACATTACTGTCATTCCTACTTCAAGACCATTGGGCGCAATTATGTAGCGCTTTTCTCCGTCAACATAATAAAGAAGTGCAATGCGAGATGAACGGTTTGGATCATACTCGATTGTCTTTACTGTTGCGGGTACACCGTCTTTATTTCTCTTGAAATCGATAAGTCTGTACTTACGTTTGTGTCCGCCTCCGATGTAACGCATCGTTAGATGTCCTTCGTTGTTGCGTCCACCAGTACTTTTTTTACCGACTACAAGCGATTTCTCTGGTGCGGTAGCAGTGATTTTATCAAACGCACCAATAATCTTGTGTCTTTGCCCCGGTGTTGTGGGCTTCAATTTACGTACTGCCATTGTTTAATTAAATATTGCTAAAAAAATCAATTGTATCTCCTTCTTTCAATGTAACTAATGCTTTTTTGTATGAAGCAGTTTTTCCTTCGATAAGTCCTGATTTTGTATAACGGCTTTTGTTTTTGCCTTTATAGTTCATTGTGTTTACCGAAACAACTGTTACATTGTACATCTCTTCCACAGCTTTTTTTATCTGTGATTTGTTAGCATCGGGACTTACACGAAATCCAAAACGGTTGTATTTCTCCGAAATGCTGGTCATTTTTTCCGTTACTATCGGTTTAATTATTATTGCCATTTTCGTGCCTCCTTCTATTAAAATTCATTAATTAATGCTACTGAACTCTCAAACATTACCAAAGTCTCGCAATCGAGAATTTTGTAAGTGTTTAATTCAGAAACAGTTATAACTTTTGCTTTTGGAAGATTTCTAGCTGACAAATATACGTTTTTATTTTGATCTGATAAAACTAAAAGTAACTTTTTATCAGCAACTTGCAAATTTTTTGCAAAATCTATAAATTGTTTAGTTTTTGGTGCCTCAAATGAGAAATCCTCAACTACTACTATAGCATTTTCTGTCAATTTGCAACTTAACGCAGATTTGCGTGCTAATGCTTTAACCTTTTTGTTTAGTTTGAAACTGTAATCGCGAGGTACTGGACCAAATACGCGTCCTCCACCTACCATTACTGGTGAGTTAATATCTCCACTACGAGCTCCACCTGTTCCTTTTTGTCTTTTTAATTTACGAGTACTTCCTGAAATTTCGCTTCTCTCTTTTGATTTGTGTGTTCCTTGGCGGTTGTTTGCCATGAATTGTTTTACATCAAGATAGATTGCGTGCTCGTTTGGCTCTATACCGAATACTGTATCGTTCAACGTAACTTTTTTACCGGTATCCTCGCCTTTGATGTTTAATACACTAAGTTCCATGATTACTTCTCTATTATTACGATTGAACCTTTACTTCCGGGAATAGATCCTTTTACTAATAAAAGGTTATGCTCGGGTATAACTTTAATCACTTGCAAGTTTTGTACAGTTACTCTTGCGTTACCTGTTTGTCCAGCCATACGAGTTCCTTTGAATACACGTGCAGGGTATGAACATGCACCTATTGATCCTGGAGCACGAAGGCGGTTGTGTTGACCGTGTGTTGTTTGTCCAACTCCACCAAATCCGTGGCGTTTTACTACACCTTGGTAACCTTTACCTTTTGATGTTCCGATTACATCAACATAATCGTCCTCTGAGAAGAAATCTACTGAGATTACATCACCTAAGTTGTACTCTGTCTCAAAACCTTTGAACTCGGCCAAGTGTCTCTTGGGTGTTACACCACTTTTGTTAAAGTGTCCCATTTCTGCTTTTGTAGTGTGTTTCTCTTTTTTGTCTTCGAAACCTACTTGTACTGCAGCATAACCGTCTGTTTCAACGGTTTTGATTTGTGTAACTACGCAAGGACCTACTTCGATAACAGTGCATGGCATATTTACGCCCTCAGCACTGAATACGGATGTCATTCCGATTTTTTTTCCTAATAATCCTGGCATTTCTTTTTGTTATTAATTGGTTTATTACAATTTTATTTCTACGTCAACTCCGCTGGGCAACTCCAATTTCATTAGTGCCTCTACTGCTTTTGACGAACCATCTAATATTTCTATTTCTATCAAACGACGGTAGAATGAAAGTTCGAATTGTTCGCGCGATTTTTTGTTTACGAATGTTGAACGGTTTACAGTAAAGATGCGTTTGCGTGTTGGTAGAGGTATAGGACCTTTTACAACTGCTCCTGTTGCTTTTACTGTTTTTACAATCTTCTCAGCTGATTTATCAACCAATGTGTGATCGTAAGATTTTAATTTGATTCTTATTTTTGAATTCATATCGCGTTTATGATTTTTGAATACTACAATAAATCTACTCTTCCCTTAACCTCTGTTAGTACGTTCTTAGCGATTGATGAACTAACCTCGGCATAGTGAGAGAATGTCATGGTTGATGTTGCACGTCCTGAAGTGATAGTACGCAATGATGTTACATATCCGAACATCTCTGCAAGGGGTGCTTTTGCTTTTACGATGCGAGCACCGCTACGGCTTGACTCCATTCCCTCTACTTGTCCACGACGTTTGTTAAGGTCTGAGATTACATCTCCCATGCTCTCCTCGGGTGTTACCACCTCTATCTTCATGATTGGCTCAAGAAGTGTTGGTCCTGCTTTCTCACATGCTTTTTTGAATGCTTGGATTGCACAAACCTCAAATGATAATTGATCCGAGTCAACGGGGTGATATGATCCGTCAATTACTGTTACTTTTAATTGGTCAACTTGGTATCCTGCAAGTACTCCGTTCTTCATAGCAGTTGTGAAACCTTTTTGAATTGATGGGATATACTCTTTTGGAATGTTACCACCTTTAACCTCATCAACAAATTGCAAACTTCCTTCGAAATCAGCGTCAACTGGTTCTACGCGTACAATCATATCGGCATATTTACCACGACCTCCTGTTTGTTTCTTGTAAGTCTCACGCAACTCAACTGATTGTGTGATTGCCTCTTTGTATGATACTTGAGGACGTCCTTGATTACACTCTACGTTGAACTCACGACGAAGACGGTCGATGATAATCTCAAGGTGAAGCTCACCCATTCCGCTGATGATTGTTTGACCTGTATCCTCATCTGATTTAACTGTAAATGTTGGATCCTCCTCAGCAAGTTTTTGTAGTCCAAGACCAAGTTTATCCAAGTCTTTTTGAGTTTTTGGCTCAACTGCAATTCCGATAACTGGTTCTGGGAAGTCCATTGACTCCAATACGATTGGAGCGTTCTCTGCACAGATTGTATCTCCTGTACGAACATCTTTCAAACCTACTGCTGCACCTATATCACCACAACCGATAACCTCTTTTGGGTTTTGTTTGCTTGAGTGCATTTGGAATAGACGTGATATACGCTCTTTTTTACCTGAACGAGTATTCAATACATATGAACCTGCTGCAAGGTCTCCTGAATAAACGCGGAAGAAACACAAACGACCTACATATGGGTCAACTGCAATTTTGAATATCAATGCAGATAGTGGCTCGCCTGATGAAGGTTTACGTGTAATTTCTACCTCTTTGTTGTCAACCTCGTGTCCAACTACTGATGGAGTATCTGTTGGACTTGGCAAGTATGCACATACTGCATCAAGTAATGTTTGTACTCCTTTGTTTTTGAATGATGAACCGCAAGTCATAGGAACCATCTTCATTGCAAGAGTTCCTTTTCTTATTGCTACTTTTATCTCCTCCTCAGTGATAGTTGAGGGATCGTCGAAGAATTTCTCCATTAAAGCGTCATCAAAGTCTGCTACACACTCTAATAGTTTCTCTCTCCACTCTTCTGCCTCTGCTTGTAACTCTGCAGGTATCTCCTCTGCTGTGTAATCAGCACCCATAGCCTCATTTGGCCAGTATAGGGCTTTCATACGTACCAAGTCGATAACTCCTTTGAAGTTCTCCTCTGCACCGATAGGAATTTGGATTGGACAAGGATTTGCACCTAATACCTCTTTAAGTTGACGTACAACCTCAAAGAAGTTAGCACCTGAACGGTCCATTTTATTAACGTAACCTACGCGAGGAACGTTATATTTGTCTGCTTGACGCCATACTGTCTCAGATTGAGGCTCTACTCCTCCTACTGCACAGAATGTTGCTACTGCTCCGTCCAAGATACGAAGTGAACGCTCTACCTCTGCGGTGAAATCGACGTGTCCCGGAGTGTCAATCAAATTGATTTTATACTTCTCGTTGTTGTAGTTCCACCAAGTTGTAGTTGCAGCAGATGTGATAGTAATACCACGCTCTTGCTCTTGCTCCATCCAGTCCATAGTGGCTGCACCATCATGTACCTCACCAATTTTGTGTGTCAAACCGGTGTAAAATAGAATACGCTCCGATGTGGTTGTTTTACCAGCATCGATGTGCGCCATAATACCTAAGTTTCTGGTATATTTTAATAATTCGTCTCCTTTTGCCATCTTTCAATTAAAATCTAAAGTGAGCAAACGCACGGTTAGCCTCAGCCATTTTGTGCATATCCTCTTTACGTTTAAACGCACCACCTTGGTTGTTATAAGCATCCATTATCTCAGCAGCCAATTTGTCTGCCATAGTTTTGCCTCCACGTTTACGTGCGTACAATATTAAATTTTTCATCGAGATTGACTCTTTGCGGTCTGGACGGATTTCCGTAGGTACTTGGAATGTTGCTCCTCCCACGCGACGTGACTTAACCTCTACTTGAGGTGTAATGTTTTCCAAAGCCTTCTTCCATATTTCGAGGGCTGTCTCTTCTGTGGTCATTTTAGATTTAACCATATCAAGAGCGGAATAGAAAATAGTGTATGCGGTATTCTTCTTTCCGTCATACATCAAGTGGTTTACAAATTTTGAAACCTTTACATCACTGAAGATAGGATCTGGTAATACGACCCTTTTCTTTGGTTTTGCTTTTCTCATCTTAATTTTTTTTGTTCTTGTTCTTGGTTGCTTTTCACATCTTCAACAGTATTCTCTAATACCATTTACTCAACCGAATCAGCCTATCCAAGAAACTAGAAAATAGTTTTACAACTAAGTTTTAATTTCTCTGGCGTTGCATCAATGTTTTTACAGGCGTGCAACTAATTACTTTTTACCTGCTTTAGGACGTTTTGCTCCGTATTTCGAGCGACGTTGGGTGCGGTTTGCAACACCTGCAGTATCTAATGTACCGCGTACGATGTGGTAACGAACACCAGGAAGGTCTTTAACACGACCACCACGTACCATTACGATAGAGTGCTCTTGCAAGTTGTGTCCTTCTCCTGGAATATAAGAGTTAACCTCTTTTCCGTTTGTTAAACGAACCCTAGCCACTTTACGCATAGCAGAGTTAGGTTTTTTAGGAGTTGTTGTATAAACTCTCACACATACACCACGTCTTTGAGGACATGAATCTAATGCGGGAGATTTACTTTTATCCTCCAAAACTACCCTTCCTTTTCTTACTAATTGTTGAATTGTAGGCATTTTTTAGAACTTTTTTAATAGTTTTGTTTATACTTATATTAATTAATTCTTCTCGTTTTCATTACTCGAAATATACGTTCTAATTATTTGTAACTCAATACCATATAATGAGATACGCATACTTTTTGGCGCTAAAAACTTCGCAAAAGTACTATTTTTT
This sequence comes from Bacteroidales bacterium, assembly GCA_017416695.1. GTDB lineage: Bacteria > Bacteroidota > Bacteroidia > Bacteroidales > G3-4614 > Caccoplasma_A. The sequence continues at coordinate 19,747 of JAFQBL010000033.1, read as the reverse complement.
TGGCAATTACACAAATTTTCAAGGAAGTTTTTTTAGTTGTTGAAACTGGGGGGAGTAGGCTGGATAGGGTTACTAGGGTAACTAGGGCAACTAGGATAACTAGGGTTACTAGGGTGGCTAGGGTAACTAGGATTACTAGGTTACTAGGGTTACTAAAGTTGATAGGTGGTTAATATTACTAAGGTAGTTAGTATAAATAGAGTAGTTAAGATTTTTACTTAGTCATCTTAGTTATCTTAGTTATCTTAGTTATCTTAGTTATCTTAGTTATCTTAGTTTACTAAAAACTAACAAAGTTGCGAGTAAGCGAACACAATACCAAACTTGTTTGTGTATTGTTGAGCGAGAGCAAGTTCAACAAACGAATGTTTGTTAACTAATAAACCCCATACGACTCATTAATACATGAGATATTCTCAACAGGCAGTGGTGTGATAGTTTTTTCTTGAGCATCCAAACTCCACACACCCAAAAGGGCATCATAAACCTCAGTATCAATCCAATCCTTATCATCGGGCATCAATGCTATTAGGTTATAATCAATAACTCCATCTTTTACAACTGAGCCAGGCCAACCTATTGAAGCACCTATGGGGTAGTATATCTTAACCGAATCGGTCACTCTCCACAGCAGATTACCCTCTTCATCTTTGTTAAACATCTCTGACAGCACAAGGTATGCCGAGTCGCTTTCGGGGATCATAAAGATATCTATATTATAATCCTTAGCATATGCCATACTTCCCACAACAGAGCATGAAGAGAATGGGGGCATATCATATATTGAAATATAGCCTTTCTCAAAATCTTCAATCATAAGCATACTATCCAAATCAAACACAAGCGTAGTATCTCGCTGTGCTGAGGTGTGCGATTGAGTGCCAGCCCCCCTTTGACACGAGAGGGCGAGAAGCATAAATACAAATGACAACGATATGAGAATTATATTTTTCATCTATATTTTTATTTGTTGCACAAAGTTACTTTAAAAAGTTATTTTGGTGTAATTTTTAATAAATTATTTTTATAATTTTGCAATATGGATTTTAGGACAATAGTTTCTCTTGATTGGCAAGGAGAGAGAATAAATCACTCTCATTCATTAATCTTCTTCGGTTCCTGTTTTGCCGATGAGATTGGAGGTGTGTTTAAGGCGAGTAAATTTGATACTCTCGTAAACCCTTTTGGCGTTCTTTATAATCCTTTATCAATTGCAGAGGCTATAAACAGATCGGTTAGCAACACACCGTTTCAAGAATTAGAATTAATAAAGAGCGGAAATCTATATCACAGTTTTTCGCACCACTCAGCATTTTCTCATACCAACAAGAGTTATATGCTGCAAACAATAAATAGCAGTTTGACAAACACCTGTCAACATCTTAAGAGTGCCAATTTTCTATTCGTCACTTTTGGAACGGCTTGGGTATATGAGTTGGTTGAGAGTGGCAAGGTGGTTGCCAATTGTCATAAACTTGCAGCAAAAAACTTTTCAAGAAGGAGGGTTTCTGTTGAGGAGATTGCAGAGTGTTTCTCTTCAACTCTTAAAACCCTTTTTGCTGTTAATCCCAATATTAAGATAGTTCTTACGGTAAGCCCCATCAGACATCTCAAAGATGGTATTCACGAAAACTCTTTAAGCAAAAGCACCCTGCTTCTTGCGTGCGAGGAGATACAAAACAGATTCAGAGAGAGAGTATCATACCTGCCAACTTACGAGATTGTTCTTGATGAACTTCGCGACTATCGTTTCTATGCCGATGATATGGCACACCCCTCTAAAAAGGCGGTAGAATATATATGGGAGAGAATAGAGAATGAGGTTATTTCGCCCGATTCCATTAATATAATCAGAGAGTGGAGCAAAATAAGACAAGGAATTAGCCACAGACTTATGAGTGCCGACACCGAAGGGTATAAGGCCTTTTTAAACACTCTTTTAAAAAATGCCACAACTTTTGCCAACAAATATAAACATATTGACATAGAGCAAGAGATTCAAGAGATTCAAGATATTAAGAACAAAATAAACAACGTATAACAACAATGGAATACTCCATAAAAGATATTACAGCCCTATTGGATTGCAACGACACCCCTTTTGAAGAACTCAACATTTCGTTGCTTTTAACCGACAGCCGTTCAATAAAATCGCCATCCAACACACTATTTTTTGCCATAAAGAGCAAAACCAACGATGGACACAAATTTATTGAGGAGTTATACAAGAAAGGTGTCCGCAACTTTGTTACCGAACAAGAGTTACCCATATTTTCAACATTCAAAGGGGTAAATATCATTAGGGTAAAAAACAGCATAAAGGCCCTGCAAAAAATAGCATCGGCTCACCGAAAGAGGTTTAAGATACCAGTGATAGGCATCACTGGCAGCAATGGCAAGACTATTGTAAAAGAGTGGTTAAACCAACTGTTGCAACCCGATTTTTTTATAACCCGCTCACCACGCAGTTACAACTCTCAAATTGGAGTTCCCCTATCGGTATGGGAGTTAGAGCAACGTACAACACTTGCTATATTTGAGGCAGGAATATCGCAACCTCATGAGATGGAGGCTCTAAGCGAGATTATTGCCCCAACAATAGGAATATTCACCTGCATTGGCGATGCTCACCAAGAGGGATTTAACTCTACAACAGAGAAGTTAAACGAAAAATTAAAACTCTTCAAAGAGACAAAAACCATAATATACAACGCATCACAAAACAATATAAAAGATGCCATAGAGAGGTTATACCCAGAGAGAGAACTAATAGGATGGTCGAGCCAAGACACCTCCGCACCCTTGTACATAAAAGAGATTTCCAAATCAGACAATATAGCATCAGTTACCTATATATATAAAGGTAAAGAAGAGAACTTTAAGATACCCTTTATTGAAGATGGTTCAATAGAGAATGCTATTCACACTCTTTGCACTATGCTCTTCTGTTTCAATATCACACCACAAGAGGCGGCAAAACGGTTGCTGGGTATTGAACCCGTTGCCATGCGATTAGAAGTTAAAGAGGGCAAGAACAACTGCACAATAATAAACGACACTTACAACTCAGATATAAACTCACTTGAGATTGCACTCGATTTTCTCTCACGCCGTTCAATATTAGAGGGAGGGACAAGAAGACTGATACTCTCAGACATACTTCAATCATCATCAAACGAGGTTGAGTTATACTCAAAAATTGCAAAACTACTAAAGGAGAAGGGTATTGATAAATTTGTTGGTATAGGAGACCGACTAACAGAGAACAGCGGACTATTTCCAGCAGAGAGCAGTTTTTACAGAACCACTGCCGAGTTTTTATCATCGGGCGAGACTGACCATTTCAATCGCGAACTGATACTTGTCAAGGGAGCAAGAAAATTCAATTTTGATGAGATAACAGATAACCTTTCGCTTAAACAACACGAAACCATACTGGAGGTAAACCTCGATGCCATACGCCACAACTACAACTACTACAAACAAAAGTTGTTGCCCAATACAAAAGTTATATGTATGGTAAAGGCATTTGGATATGGTGCAGGCTCATACGAACTGACAAAGACACTTCAGGATGCAGGTTGCAGTTATGTAGCAGTTGCCGTTGCCGATGAGGGGGCAGAGTTACGCAAAGCAGGTATCACAATGCCAATTATGGTTATGAATCCCGAAATGGGAACATTTGACACCCTCTTCAAATACAACCTTGAACCCGAAGTTTATAATTTCAGGCTATTAGAGGCATTAACAAAAGCGGCAAGCACGCAAGGAATAACCGATTTTCCCATACACATAAAGATAGATAGCGGTATGCACAGTTTAGGCTTTACCATTCATGATATGCCTAAACTAATTAAAGAACTTACCATAAACAAAGAGTTAACACCCTGTTCTGTCTTTTCGCATCTGGCTGGTAGCGATGATGACAATCTTGACTATTACACCGAGATGCAGATTGAGACTTTCAGTCGCTGTGCCGAATCGCTTCAAGTGGGCATAGGCAAACCCATATTCCGCCATATACTGAACACAGCAGGAATATCAAGATATACACAATACCAATTTGAGGGCGTAAGACTTGGAATAGGTTTGTATGGTGTTGCACCACACCCCTCAGTAAAGGGATTAAGAAGCGTATCTTCACTAAAGACCACTATACTTCAAATTAAAGAACTCACTTCGGCAGAGACAGTAGGCTACGGAAGACGTGGAATACTAAACAAAAAGTCGCGAATAGCAGCAGTACCTATTGGATATGCCGACGGACTTAACCGTCATCTTGGCAATGGCGGTGGAGCAATGTGGGTTAACGGAAAACTTGCCCCCATTACAGGCAATGTCTGTATGGATGTTACCATGATTGATGTTACCGACATTGAGTGTGCCGAAGGCGACATTGTTGAAGTATTTGGAGAGAACATCAAAGTTGAGGATATTGCCGAGAAATTAGGCACTATCCCATACGAAGTTCTCACATCAGTATCGGCAAGAGTTAAGAGGGTATATTTTAAAGAGTAGATTTTAGTTGTTAGTTAGTTGCCCTTCGGGTAGTTATTAAATAACAAAGGTTTGCACGAAAAATGCAAACCTTTGTTGTCTCTAATTAGTCCAATAAAAAAACTTAGTCATCTTAGTTATCTTAGTCATCTTAGTTCTAACAACTAAAAACTAAAAACTAACAACTAACAACTCTTATTTCACTTCAAACCTGATAAAAGGGGTAGAGAATGTTGCTGGCATAACAGCCTTAATAATATTGTTACCCTCGTACATTGGTTTTAAATCAACTTGAAGCATATTAGGCACCTCAACAGTGGCATTAACCTCAATTTCAGGATAATCCTTTAAACTATCTGCCCAGATAGCAACCTCTCTTCCATCTTCAAGTTTTAAATTAACAGGGAGAGACTGCGATTTTACAGAATCAACTGGCAGAGTAGAGTCCGCCTTAATAAGTTCTGCTTTAGTAGCAAAATATATTGCAGTGTTGTCGTCTTGCAGGAAAGTCTTCTCAGCACTCTCCAAACTATACGTCTGATTAAGAGCAAAACCATTATCATATACCCTTACGCACGCTTTAAACACACCTTTATAGGGCTGATTAAAAGAGACAGTCATCTCGTTATATTTGGTTTGAGTAAGAGAGTCGGTACGCTCCCATTTATAGTTTGTCTTATCAATTGTATGACCTGTTATCTCCGACCCGCTATAACGCAAGCCCAGTTGCGAATCATATATAAGTGTATCACCATCAACCTTAACAGAGTAGCCTGGCACACCCCACGATGATGAAAACAGAGTTACCTCAACCTTTCCATTTGGAGAGACTATTGATTTTAGTTGTTGAGCAGTTACTGTCTGAATTGCTATTCCCAATAGGAATAGAGCCAATAATGTTAATTTTTTCATATCTTTTTCTATTTTTTTATTTGCGTCATTGATGAAGGAGCATCACCAGTTTCGACACCCCTTTTTATGTTTGGTTTATCTGCCATATTAAATTGTATCTCGCCACCTGCCGTAATATCAAAATGCGATATATAGTTTTTTGTATATCTCTTTCCGTTGAGGCTGGCACTCTTTATATAGCAGTTTGCAGGATTGTTATTGAGAGCCTCTATAACAAATGTTTTACCCATAGGAAGATTCAGCGTTACCTTATCAAAGAGAGGAGAGCCAACAGCATACTCGGCACGACCTGGACATACGGGATAAAATCCCATAGCACTGAACACATACCACGCCGAAGTTTGTCCGTTATCCTCATCGCCACAATATCCGTCAGGTGTGGGTTTATAGAGTCTATCCATTATTTGACGCACATGATATTGAGTTTTCCAAGGCGAAAGAGTATAGTCATAGAGATATGCCGCATGCTGTACAGGTTGGTTTCCGTGAGCATATTGCCCCATATTCAGGGCAACCATTTCGGCTATCTCGTGTATCACAAAACCATATGTTCCGTAGTTATATACAGGAGGGGCAGAAAACATAGAGTCGAGCATAAAGGTCATATTCTCATGGCCTCCCATCAGTTGCGACAATCCCTCAACATCGTGCATAACACTCCATGTGTAGTGCCACGAAGAGCCTTCGGTAAAAGCACCACCCCACTCTTCGGGAGCAAAGGGGAATACCCAATCGCCATTTTTAGTTCTGCCTCGCATAAAGCCGTTGGATTTATCAAAGACATTCTCATAGTTATATGCCATTGACTTGTAGTCCGATGCAATATCTACCGCTCCCAATGCAGAGGCAAAGGTTGAAAGACACCAATCGGCATAGGCATATTCAAGAGTCTTGGCAGTTGCCTCGTAGTAGTTGGGGTAAGGCACATATCCCAACTCAAAGTACTCCTTATATCCGTTACGTCCAACCGACAAAGGCTCACCTTGTGCTTCGGTCTGATGCACCATTGCCTCAAGAGCCTTTTGTGTATCAAACCCTCTTATCCCTTTAATATATGCATCAGCAATCAGCGATAATGAGTTATTACCTATCATACAACCACGATGACCTGGCGATGCCCATTCGGGCAAGAAACCACTCTCATTATATACGTTTACAAGCGACTGCATAACACGCTCCGACACTTCGGGGTATAGCAATGTAAACAAGGGATGAACCGCCCTGAAAGTATCCCAAAAACCATTGTCGGTGTACATATACCCATCGTGAATCTCCCCATCATATGGGCTATAATAGCAGGGATTACCCTCGCTGTCATACTCATAGAACTCTCTGGGGAATAGCAACACCCTATATAAGCACGAATAGAAAGTTTGCTTTGCCACCCTATCATCATCCTCAACCACCGCTCTGCCAAGCATAGCGTTCCATTCAGATATGGCAGCACTCTTTACCTCCTCAAAAGTTTTACCCTTTACCTCTCTGTTAAAGTTCAGTTGAGCCTGATCTGCCGATATAAACGATGAAGATATTTTAACGGTAAGTTTTTCACCTTCGGGAACTATAAAACGAAGGTAACCACACACCCTGTCATGCTCACCCACGCTACGACCAGCAAAAAGAGAGTCGTTTATCATCACCCCCTTTTCGGCTATCGGGTGGCTGAACTCCATAACATAGTAGTTTGTAAAGTTTGCAGGCACACCGCCATTGTGGTTCTTTACATACCCAGTAACTCTGCGACGCATCTGGTCAATCTCAACCTTTGAACCACCATGCTGGGCATCAATTACAAAATACTGACCTTCGAGAGAGGGGTACTCAACCTCAATAACAGAAGAGGTGCGAGTTGGAGTAAGAGAAACCTTAACGCCATTATCCATCGTTACAGAGTAGAGGTATGGATGAGCCTCCTCGTTCTGGTGCGAGAAGCCCACACCCCTCTCCTTATGATTAATCTTAAGTTCTCCGCTCAAAGGCATAACAGAGAGTACAGCGTAGTCGTTAATCCATGGACTTGGTTGGTGCGTTTGCTTAAAACCTCTAATAACGGTATCAGTATAAGCATACATCCACCCATTGCGATTCTCGCCCGTTTGTGGCGACCAAAAGTTAACGCCCCAAGGCAGAGCAACAGCAGGATAGGTATTACCATGCGAGAAACTAAATGTAGATTCAGTACCCATAAGAGGGTTAACATAATCAACCAAACTCTCTGCTTTATTCACAAAAGAGAGGGCAAACAATAGTAAAAATATGGTAATTGCTCTTCTCATAATAGATGATTTATCACTTGCAAATATATAAAATTAGAGTTTTATCGGCAATAAGCAGTAAAAACTCAAATAGGGCAAAAACACATTAAACCATTAATATACTGATATTTATAGACAAATAGTCAAAAGACTATTAAATTTTTTTAATTAAATTCTTGTTCATTTTATTTGCAAATCCAAAAAACAAGAGTATCTTTGCAGTCGCAAATGCGAAAATAGCTCAGTTGGTAGAGCATAACCTTGCCAAGGTTAGGGTCGCGGGTTCGAGTCCCGTTTTTCGCTCCAATGGTTTCGCCCGGATGGTGGAATCGGTAGACACGAAGGACTTAAAATCCTTTGGCTATAACACGGCTGTGCGGGTTCAAGTCCCGCTCCGGGTACCGAGAAAAGAGTGATAATCGAAAGATTACCACTCTTTTTCTTTTCTCCTCAGTTGTTATTGCAGATTTGTTAGTTTTTAGAACTAATATAACTAAGATTATACTAATGTTGTCTGAAAGACAGGGTTGAGCGTAAGCGAAACTACTTAATAGCCGCGGACAAAGTCCGTGGTTATTGATGAATAATCTTTATCCGTCTGCAAAGACGGGATAGCCCATATTTAGTATATTTGCTGTGACAGCGAATATACTTTCACTCAATGTGAAAAATATTAAAACAAGTTTTATATTTCTCGCTTGTTAGTTACTATATTTGTATTAAAATATAATATCTATATTTTGTAAATTATGAAATATCTAATATTCATATTTCTTCTGCTGGTCTCATGTACAAAAACTAACAAAGTAGAAATTACCGATGAAATTATAAATTACAATAACTCAGATTCTTTAATTACAAATACTGATAATACAGAGTTAGTAAAATATATAACTACATATAAAGACTCGACAGAAGGAAAGATTAACTCTGTCTTTGCAAAATACAATAATTCCTCTTTTAATTCTAACAATTTAAATGAATCCTTATTCTCCGATATATATTCAAAAGAAGATTCTATTTTTTATAAAATAGACAACCAAATAAAAACCTAGCTAAAAAAGTGCCTGCCTACTGCAAACTATGCAGTAAAAGGTGTCTGGTTATATATATATCCATATAGCGGAAATGTATCATTAAATTTTATATGGTTCAAAGAATCTGTTGACAATAAATCTATGACAGAAGAAATTATCTCTTTTGCAAAGAGTATAAATGAAGATATAAAACTCCCTAAAAAAACAGATATAAAAAATAGAGAAACCTGTTATACTCAATATGCCGTTTACTGGTAATATTTTCAAAGTCCACTCTTATGTTTGTATATGGAGTCTTACCAGCAGAAGCACTATTGCATATCATAGGAAAATAGAATACTTTTATAATCAAATTTTACAACATACTAAATTGTCTTTATTATGAAAAGATTTCTCTTTGTTGCAACTCTTTTATTAATAGTTGTATCGCAGAACGTATTTGCAGAGTCTTATGAGGATAATGGATTTATCAAAAAAGGTGATTTGGAGTATATGGTAGATTTCTCCGACTCTTTAAAACAAGAAACAAAATCTTTTTGGGTATGGTATAAACCAGAAGAATATATAGAATTATTTAATGGCGTAGAAATAAGAGATGATATACCTATAAGCATCACAGAAAAGATTAATGCAAATGCAGTGATTGATTATCTTCTTATCAGACATTTTGGAGAGGATATAGTATTTGACAGTGAAGGCAAAAGCAATATTTATAATGTTTCGTGCTTCGTACACATTCACTCTGGCAGAGTCTATTTTACCAATATCTTTTTCCATGGCAATTTCTATAAGGTAATCACTGAGGAAGAAATTTTGGGGTTTATTAAAGACTTTAATCTTATAAAGATTAAGGTCAATGATATAGAGAAATATGATGAAGATGTATATATTTTTTATGATTACGGTGACTTAAATAAAATATTTGGGATAGAATAAAGGCTTTGATAATAACCTTAAAAAAGAGAGATAGTTAGTAAAGAGTGATAATCGAAAGATTACCACTCTTTTTCTTTTTTGTCTCAGTTGCTATTACGGATTTAGTTCATTAGTCTAATTACAAACAACTGCGGAGGTGACATTACCTCCCTACAACTAACTACTCTCTACTCTTTATATAATTATACCACTACTCACACTAAACTATAATCTATTTTTGTGAGCAAACAAAAAAATAGATATATTATGGAAAATTCAGAATTAGTAAAAGATCCCAAGAAATTATATTGGGACGAAAGAAACAACACGGTGATGCGGTATTTGCCTATCTCGGACAGATTTGTAGAATATAATGGTTTATGGAATGTAGATAAAGGTGGATATAATTCTCAATACCGTTATAATTTTTTTACAGAAAGCAAGGAGCCTTTTTTTGATTTCTACAAGCAACAAACAATGAGAAAGGATAATAAGTTTTTAAATTTGTATCCATCAAATTTAATAAGGAATAATAGTTATTTTCCAAACTACCTCAACTATACAACAAATTCATTTAATAGGTTCAATGGCGGAAGTAATAGTTTGTATGCTTTAAATAATGCTTCTTTAGGAGATATGGGAAATAATCAACAATTCGGAATAATGAGGAATGATTATTCGGAAGATATTGACACCATTGCATTAGCAATGAAATATCCCGAATTAGGAAGAATTACTCAATTTAGTGCATCAAAAAACATACCCAAAGATATGTGGCCACACTTGGGATATGGCACAAATTATTTGAAAGAAAATGAATATGGTGAGCGGTTATTAGGGATAATACCATACAAGGGGTTAAATTATAAGTATGATAAGAATTTAAAAGTTCCTGGTTGTACAACATGGGCTGATAAAAGTATAATATTCCCCAAAAAAGATCCTGACCTGTCAGCACAAATAGAAGAACTTTTTCATCATGCTCAATTAAATCATTATAACAGAGATGGGCGTAGTAGCAAAGATATTCCTGCAATGAATTTAGAGATAGAAGCAAAAGTTGGCGAAGATATAATATATGCAAAGAATAAATTTGAAGCAGCAGCAGAGTATGATGAGCCTATAATATATAATGACTCCATAGATCCAGAATATTATGAAGGATTAGAAGATGGAATAGTAGTCATTGCGCCTAAGACTGGCGAAAAAAAACAACAAGTACTTTTTAATGTAAACTTTAATAACCCTTTAGGTGCAAAAATATTTATGGGAAGTGACCCAAATGATGAATATACTAAAGAGTTATACAATAAGTATTTACCATTTATATATAGAGTTTCTGGTAGTGGGAATTTCACGAAAAATGATCAAGAAACATACAATAAGGTAGGTCATTTTTCTTCCCCAGAGAAAAGCAATCACGATAGCAGAGCGTTTGATGAATCAATTTCTCCAGAAGTACTCTTGTATATCTTAGGAAAATAGAATACTTTTATACTCATATTTTAAAACATATTATAATTGTCTTTATTATGAAAAGATTTCTCTTTGTTGCAACTCTTTTATTAATAGTTGTATCGCAGAACGTATTTGCAGAGTCTTATAAAAAGATTGAAACTTTTAAGGAAGGAGATTTTCTTTATATTAAAACTTACACTGATACATTAAAACAAGACATAAAGAGTTTTTGGGTATGGTATCAACCAGAAGTATATAAACAAACATTTAAGGGAGAAAGAATTGAAAAAGGTATAACTGCAAATATCTTTGATAAGATCAATGCAGAAGCAGTGATTGAGTATCTTGCTATTAAACATTTTGGGGAAGATAAAGTATTCAACAGTGAAGGAGAAAGTAATATTTTTAAGGTTGCATTTAAAATAGACATTCACACCAGTAAAGTTTATTTTCTTAACATTCTCTTTTCCTCTGAAGCCTATAATTTAATTACCAAAGAGGAGATTAAGAACTTTATTGAAGATTTTAATCTCCTAAAAATAGAAATCTTCAATACTGAGAAATATGACAAAGATGCATTTATTCTCTATAATTTTATACCATTTGATAAAAATGGGGGGTACTACCCCATAAAAGAGGATGAATAAAAATAGAATACTTTTATACTCAGATTTTAAAACATACTATAATTGACTTTATTATGAAAAGGATTCTCTTTGTTGTAACTCTTTTATTAATAGTTGTGTCGCAGAACATATTTGCAGAGTCTAATGAAAATATTGAGATTCTCAAGAAAGGTGATTTGGAGTATATGGTAGATTTCTCCGACTCTTTAAAACAAGAAATAAAATCTTTTGTGGTATGGTATATGCCAAAAACAAACAAAGAATTATTTAAAGGTGCAGAACTGATAGGAAGTATAGCAATAAATGGCTATGATAATATTTATATAGGAGAAGTTGCCGAGCATCTTGCCTTTGAACATTTTGGGGGAGATAAAACACTTAATAGTGAGGGAAAAAGTAATATTTACAATCTTACATATTTAATACATATTCGCTCAGGTAGAGTCTATTTTGTTAATCTCTTTTGCAATGGTGATGCATACAACTTAATTACAGATAAAGAGATTTTGGGCTTTATTGAAGATTTTAACCAGATGAAGATTGAAGTCAATGATAATGAAGAATATGCTGAAAACATATACACTATACAAAATCTTGGTGCATTTAATAAAAAGAAAATCTTTGATAATAACCTTAAAAAAGAGAGATAGTTAGTAAAGAGTGATAATCGAAAGATTACCACTCTTTTTCTTTTTTCTCAGTTGTTATTACGGATTTAGTTCATTAGCCCAATTACAAACAACTGCAGAGGTGACATCACATTCCTACTACTAACTACTCTCTACTATTGCATATCTTAGGAAAATAGAATACTTTTATACTCAAATTTTACATCATACTATAATTGACTTTATTATGAAAAGATTTCTCTTTGTTACAACTCTTTTATTAATAGTTGTATCGCAGAACATATTTGCAGAGTCTAATGAAAATATTGAGATTCTCAAGAAAGGTGATTTGCAATATATGGTAGCATACACTGATACATTAAAACAGCATGTAAGGGATTTTTGGGTATGGCATCTACCAGAAAAAAACAAAGAATTATTTAAAGGTGTAGAAATGAGAGAAGACATACCTATAAGCATCTTAGATAAAGAGAATGTAAATGCAGTAATTGAGTATCTTCTTATTAAACATTTTGGAAAGGGTAAAGCATTTGACAGTGAAGGGAAAAGTAATATTTATAATATTACGTATTTAGTACATATTCACTCACGCAGAGTCTATTTTTCTAATATCCTTTTTCATAGAGATGCATATAATTTAATCACTGATGAAGAAATTTTGGGGTTTATTGAAGATTTTAATCATATAAAGATTAAGATCAATAATATTGAGAAATATAATGAAAATGTATATGCTATATATAATTATGGTGTATTTAATAAAATATTTGGGATAGAATAAAATCTTTGATAATAACCTTAAAAAAGAGAGATAGTTAGTAAAGAGTGATAATTGAAAGATTAGCACTCTTTTTCTTTTCTCCTCAGTTGTTATTACGGATTTAGTTAGTTTTTAGAACTAAGATTATACTAATGTTGTCTGAAAGACAGGGTTGAGCGTAAGCGAAACTACCTAATAACCGCGGACAAAGTCCGTGGTTATTGATGAATAATCTTTATCCGTCTGCAAAGACGGGATAGCCCATATTTAGTTACTTTTGATGCCCTTTTCCCGTCTTTCAGACGGTGAGATGGTGTGGCATTTCTCTTTTTCCGTAGGTTTGAAAACCTACGGCTATTAAGTAGGAGAACAAGTTCTCCCAGGTCTTTCAGACCGACTACGTCGTGCAGGACACTGTTTCCCTCTGTCGCATAGGACACCTCCCTACAACTAACTACTCTCTACTATTTACCAACTACTCTTTATATAATTATACCACTACACGCACTAAACTATAATCTATTTTTGTGAGCAACAAAAATATTAGAAATAGCAGTTAATAAATTAAGAGAATGGCAAAGAGAGCATATTACTTTCCTCACGATTACGGAGCAAGAAACGATCCCAAAATACAAATGCTGTTGGCTGAGTATGGCGTGGCAGGTGTTGGTATCTACTGGTGTATCATAGAACATTTATATGAGCAGGGTGGAAGGTTGCCTATATCGGCATACAAAAGTATTGCATTTGTATTACACGTTGATACAAATGTAGTACAAAACATAATTGAGTGTAGTGGTTTGTTTGAACACAACGATGTTGAGTTTTGGAGCAGTGCTGTAAATACCCGATTAGAGAAGCAAAAAGAGGTTAGCCAACAACGCAGAAAGGCAAGTGAAACTCGTTGGAAATCAGAGAATAATTGCAAACGCAATGCAAATGCAAAGCAAAATGATGCAAGTAAAAGAAAAGAAAAAGAAATAAAAGAAAATAATAATATCACACACACTATATCGCATACAAGCGAAGAGGTGTTAACGCAAGATTTAAGAGATAACCAAAATTGGCAAGAGAATATATTGATGCGATTTAAAACAACAAAAGATGAGTTGCTGAAATATATTGATGATTTTGAACTTGAACAAAAATGCAAAAACACTACTCACGCAAATGATGCTGACATCAAAGCACATTTTGTAGATTGGCTAAGAATACAACTTCAACAACACAAAAAAGAGCATAGAAAGGAACTAACAAATGGAAAATCAAAACAACGTAACTACGAAAAAGATATCGGATTTGATGTCAGTGCTACTTCGGCAGAGGATTACTCGGACTGGCTTCAAGATTAACTTACCCCCAGAAGAGGTCAGAATATTGCTAACGGCTGCATATAGGGCTGAGGTTGCATCACGCAATATGAAGTATCAGGAGAGTGAGGAGACGAACTCAGCCATCAAAAAAATGGCAAATGCCTTGACATCCAAATCGCACAAAACAGGAATAGTTCTCTGCGGTACTTGCGGTAATGGCAAAACAACTCTTGTGAGAGCATTGCAAAACTCGCTTGTATATTTGAAGTTAAGAAATTTAGTGGAGTATGGTATGCCTATTGTAGATGCAAGAGAGGTTGCCGACAGAATGAAGGAGTGTAAAACAGTTCCACTACTTGCAATAGAGGATATGGGTAAAGAGCCTACAACAAAACTCGACTACGGCAATATTCTAAACCCTGTAATAGAGGTACTTGAACACCGATACAATGAGCAACTGTTTACTGTTATATCAACCAATCTAACGGCTAAGGAGATAAAAGAGAAGTACGGGACAAGAATTGCCGACCGCTTTAACGAGATGATGAACGTAATAATATTTACAGGAAAGTCGTTTAGGAGATAACAAAAAATTGAAAATGAGTGATATTTAGTAGTTTGAATATATTATTGGGGTGTTTTGTTTGTGGTTATATTGTTTTTTCATACTTTTGCACTCAAATACAATTTTGTTGAACTTCAATAGGTAAAACAAATTTTATAGTAATAATTTAAAAAGATAGATACGAGAAAAATATAGTAGGGATAAAGGAGATAGATAAAATCTAACCACTTTAAAATTTGAACTTTAAGTAATTATTCTCAAAACTGAAAACCGCCAATTTTTTTTAGATACGGGAATAAGCACTTCATAATGGTTCATGCCCCCAAGGCGTGGATTGTTTGTGCTTATCTGTATCAAGGGTGCTTGGCGGTACCTCAGTTTTAGGTTTGTAACAAACGGTTCCGCCTTTCTTTATGATACACATTGGCAAACTCATCGAACAGGAAATGAGACGTCAGGAGAGGACTCCTGCCTGGCTTGCAAAAAAGATTAATTGCGAGCGTCCCAACGTATATTATATCTTCCGCCAAAAATCTATAAACAGTGATATGCTTATGCGTATATCTCGCGCATTAAATCACAACTTCTTTTTGCACTACATAAAGGAATATGAAGAGGGAGAAGAGTAAAAGATTGTATAAAATTTTTACCCTTTCGTATATTTTATTTACTACCTCACGGAAACATCAGGTGTTAACTTAATTTAACTTTGCGTAATACAGTTTATGTATGTATTAAACAACCATTAACTTATTACGACAAACTAATAATTAATTACACTAATATGAAGACTTTTAGACTATTATTGTATCTATTGCTACCTGCTTTTATTTTAACTTCGGTAGCAGTAAGTACTACATCGTGTAGTGATGAAGAGGGTGGAGAGATTGAAGATATTCAATTCACTAACGTACGTAATGGCAAGATTACTCTTGACGAGGGAGAAGATTTTGTAATTAAATACATTATCACCCCCACCGATATGCAAGATGTTGCCGACATTACTTGGGAGACAACCGACAAGAGTGTTGCAAGAGTTAGAAACGGAAAGGTTTCGGCAGAGGGCGAAGGTGTTGCAACTATTACTGCATACGCAGGTAATGTTTCGGCTTCGGTTGAGGTTAGAGTAAATCCTGTTGAGGTAACATCGTTCACTCTTCCAAACTCAATAAATGCCTACATTGACCAGCGTGTTAAGGTTGATGTTACTGGCATAGAGCCTGAGAATGGCTCTATCTCAACAATTGAGTGGCGTGTTGCAGATGAAGATATTGCTACGGCTGAGGTTGAAGATGGAGTTCTTTATGTTACTGCTCTTAAAAATGGTACAACAACCCTAACTGGTATTACTGCCGACTTCAAAGAGAGTTGCTCTATTGTTGTAAAAGAGTATATCCCAGTTAAATCAATAAAAGTAAATTTGGGTAATAGCACTATTGAGGCAAAGAAAACTACAACAGTAAGTGCATCTATTACTCCTTCAAATGCTTCAATTAAGGACATCTCTTGGTCTTTCTCTCCTTCAAGTTATGTTGAGTTTAATGAGGAGACCAACACTATAAAGGGATTGAAAGCGGGCGATGTTACCGTTACCGCTACAAGTGTTGATGGCGTAAGTGGCGAGGCAACTCTTAAGATTATCCCTGCACAGATGAATCTCTCTCTTGAGAAGAGTGCAAATGACAAGGCTTCAACATCGATGAACATTATCACTCCTGACGGAAGTGTCTCTAAATTTAACAAAACAATAGAGTTTACCCTGATAGATCTTAACGATGAAGAGAACGATTTGAGTAGTGCCACCTGGAAATCTTCAAACACTTCGGTTGCCACAGTTGAGAATGGTGTTGTAACTGCAAAAGGTCACGGATATACCGATATTTCTGCTACTATAAACAACACAACAGTTACCACAAGGGTTCGTTCAGTTAAAAGCAGTGCCTTTAAATTGGCAGTTGTTCGTACCAGTACAAATGAGACTACATCCTCAGTTGCAACTGTTCAAAAAACATTCAATAGAGAGTATGTTGATGAGGCTTTCATCAATGATAACAAGTTATCCAGATCATTATTCATTGAAGAAATAGGGCAAACATATACAGCAACAAGCAGCAACAGTGATTTATCAATTTATACAAACTCAATGGAGCCTGAAATTCTAATTGTTAATGCTCTTGCTCCAGCAACAGGAAGCATAACAATCAGTGCCAAATATGGCACAGGAGCAACAATTAGCGTATCAATGGGAATAAGAAGTTTTACCTTTATTGGATATAACAGCGGAACAAACTATGGTACAGTGCAAAATGGTGGAAGTTTAACTGTTACCCGTTATAGCAACGAATCGATATATACCTATGCAAACGTTGGCTCTACATACGATGAAAAGTCATCGGAGTTGATATACACAGATCTATGGTATGAACTAAACTGGACCTCTGATAACAGTAGCCGCGAGCATCCATTTTACAGAGACTACCTATTCTACACAGGAACATACAATAATCTTTCAATGAGTGATTTTGGAACATTCACATGTAATTTAACATTCAGGAGCGAATAATTTTAATAACTATACAGATATGAAAAAGTTTTCTTTATTATGCCTATCTGCAATACTATTTGCATTGGTAGGATGTACCGAACAAACAGAGTTAAGCACAGATGTATTAGAGACAAAGGTTACAGTTATGGGATATGTACGCTACATCACCCTTAACAAAAATCTTGCACAGGAGGATCCCGAACTTGTTGCTCCTGGTCACAAGGTAAATATCTTCTACGGAGTACCCGATGATAAAGGTAAAGTTGCAGCATATGCTCTAAAAACTGTTGCCGTTGATAACGATGCTTTCTTTAAAGTAGAACTTGGTTGCCCGGTTGGAAAAACTCTTAACGTAAGAGTTGAGTCTTCGATGTATGGCGAGTCTTATACTACCGATAAGGATAGTAAAAAAGTTTCGTGCGAGACATACTTCTTTGGAGAGAAAGAGGCTGACATTGCATGTGGTTCGGCTTACAACTTCCAACTTGACATAACTCCTGCAGCAAACTTTGGAGAAGACGGAATGAAACAACCTAATTAGTATAAAAGATTAAAGATATCGTTATGAAAAGATATATATTAACACTATTGGCAGCACTGTTTCTTTTAGTAAATGGTGTATATGCTCAAACAACTTCATACGACAGCAAAAAGGGCGATTTGGGTATCAGCGTTACCTTTAACCCCGCCTCTCTTGCTTATAGTATGTCGTGCCAACCCGCTCCTGGCGATTTTGCAGGAGAGTATATCAGCGACTTGGCAGGAAATCCAAAACAGATGTTTATTCTTGCTCAAGACCCTTTGGCTGCTTTAAGACTTAAATACTACACAACCGATAAGAGTGCTTTAAGATTTGGCTTTGGATTTAATGGTAGTGTTGTTAAATACCGCGAGTATGTTCAAGACGACCTTGCCGTTGCTCTTAACCCCGAATCACAAAACAAAGTTACCGATGCCATAACATCAAGACTAAACAGCCTTTCGCTCTCAGTTGGTTGGGAGGGTAAAGTTGGCTCACCAAAAATTAAGTTTGTTTACGGATTTGACCTCTTGTACGCATTAGCCGGTGGCAGAATGGTTTTTGACTACGGAAACGCTATGACCGACCTTAACCATGTTCCATCTTCAATGCCTATGACAACACCAAAAGGTACTCTCGATGATTTCAAAAGCAAACTTGGCATTGACTATGCTCGCCCAGTGGAGCGTTACAACTCAGGTTATATACATGGTTTGGGAGTTCAGGCAGATGCAGGTCTTGAGTTCTTTGTTGCTCCAAAAATTGCACTTGGAGTATCAATGACATTCACTCCCCTTATGGTTACATTCCAACCTAAAACATACGCAACTTACGAAGGTTTCAGTGCAAACACTGGTAAAGTTGAACAAGTTACCGATGTTGTAAGTCCTGGAAGTTGTGCTTTGCTTTACGGTACTCAAAACCTTGGTTGTAGAATTGCATTAACATACTATTTATAATAAAAGAATACGACAATGAAAAAGTTTAAAGTTTTTAGCCTGTTGGCTATTATATTAAGTGCTTTTGTTTTCCCTTCTTGTACTGAAGATGATGCTACTAAAATTCTTCTTGTAGGTACTTGGAAGATACAAAAAACAGAGTATCAAGTAACTGAGTATGGCGATGCAAGAGAGCCTGAAGTTTTAGACGTCAGCCAATACACTTTCGTTAACCAATTCAAAGCCGATGGTAGTTACGAATGGAATATATTAGAGGTAAATCCTGACGGAATGATTACCGATAGTGAAAATCTTCTTTTTGGTATTTGGACATACGAGGATGGCAATTTCACACTTATTGACCAATATGGAGATAGTAAGTTTGTTATTAAGAAATTAGATGAAACTGACTTGGTTATTGAGCAGACTATCACAGAAGAGGATGGCAATGTTGTGAAAAGATATACTCAACATATGACTCGCCTGACTCCAATTTTTGTTGAGGAGTAGGTCTGCTACCAGCTGTCAGCTATCAGCTATCAGATATCAGTTAAAATGGGTTGCTTCGGCAATCCATTTTTTTTGTTCTAATAAGTCTAATTAGGCTAATTGGACTAATTAGATACAACAAAAGGTTTGCAAACCTTTGTTAGCGGACGTGGCAGGCCACGTCCCTACTACTGGGGAGGCTCTTATTTTATTACCCCTACCCCCTGCGGGTACTCCCCCTAAAATGAGGGGGGAGAGTTTGAAGATAATTAGGATAACTAAGTTTTT
>JAFQBL010000032.1 GCA_017416695.1 Bacteroidales bacterium | reverse complement strand
TATGATGTTTCGGAGGCTTTGGAGAGAGATGAATATATCAGGTATCTTCAAGAGGGTGTTAACGAGAGCCAAAAGAGATTGATTTCATACGAGTTCAATTCAAAAGAGGGCAACAAGTATATTAAGAGCGACAGTTCTAAAATTTCTATTTTATCTTCAAACGATATATTTAATAGTTATAATAATAAAGATAATTATCAAAACAATGTTACCAAAACTTATATTGGTATTCAAGAGATGCTAAAAAAACAGTATCTATACCAAAAGGGATTACTTAATGATGTTGTTTTGAAAATTTTAAACACTGCAAGTTTTCAACCTATCTTAGAGAGGGTTGATACTCGACAACTTGAGAGTTATCTGAGAGCGGAACTTTTAAATAATGATATTAATATTGTTTTCAAGTTTGCCATCTCTGACGGTCATGGTAAGTTATTATACAAGAGTCAGGGTTATGCTCCAACAAGTAAGAATGTTGTTTACAGTCAGATAATTTTCCCTAACGATGCTCCTGACAGGACTCACTATATAAAGATATACTTCCCTACTCAAACAAAGTATATTATGCAATCGGTTGAGTTTATGATAACATCGTTCATATTTACTTTGGTAATGCTACTCACATTCATTTTTACTATTGTGATTGCTTTACGCCAAAAGAAATTGAGTGATATGAAAACCGACTTCATTAACAATATGACGCACGAGTTTAAAACTCCTATATCTACAATATCTCTTGCAGCACAAATGTTAAATGACCAGTCAGTTGGAAAGAATCCTAAAATGATTGAACATGTTGCAAAGGTGATTATAGATGAATCGAGCAGACTTAGATTCCAAGTTGACAAGGTGTTGCAAATGTCATTATTGGAGAAACACAAGGTTATGATGCGATTGACTATGTTAGACGCCAACACAGTTATTGACAAAGCAATTAGCACCTTTAGGCTTAAAATTGAGAAATTGGGTGGAGAGATTAATGCTCACCTATGTGATGAGGAGACTTTGGTTGAGGTTGATGAGATGCACTTCACAAATGTTATCTTTAACCTGTTTGACAATGCACTAAAATATGCTTATGAGGGAAGGCCTCTGAAACTTCACATTGAAACTCGTACAAGAAACGGCAAACTGGAGATTGAGATTGAGGATAACGGAATTGGTATTAAAAAAGAGGATTTAAAAAAGATATTTGAAAAATTTTATAGAGTTTCCACCGGAAACATTCACAACGTGAAAGGTTTTGGTTTAGGTCTTGCATACGTTCAAAAGATTATTGAAGATCTTAAAGGAACTATTCACGCAGAGAGCGAAGTTAATATTGGAACTAAATTTATAATTGTTTTACCTTTAATAAAAACAGATTAACTATGGATGAAAAAATGAAAATCTTACTATGCGAAGATGATGAGAATCTTGGTATGTTGTTAAGAGAGTATTTACAAGCAAAGGGTTATTCAGCGGATTTATGCCCCGATGGCGAGTGCGGATACAAGGCTTTTATTAAAGATAGTTACGACCTATGTATTTTAGACGTTATGATGCCTAAAAAAGATGGTTTTACTCTTGCACAAGAAATTAGAGTTGCTAACAGCGAAATACCTATTATATTCTTAACAGCAAAGGCTCTTAAAGAGGATATTCTTGAAGGTTTCAAGATTGGTGCTGACGATTACATTACCAAACCTTTCAGCATGGAAGAGTTGGTATTGAGAATTGAGGCTATTTTACGCCGCGTAAAAGGAAAGAAACTTAAAGAGGCTACAAGTTACAAATTGGGTAACTTTACATTTGATACCCAAAAACAGACTCTTACTATTGGTGAGAATGTTACTAAACTTACAACTAAAGAGTCGGAATTGCTATCTCTATTGTGTACTCACATTAACGATATTTTGGAGCGTAACTTTGCTTTGAAAACTATCTGGATTGATGATAACTACTTTAACGCTCGCAGTATGGATGTTTATATCACCAAACTTCGTAAGTTATTGAAAGAGGATCCTCAAATTGAGATTATCAATATTCACGGTAAGGGTTACAAACTTATTGTTCCTGAGGCTGAGAAATAGAAAATCTTACATATATCAATTACCTCCCTACCCTCAAAGAGTAGGGAGGTTTTGTTTTGTAGAAATACGTTTTATGCTTTTTTTCGGACGTGGCAGGCCACGTCCCTACTTTCTCTGATGCTTGTTTCTGCGGACGTGACAGGTCACGTCCCTACTTTCTTTGATGCTTGTTTCTGCGGACGTGGCAGGCCACGTCCCTACTCCTTTAGTTTCATTTTATAAACGACTAACAGAAATAGTTGTTAAATAATAGATATTGGTCCAATTAGACTAATTGGAGTAATATCAAACTAAAGACTAAGACATAACACAGCACAACTAATAACTACCCGTAGGGCGGCATTTTGTGCCGACAACTAACAACTGAAATTAAACGTACGTTTAATTTCTACTCGCAAACCGCACGGACAGATAGCCCAGCGTAACGGAGGTATTTGCTCCAGTTCACATCGCTTGAATAGAAGCACAAGCCGTAAGCGCGGTCGCTGCCGCCGTAGCGCGTATTGAGCGAACTCAACCAGTAGTAGCCGTAACTGCCCGCAAACCTAAAATCGCTATCGTAGCGACAGCCAGCCGCAGGAAGAAAAATAGAGTTACCGTTCTTCTTACTTATTACTTTATATCCTTTTTCTCCATTTAAGGTAGTCCACTCCCAAGTGCAATGGTTTCTTAATTCATCTTGCTCCGCCTTTGTTGGCATACGCCATTTACCTCCCCAATTTATATTTGCTGCATCCGCAGATAGAGGCAATGTTTCAGGATTGGATTTGTACGTATAATTATCATCGTCATAACGTTGTTTTGGTTTTATCTCACCCCAAGCATAGTAATCGCCATATTCTTCGGGTTTTATTGCTCCTACGTTACATGTTGCCCATTTTAGGCCTGAAGGTAAGCCAAGATCAACATATTCGTGGCCATTGTGATTATTAAGTTTACGTGCTTCTTCTTTTTTGCGTTCTTCCTCAATACGAATACGTTCCGCCTCTTTACGTTTTTGCTCCTCTGCCTTACGTTTACGTTCTAATTCTTCATCCTTGACGATATTTTGGAGTAGAGTTTTTATTTCGGCTTCACTCTTCCCTAATAACAAAAGTATATCTTTTAAAAGAACAGTCTCTATTGGATGAGTCTCTTTTGTTCTCCAATTTATACTACTAAATACAAATCTTAATGCGGGTGGCATATTACTTCCGTCTATTATATATGGAAGAATACTATTTTTAGGCTTTTCATTAAATGCAAATGTTAACTCTGAATTGGTAAATTTTGATTTATATGTGTTCTCACTTGCCAAGTACAATACTATTTTACTATCTAATATTGCATTTGCTAACACCTCTGGAAATTCAAAACCTCCTCCTATTCCTTGTCTATCG
>JAFQBL010000031.1 GCA_017416695.1 Bacteroidales bacterium | reverse complement strand
GAACACAATTTCATAGTGTCGCAATGCCATCATGGTGCTGCGATTCTATGATATTGCCATTTTTGTCCCAAAATATAGATGTTGAATTTTATTCTGTCTTTTCAGAAAATAGGCAGCTTAAATATGATTTTTCTAAGATAAACAATTGCGAAGCAATTCTTATAATGGATTATTTTGGATATAAAAGAGATTTTAACCTTGATTTTGACGGAATAATTATTAACGATGTTACTCACAGCGTTTTTTGCGGTGGGTTTACGAAAGCTGATTACACCTTCGGCAGCTTAAGAAAATGGGCAGGCTTTTATACGGGTGGATTCGCTTATACAAAAGATAATAGAACACTTGAATCAGATGAAAGCTCAAGTGATTTGCAATATATTTCTGTTCGTAAACTTGCAATGGATAAAAAACGTCAGTTCATAGATGGCAATACAGATTCAAAACAGTATTTATCAGATTTTTCTTTTGCTGAAAGCCTTCTTGATGAGTACCCTTGCGGTAGGGCGGACGAATTTGATGTTTTAAGGGCAAATAAATTAGACATTGATTTTATACGGCAAAAGCGCAGGGAAAATGCAAGTGTTATACTAAAGCATTTCTCTGAATTTGCAGTTTTCCCCGAACTAAAAGAGAACGATTGTCCGTTATTTGTGCCGTTACTTTTTCAAAATAAGAAGCGTGAAGAATTAAGAAAATATCTTGTACAAAATAAAATATACTGTCCTGTTCATTGGCCTGTGTCAAAGGTACACAAGTTAAATCCCACAACAAAAGAATTATATGAGCAGGAGATTAGTATAGTCTGTGATCAGCGTTATAATATTTCTGATATGGAATATATTTGTGATAAAATCAATAAATTTTTAGGTTGTGATAAATAGATGCTTAAGGTTTATACGCTTGATAATTAAAAAAATATTAATACCTTAGCAAAAAAAATCAAGACAATGAAAAGATTATTTACCCTAATAGCAATATTAGTATTTGCATTTACAACAAATCTATCGGCACAAGAAGTTGGAATCTCTAAAAAAGAGCAGAAGGCAACAAAACGTATGCTTGAAGCGCAAAAAGACTCTATTGCAGGAGTAATGGCAAAAAACGCAATAGAGAGTGGCGAATGGATATTTAATGCAATATCAATCAATGTAAGCGGAGGAGCAATGATGAATGTACCATCAAATCTAAACTTCCTAATGGTACAAGGAGATCAATTCACCTTTCAAACCTCAACAGGATTTGGCGGAGGACCAAACAATATGGGAGGAATAACCACTACTGGATTAATAAAAATAGAGGCAGTAGATGTTGACCGACATGGTAATATATCATACTCATTGCGATTGAACGGAACACTGTTAAATGCAACAGCAACATTAAACCTTCAACGTAACTCAAATATGGGAGACCTCTACCTTAATATGGATAGGGGAGCACGTAATATCTCAATGACAGGGGCAGTATATTCATTAGGCTCATCTCAAGTATTCGAGGGCACTTTAAGGTAATTACGCAGTAATTAGAATTGACTAAATGTCAATTCGTGCCTTAAAGTGGGGAGCACAGTACTCTGTGCGACGGAGGAAAAAAAGGTAATTACGCAGTAATTAGAATTGACTAAATGTCAATTCGTGCCTTAAAGTGGGGAGCACAGTGCTCTGTGCGACGGAGGAAAAAAGGTAATTACGCAGTAATTAGAATTGACTTGCATGTCAATTCGTGCCTTAAAGTGGGGAGCACAGTGCTCTGTGCGACGGAGGAAAAAAAAGTAATTAAATCAGTAGATAATGAGCATTTGCTTCTTGAACCTGCTAATTGATTTTGGAAATAATAATATTTTTAATACCTTTGTAACAATAAACAAAATATTTATTTAACAAATAAAAGTAATAACAATCTCATCTTTGCTCTCCCTATCTATCGGAGAGGGTTGGGGTGAGAAATAATTAATTTTGCCTATGAAACATTAGCGTATAGTTGATACGCACATCTTGAACATATTGGAAAAAGCATTATAGCTATATTCTACTATTCAGAAAGTTTGGCGACTATAAGAATAGCAGTGGGAATACGGTTATAGATGCTCGTGTTTTTACACGGGCTTTTAGTCGTTTTACTGCTGGGTTACGCCAAACACCTCTGAATGGAAACGCTAAAAGTTCCGTGCTTTTTTTATGTGCGTATTTACCTCTATTGTAAAGGAACAGTGAATTAATAAGTTTAATTTTTATTTGACAAAAAATGAAAAAGAATATTTGTCGTTTCTTTGTGGTGATAGTTGCTACGACATTGCTAAGTATTGCACTTCAAAGTTGTGCTATCTTTAGTGATCCAGCCTACCAAGAATCTTTCAGACAAGGATGGAATTTGACTGCACCTGAAGAATACCGTTACTAATTTATTTTATATAAACGGAGTAAGCCGAAAAGCCGATAAGTGAGTAGGAAACATTTAAAAAAATTATTATTATGAAAAAGATTATATTTATTTTAATGATAGCCTTTGCATTTTGTTCTCAAATAAAAGCGGCAAATTATATATATAATGTAACTGTTACAATTTCTGTAGATTATTATCTTTATGATCTTATGGAAGGCGAGGTATGTCCCTCTAAAGGAGCTAATGAGACTCAAATAATACCAGTTTGCGCAAGTTCTCCTGAAGATGCCCGTACTCAAGCAAAAAAACAATGTTCTATTATGTGTGAAGGAGCTCAAGAATTTGGAACAGGCGAATGGAAAGGGAAAACGTTACCTAGATATAAAAGACGCACGGTGTATGATGCAGTGGCTTTTAATACTCAAACAATCTGTAATTAATAAGTCTAAACAAATTATTGTGGACAGTGTGTCATAATTGATAAAATACTGTGTTGTTTTCAATATTAGGGCTCAGTTATGTACCTATGTACACATCTTTCGCTCTAAATTTCAACGCCTTGTATTTTGTCAATTCTCACAAACCTTAAGGGGCTGAGCCAAATTTTATTTTGACACAGCCTCTTGTTTATATTCCCCAATTAGACCAATTAGTCTAATTTGACAAATATGACCAATCTTAAAAACTAAAACTCACTTGTAAAGTGGAATTTAATTTTTGGAAAATCGCTCTGAGCCATTTGTAGAACGTAGGCAGAGTCGGCAAGGAAAACATCTCTACCTTCTTTATCTTTTGCCATATATTGGTATTTGCGTTTCTTAAAGTTCTCCAATTCTGCTTTATCATCACTCTTAATCCAACAAGCCTTATACAAAGATATAGGCTCCCACTTACATTGGGCACCATACTCATGTAACAGGCGGTATTGAATAACCTCAAACTGAAGTTGACCAACAGTGCCAATAATCTTACGGTTGTTATATTGGTTAACAAACGATTGGGCAACACCCTCATCCATAAGTTGGTCAATACCTTTATTGAGTTGTTTGGCCTTCATCGGGTCGCTGTTCTCAATATATTTAAACATCTCAGGCGAGAAACTTGGCAACCCTTTAAAGTGTAACTCCTCACCAGCAGTTAAAGTATCTCCAATTTTAAAGTTACCAGTATCTGGCAAACCAACAATATCGCCAGGATATGCCTCATCCAAAACCGATTTCTTTTGAGCCATAAATGCCGTTGGGCTTGAAAAACGCATCATCTTGCCATGGCGAACATGTTTGTAGTTTTCGTTTCTGACAAATTTACCCGAACAAACCTTAACAAAGGCAATACAACTGCGGTGGTTAGGATCCATATTTGCGTGAATTTTAAATACAAACCCAGTAAATGCCTCCTCTTCAGGTTTAACCTCACGCTCAATAGCGTTAATAGGGCGTGGGGTAGGAGCAATGTCAATAAAACAATCCAATAACTCTTTAACACCAAAGTTATTAAGAGCAGAACCAAAGAATACAGGAGCAAGTTCTCCTTTAAGATACTCCTCCTTCTCAAAATCAGGATATACACCCGATATAAGTTCAAGGTTATTTCTCAAACGTTCGGCATCACCCTCTCCAATATAATTTTCAAGTTCAGGATTGTTAATATCAGTAAACTCAACACTTTCTGTAACAACTTGTTTGCTTGGAGTGTAAAGGTTTAAGTTTTTCTCATATATATTATAAACACCTTTAAATCTCTGGCCAATGTTAATAGGCCAACTTAAAGGACGTACTGAAATTTTCAACTCACTCTCCAGTTCATCAAGAATTTCAAAAGGGTCTCTACCTTCGCGGTCTAATTTATTCACAAAGATAATAACGGGGGTTTTACGCATACGGCAAACCTCCATAAGTTTACGAGTCTGCATCTCTACACCCTTAGCAACGTCAACAACAATAATAACGCTATCAACAGCCGTTAGAGTGCGATAAGTATCTTCGGCAAAATCTTGGTGACCAGGAGTGTCAAGAATATTAATTTTATGGTTGTTGTATTCAAAACCCATAACCGATGTAGCAACCGAGATACCGCGTTGTTTCTCAATTTCCATCCAGTCCGAAGTTGCTGTCTTTTTAATCTTGTTCGATTTAACAGCACCAGCAATATGAATAGCGCCACCAAAAAGCAATAACTTCTCAGTAAGAGTTGTTTTACCTGCGTCGGGGTGACTAATAATAGCAAATGTCCTTCTTCTCTCTATCTCTTGTGTTAGGGTACTCATAAAATTAATCTATATTACTATTTAATAACATAATACACTCTTTTAAACTCACTCTCCATTCGGGTATCTCTAAACCATACACCCTTTTAATTTTGCTCTTATCCAAAACACTATATGCAGGTCTTTGAGCCTTTGTAGGGTATTGGTCAGTTGTAATAGCGTTAACCTTACAGTCAATCTTTGCTAATTTAAAAATTTCACAGGCAAACTCATACCACGAACATTCTCCCTCATTTGAATAGTTGTATATTCCAGCCTCAAACTTATTTGACTTTACAATACTCATAATAGCATTTGCCAAATCACGGGCAAAAGTAGGAGTCCCACGTTGATCGCAAACAACATTTAAACTCTCACGCTCTTTGCCAAGCGAAATCATTGTCTTAACAAAATTTCTACCATAAGATGAGTACAACCATGAAGTTCTTATTGTAATACTCTGTTCGGGTAATATATTGGCAAGAGCAATCTCTCCATCAAGTTTAGTCTTACCATATACCGATTTTGGATTTGTTGTGTCGCTCTCTATGTATGGCATAGTAGCATCTCCACCATAAACATAGTCGGTTGATACATGAATAATCTTTGCGTTGGCAATCTTTGCTGCATTGGCTAAGTTCTCAACTGCGAGAGTATTTATTTTAGCACAAATCTCATTATCATCTTCTGCTTTGTCAACAGCAGTATATGCTGCACAGTTAATGATAAAGTCAGGTTTGTGAATTTCAACAAAATTACAAATATCACTAAAGTTGGTAATATCCAACTCCTCAATATCGGTAAAAATGAAAGAGTTGATATTATCACAGTCAGCAATGCAACGCATCTCATTGCCCAACTGACCATTTGCACCAGTAATTAATAAAACTGCCATACAACTATTATAATTCTAATTCGCCTGCTTTATCTTGTTTATATAGTTCTGAAAGATGAGATAAAAACTGCGAAATAGTTTTACTTGCAGCAATTGTCTCTTCCGAAATCTCTTTTTTAGTTAAACGAAGCATCAATAGTCCATATAGCATATTGAACGCAGTCTCAATATCGCTACAATCATTCACACCTTGTTTACTCTTTATCTCGTTAATATAAGGTAGTGCTTTATAAAAAGCGGCGGTATAAAGAGGCATTTTGTGCGAAGCCAGAAGTTGAGAGTGAAGGTCATTGAGTTTGATAATAACATTTGTGTTAATCTGCAAATGACCTCTCTCCAATTTGCCTTCATTTCGCATCATATCAATTAGGTTTTCATACCAATTACTTATCTCGGCTTTAACCTCTGGAGCAACATTATAACCCTCCACAATATTAGCATTAATCAGAGCAATGTCATATCTACATGCTCTGATTATGTCCTCCACCTGCCACATATAAAGCAGATACTCGGCTATATTGTTCTCTCTCTTCTCTTTTGCAATAATCATATCTCTTTATTAGAATGAGAAGTGTAACTCAATTCTCACACCACCTTTTTTAATATTTGGTAAATCTCTGTATGTTACACGGAATACATATTCAATCCTTAAAATGCTCAATATGTTATCCAATCCAACACCAACCTCCATATATGGCAATTTAGGTTTCCAATGAGCATTTTGGTTAACATCGGGGAAACGCCAAAGTGTGGGATCTTTCTCGGGATTGTTCTTATCCGACAAATAACCAAAGAAACCTCTAAATGAAACAACCTCTCTTATCTTCAAATATTTTATATATGGAATGTGGTTAAACAGAATACCATTTGCATAATACTCAAGGTCCCAAGCAGCGTAGTTATCAAAAATAAACTCAACAGGATTCAATACTGAGAACGATTGAGGTTGAATTGTATAAGTAAGGTTGGCATCTGG
>JAFQBL010000030.1 GCA_017416695.1 Bacteroidales bacterium | reverse complement strand
TATTGAGTTGCTCAGAACAAGAACTACGGCTATTGATAGCACAAGAAATATCTTCTTGGCAATTTCAAGTTTCAGGTTAATATCTGAACGCCCTTCGGTATTGAAGAGGTCATAATATAGAATTATAAACGGAGAGAACATACCAGCCAAAGAGAGTATCTGCAACATTGGCACCGATGCACTCCACTTTTCCGTAATAAGCGATATTATCAAAGGGTTTGCCACCACAATGAGTAACATCATTATGGGGAATATAAAGAAAGCAGTTGTTCTGATATATTTACCAAACACTCTCAACAGACGAGGTTTGTCATCATTGATAGATGATAATACAGGAAATGCTACACTGCGGAAAATGTTTGCAATGAGAGCAGATGGAATATCTTGCAGTTTTTGAGCCTGAGTATAAAATCCAACTGTTGCAGTTGAAAAAGACTTTGCAATAATAAGGGGGTAGATGTTATTAAAAACGGCATTAAGAACGCCTGTCCCCAACAGGTTTGCACTATAACTCAAAAACTCTTTTATTGATGCTAATGAGAATATAAGTTTAGGAAACCATCTGCCATAACACCACAAGAGTAAAGTTTTAAGTATTGACAATCCAACAGTTTGTACAACCAAAGCCCACACACCACCTCCGTTTGATGCCAACCATATTGCCACAGCCGATGATATGGTTAATGCTACAATATTTATTCGGGCATACTCTGTAAAGCGAATCTCTTTGAACATTCGGGTTTGCTGTATCAATCCCAGAGAGTTGAATATTATTGAAAGGAACAACACACGTGAGATTGACACCAGATCGGGGATATCAAAGTAGTTTGCTATGAATATTGCCGAGAAGTAGAGTATCAGATAGAACACTAACGATATTATCAGATTAAAGAAAAATATTGTTGAGTAGTCTCTATCTGTTGCCCCTTTCTTTCGAATAAGAGCAGAACTGAAACCACTATCGATAAGGATGTTTGACAACACAATAAATATTGTCAAAACACCTATCTTACCGTAGTCGCCTGGCATAAGAAGATTGGCGAGGATAATTCCAGATACAAAATATATAATCTGTTGTCCGAACTTATCCACGAAACTCCATATAAGAGCCTTTTCAGTTTTCTGCTTTAGGTTCATTTCAGTTGATAGTTGTTTGTTTTTAGTTTTTAGTTGTCAGTTAAAATTCCAACAACTAAAACTACCCCACTGGGGCGGCGAAGCCGAAAACTAAAAACTCATAAATTATTTTACTTCACTACCTGGTGAAACCTCGCTGTTAGTAGTGGTAACAACCAGTCTGTTATTAACAAAGTCTTCAGCAGAGAGTATCATACCTTGCGACTCAATTCCTTTAATTTTGCGAGGAGCAAGGTTTGCAATAAAGCAAACTTGTTTACCAACTAACTCTTCGGGAGCATAGTGTTTTGCAATACCTGAAACAATAGTTCTTCCGCCTAAACCATCATCAATCTTGAACATAAGCAGTTTGTCGGCCTTAGGCACTTTTGTACACTCCAACACTGTTCCAACGCGAATATCCAATTTCAAGAAATCCTCAAAATCAATGTTTTCTGCTATTGAGTTTGCCTTCTTTGCTTTTTGTTCGTTAGCAGCCTTTGTATCTTGCAAACGTTGAATTTGTGCCTCAATGGCAGCATCTTCAATCTTCTCAAACAGTAACTCAGGAGCGTTGATAACTGCACCATCGGCAAGAAGATTCATCTCTCCCAAACGACTCCAATCGCACTCTGTCATATTCAACATTTTGCGAAGTTTAGCAGCAGAGAATGGCAAGAATGGTTCAAATGCTATTGCAAGGTTAGCCGATATTTGCAGTGCAATGTTTAGGATTGTTGACACACGAGCCATATCAGTTTTAGCAAGTTTCCAAGGCTCAGTGTCAGCAAGATATTTGTTTCCGATACGAGCCAAGTTCATAGCCTCTTTTAGTGCATCGCGGAAACGATAGTTTTGTAACAACTTCTCAATCTCCTCTTTTACCGATGCAAACTCTGCTATTGTTGAGTTGTCATATTCAGTTAACTCTCCAGCAACAGGCACTTTACCCTCAAAGTATTTGTGAGTGAGAACAATGCTACTATTTATGAAGTTACCAAGAATAGCAACCAACTCGTTGTTGTTACGTGCTTGGAAGTCACGCCAGGTAAAGTCATTATCTTTAGTCTCAGGAGCATTTGCAGTAAGCACATAACGCAATACATCTTGTTTACCTGGGAAGTCAACCAAATACTCATGCAACCATACAGCCCAGTTTCTTGAAGTAGAAATTTTGTCTCCCTCAAGATTCAGGAACTCGTTTGCAGGAACATTCTCAGGCAAGATAAAACTACCCTCTGCTTTAAGCATTGCAGGGAATACTATACAGTGGAACACAATGTTATCTTTACCAATAAAGTGAACAAGTTTAGTCTCTTTATCTTTCCAGTACAACTCCCACTTATCGGGCATCAACTCTTTTGTATTTGAGATATAGCCAATTGGAGCATCAAACCATACATACAATACTTTGCCCTCAGCACCATCAACAGGAACGGGAACACCCCAATCAATGTCGCGACTTACGGCACGAGGTTGCAATCCCATATCCAACCACGATTTACATTGTCCGTAAACGTTGGTTTTCCACTCTTTATGTCCCTCCAATATCCACTCACGAAGGAATGGCTCATGTTGGTCAAGAGGAAGATACCAGTGTTTTGTATCTTTAAGAACTGGAACACTTCCGCTTATTGTTGATTTGGGATTAATAAGGTCTGTTGCGTTTAGCGATGTTCCACACGCCTCACATTGGTCTCCGTAAGCATTCTCATTTTTACAATGGGGGCAAGTACCTGTAATGTAGCGGTCGGCAAGAAATTGACCAGCCTCCTCATCATAGTATTGAGCCGAAGTTTTCTCAATAAATTTACCCTCATCGTATAGTTTACGGAAAAAGTCTGATGCTGTTTTGTGGTGTATCTCAGAAGTTGTACGAGAATATATATCAAAAGAAATACCAAACTCCTCGAACGACTTTTTGATAATACCATGATAACGATCTACAATATCTTGTGGGGTAACACCCTCGTTACGGGCCTTAATTGTAATTGGCACACCATGCTCATCAGAGCCACCAATAAGAATAACATCCTCGCCTTTTAAACGTAGGTAACGAGTATAAATATCGGCAGGCACATATACACCAGCCAAGTGTCCTATATGAACAGGTCCGTTTGCGTATGGTAACGCAGTAGTAACAAGAGTTCTTTTAAAATTCTTTTCCATTATATTAGTTTAATTATTTAATTTCAACATATCATCAATGTAGTTGCGGTTATTACTCAAGCGAGGCACTTTGTGTTGACCTCCAAGTTTACCTTTTGCTCTAAGCCAATCCTCAAACAAACCCTTTCGGGCAGGTACAATTTCAAGGCTATCAAGAGCAATACCTTTATAGCGTTTTGCCTCATAGTCCGAGTTTATCTCTTGAAGTGAAGCATCCAATATACGAGCAAATTCATCAAGAGAAGCAGGCTCTTTATCAAACTCAATCAGCCATTGATGGCGTCCTCTGCTACCCTCCGACATAAACACAGGAGCAGCGGTGTAGTTTGATATTACCGCACCAGTCATAGCACAGGTTTTAGCCAATCCCTTCTCGGCATTATCAACCATAAGTTCCTCGCCAAAGGCATTAATAAAATGTTTTACCCTTCCCGATATTGTAATTTTAACAGGGTTTACACTCTCAACTCTTACAGTATCGCCAATCATATAACGCCATAATCCGCTGTTGGTAGTAATTACAAGAGCATAGTTCTCGCCCTTCTCAACCTCCCAATAGGGTAACACTTTAGGTGATGAACTACCAATCTCCGACATTGGTATAAACTCAAAGAAAATACCAAGATCAATCAACAATAACATTGATTGCTCATCAAAAGAGTTTTGTACAGCAAAGAATCCCTCCGATGCGTTGTAGGTTTCAATATAGTGCATCTTATCCGATGGGATAAGTTTCTTGTACTGCTCACGATATGGAGCAAAACTAATTCCACCATGAAAGAAGAGTTCCAAGTTTGGCCAAATATCGGTAAGGTATTGTTTGTTGTTATCGTGTAACATTTTTTTGATAAGCACCATAAACCACGATGGCACTCCCGACAGATTTGTTACATTCTCGTTAACTGTAGTAGCGGCAATCTTTTCAAGTTTACTCTCCCACTCTGCCATAAGAGCAATATCCTTTGACGGCACTCTCACCTTATTAGCCAACTCAGGCATATTTTGAATAAGAATTGCCGAAAGATCGCCACAACGATAGTGCCCTGCAAGATTACTTATCTCGTGACTGCCACCAAGAATAAGAGCCTTGCCATCAAACAAACGGCTGTTTGGATTAAGATTAAGATACGAAGCAACACACGATTGCCCACCTTTATAGTGACAATCCTTGCGAGCCTCATCACTAACAGGAATAAATTTGCTTTTATCGTTTGTTGTTCCCGAAGATTTAGCAAACCACTTTATATTGGTATTCCATATCAAGTTCTGTTCACCAGCCAACATACGTTCAACGTAGGGTTTAACACCTTCATAATCGATAACAGGCACACGCTCAGCAAAAAGGCGATAGTTGTCATCAATCTCAGAGAAACCATATTTACGCCCCACCTCAGTATGCTTTGCCGTATTCAACAACGAAGCAAGCACCTTACGCTGAATCTCCTCACCATTATTTGCAAACAAATCAAGTTCTTTAATTCGTTTCAAGAAAAATGGACGTATTAAGGATGTTAATGTTAAGTTCATCTTCAATTTATTTCAACTAAAAGTTTTTATTTAACATTAAAAACATATTTTGCTTTTAATATGCAATAGCGCAACTACGCATACATACTAAATAACCTACAAATTTACAATAAATTTGTAGGATTACAGGTACTTTTAACAGGAAAAATTATTGATTAACGAGCATTCGCTCGTTGAATGAGAAATAAGAAATAAGTTTTCAGTTGTTAGTTGTCAGACAAAGGTGAGCAATACCTAAAGTTGCGTCTCATCAACCAACAAAATTTGGTGGATTCTTTTACGTTTATCAAGAGACAAGTTAAGGCTATCAATCATATAGCCATCAATAGAACCATACGTACCCTCAAGAGCAGTTATAACATTAGCAATATCGCGATGGTTATTGTGAATAACAGAAGCAACAGCCTCACGAACATCGGTAGGCAGATGCGATATTTTTGACATTATACGTCCTTTACAAAAATACTTATTAGCCCAAGTATAATCCTCATAAACTTCATCAACTGCAACTCCTAATGAATAGAGAATAAACAACGAAGCCAAATCGCTGCAACCCTTACCATAGTGCGAAGATATAATTATAGGATAGTTTGCTTCATCCTGCAAAACATCAAAGAGTTTAGAGAAGCACTGTTTTGCTTCGCCAGTAAGAGCCGAGAAGTAATAATCGTTAATAACAGCACGAGCATCCTGAGAAGTGAAGTTACTTTGATAAACCCTATTGATAACAGAGTCAACATCAAACGAAACGTAGGGCATATAAACCACATTTTTAACACCTAACTCCGATGCTGAATATTTACACTCATCCTTATCGCGATACTCTATAATTGTTTTTGGAGCAATATTTCTAACGCGTTGAATATCAATAGCAGAGAGAGTATCCAAAGGACCAGTTCTGTAAATCATACCCCACTTTGTTTTTTTACCCGAAATACCCGAATATCCTCCCATATCGCGGAAGTCATACGCACTCTTAATGTACGAAGCACGAGCCGCAACAATACGAGAGAAACAGTTATTAAAGTCGAGTAAGAAATAGTGACGTTTTAAGGGATCGGGAGTAGGGAAAACAGCAACACCATCATCAGCATCAACAACCGAGACAGGATCTTGCCAAGTATCAAAGTTATCGGGAGAGTCAGAAATATATATCTTCACCTTACCCTCTGCCTTTGGAAAAATATCCCACTTAATAATATACTCATTATCCATAGTAATGTCGCACGACACGTTAGAGTCGTGAGTATGCGAAAAACAGGCAGAGAACAAAAACAATGAGATAATTGTTATTATAGAAAGGGAGTATTTTTTTATCATCAGCAAAAGGTATTTATATATTTCTAAATTAAGTCAGAATACTCCATAAAATGTTTATTTTTTCTTTTATAGAGATTGATATTACCTTTGCAAATATATTACATAAAGATATATCTCGCACACTACAAAACAATCATTTATATATAAAAATAACTGAAAATTGTTGCAATTTGTGAAAAACAGGAGAATTTAGTAAATAATTGTAAAATTCAGAAGATTGAGCAATTAGTCCAATTAGGCGAATTAGACCTATTAGACTAACTAAACTAATAACAAACAAAGACTGAGGGATTACCTCTTTGATATATAATTCTCATACGACATACACACTTCGGTTGAGAAGTCGAGTGCATACGAAATTATTTTATCCCAGCGGTCAAGAGGTAGGGTGAGCAAATCATTGCGAGTAACACCCTCCTTTATAATACCATAAATTACTCCTGCATTAAAGTTATCTCCTGCTCCAATGGTGCTAACTGGAGTAATTTTTGCACTATCATAGTGGCGATGTCCTTGAGGGGTGAACAACTCAACACCATTGGCTGCGGCGGTATATATAAATATAGGGCAATAGAAACTTATTCGGTTACGATAAATCTTCTCAGCATCTGTCTCTCCAAAGAGATAGAAGAAGTCTTCGCTTGAGCCTCTAACAATATCGGCAAACTCAAAGTTCTCCAATAGCGAAGGCATCATCTGTATAGCCTTATCGGCATGAGATTTACGGAAGTTTGGATCGTAATATATAATTGTTTTTCTTTCGTGTGCATACTCCAAAAACTCCAAAACCTTTGGGCGTATATCGGGATTTAGGGCATAGAATGAGCCTAACAGAAAAACATCATCAGGATCAATTCTTGGCCACACTACACTTAATCGGGTATCAGGGTAGTTGGTGTAGAATGTATATTGCGCATCGTTATCATCGTTAAGGAACGCCAACGAAAGTGCAGTCTGTCCGTCACAGAACATATCAACACTTGTAGTGTCTAAGCCATTCTCCTGCATAAACGATATAATGCTCTTACCAACAGAGTCATTTCCCACCTCTGAGATAAAGTGAGCAGGAACGCCTAAACGTCCAAGAGTTATCATAGCATTAAACACGCTACCACCAGGAACACCCTTTGTGGGTACTCCGTTTTTAAAAACTATATCGTAAATAGTCTCTCCTATACCAATAACCTTTTGCATTATGT
Organism: Bacteroidales bacterium; assembly: GCA_017416695.1. Lineage (GTDB taxonomy): Bacteria > Bacteroidota > Bacteroidia > Bacteroidales > G3-4614 > Caccoplasma_A. Next base: position 3,694 of record JAFQBL010000030.1, on the reverse strand, counting down.
AGTTGTTAGTGTTTGTTGTTAGTTGTTAGTTGTTAGTTAACAAACATTCGTTTGTTGAACTTGCTCTCGCTCAACAATACACAAATAAATTTTGTATTGTGTTCGCTTATTCGCAACTTTGTTAGTTAACAAACATTCGTTTGTTGAACTTGCTCTCGCTCAACAATACTCAAATAAATTTTGTATTGTGTTCGCTTACTCGCAACTTTGTTAGTTAACAATCATACGTTTGTTACTTCTGTTCCTCTTCTCCACGTGAAAGTACTCCCAAATAACCTCCGTGGTGGCGAAGTGCATATTTCTCTTTTGTAAAGCCAATTGCTTTCATTGTTCCAACAACCAAAATGTCGCCTATCACAGTCATCATTGTTGTTGAAGTGGTAGGAGTCAAGCCCAATGGGCAGACCTCCGCAGGGTTACCTGTGTAGAGGCACACATCGGCACGTTTAGCCAACTCTCCCTCGTTGTTGCCAGTGATAACAATATATTTAAGTTCGGGGCGAAGACGCGATGCCAATATCAACAGTTCCAAAATCTCACGAGTTTTACCTGAGTTTGAGATAACCAACATAATGTCGTTCTCTTGAATAACACCAAGATCACCATGTTGAGCCTCACTTGGATGAAGGAATATTGCAGGTGTTCCTGTTGAACAGAACGTAGTGGCAATGTTCATTGCAATTTGTCCTGCCTTACCCATACCACTTGTAACAAGTTTACCACCCTTTTTGTTCACTTGTTCAACAATTAAATTAATTGCTTTCTCAAAATTGTCTGTAACAGGTATATTCAATATTGCTTGAGCCTCGCTCTTAAGCAACTCTTTTATCTCTTCTGATTTCATATTATCAGTTTTCGGTTATCAGTTTTCAGTTATTAGACCAATTTGACTAATCATCTAATTCTTTTAAATACTCAATACACTCCTGTGCTGAGTTAAATACTTTATAATACTCTTTATATACGGTTGGGGCAAACTTTGAGGAGTACAGTTTCTCAAGGCATGCTATCAACTCATCAAAAATTCCGTTAGTATTGCAAAATATCAACTCCTTGTCGTGGTAACCCAATTTGCGTTGTGCTATAGTAGAGAAAGCCTCATCCAAAGTACCAAAGCCACCAGGCATAGCAATTATAATGTCGGAGTTTGATATTAGCAAATCTTTTCGCTCGCTCAACGATGTTGTAACAACCATCTTATCAAGAGTCTTAAAGGCAAACCCTCTATCAATAATAGTTTGAGGGATAACCCCAGTAACCGTACCACCGCTCGCCTTTACCATCTCTGCAAAAACGTTCATCATACCTTTGTTGGTACCGCCATAGACCAAATTCTTTTTATTAGAGCCAATCCACGCAGCCAACAATCTGGCATCATCAAAAAACGATTCCTCAATATCAACGTAAGAGGAGCAGAAAATTCCAATACTATTTATCATACTATTTGCGAAGATACTACAAATTTTTCAATAGTAAACCTTATTTATTAAAAATCCAGTCTAACGAGAAGTTATAATATATCATACGCATACCTATATCGGTAGGCTCAACGTGTCTGCCCACCTCAACCAAACAGCCTATAGTTCCGTCAGGCAGAATGGTTAGAGAAGAGTATGCACTCATTCCGTCAACCAACTGGCGTTTCACATCCCACGTTTTACCATTGTCGGTGCTGATATATATAGTAACATTCTCTCGGTCGGTTTTACTACCAGGTACAGAGTGTATCAACAAATCCTTTCCTTGATAGGTATATCGCAAAATATCTCCGTCACAGGCTGGTTCAATGAGGTTGTCCGACACGTAAGCAGGGTACCACGTCTCTCCTTTTGTTTTTGATATAGCAAACTTACGATAACCCTTTTCGGGATTACGAATACTCATTAAAATATCTCCGTTAGCCAACTCCACAACCTTAGCCTCATCGCCCCTGTTTGATGGCGAAGGTGTTGGCGAGTTTTGCGACACTTTCCATGTCTCACCAAAGTCATCGGAATAGACCGCATAGTTATGTAACGACTGATATGGTTTTGCTGAGTGACGTGCAGCCACAACAAACATCAAACGTCCACTCTCCAACTGCAAGGCGTGTCCCGAGCCTGCAAACATTCCATACCCTGCCCTACGACCATACACACCTCTATAAACCTGCTCAGTAATATCGCGAGGCTCGCTCCATGTTTTGCCCGAATCGTAACTCTCCGAGAGATAGAGACGTTGAGGTTCTTCGGCAGTTGAGTCCCACAAACCTTTATCACCCACAAACACAGCAACAATTTTATTGTTTACAAAATCGGTAACAACAGCAGCATCGCCATACTTTTTCCCAGTGAGCGAATCGCCACGAGCAACAGTAACAGCAGCCTCCCACGTTCTACCACCATCGGTACTGCGACGCGAAACAATGCTTATAGTATTGGGCAGGTCGGTTAAAATATCCCCTCGCTTATCAGATATGGCAACCAACGCACCATCAGGGGCAGTTACCAATGCAGGAATACGATAATATTTTGAGCCATCTTGATTTAAGTCATACACTATGCTGTATGCCAAAAGCACATCCCTTTTACAGTTTGTAGCCTCTAAGGGGTATGCACACCCGTCAATTGTAACAGAGGTTGGCATTGCAGTAATTGAGTTACCCTCACAAGCCTCCTCCCTAACATCGCAAGTGAGCCATAACACGTGATTGCCAACAGGCAATTTCTCACCAATAGGCATAACAACAGTAGAAGTTGAAGGAGTGGATATCTCACCCAAAAGTGAGGCATCGCAAAAAACGGTATCGGCAGTAGCAAATAGTTTTACACTTTTTATATCGGCAAGAGCAGATGTTCCGCTAAAATCAATTGTAATATCGTTAACCTTTGCTTTGCTCTCGGCGACCGTCATCATAACCCTGCCGAAAGGTTCATCAGATGTTCCTTTGCCAACATATTGGTTATAGTATAACTGATTTGAGGTAACAGTTACCTCTGACTTTGTACACGCCACCAATAGCAGTAGCAAAAGGGCTGGTAGTATAAAAATATAACGTCTCATATTATTGTTTTTTATAATGTTTATTTTTTTACAAAGATAGGGGTTTTATTTTAATTAGGAATGAGGAATTATTTTTTGGCCTTATTAGTCTAATTGGACTAATTAGACTAATTGGACTAATTAGACCAAAAAATGGTTGCCCTCAAAGGACAACCATTTTTATCTAATAACTAACAAATCTGCGAGTAAGCGAGGGCAAAATAAGTTTACTTAAACTTTGCCGAGCGTGAGCAGATTCAACAAGCAAGTGCTTGTTAACTACCCGTAGGGCGGTTGAGTTTGCGAAACCGAAAACTAAAAACTATTTTACAACCTTAATAGTCTCTCCCGCTACTTTGATGATGATTACTCCTGTAACTGAAGTTGGGATAGTTGTTACGCCTTCTTCTGCTACTGCGTTGGTTATCATAATTCCGTTTGCGGTGTAGAGTGATACTTGATCGCCCTCCTCTGTACCGTATAACTTGATTGCATTGCTTAAAACAACTGGTTTGATTGTTCCCTCTGCTCTTGCTGCATCAATAATTCCTGTTGGCTCTAACATTGATACTGTGAAGCGATCGGCTATTGTTGTTTTTGCTGTGGCTGTGAAGGTGTAGTCTTCATCGTTCAAGCATACTGTTTCATCGGTTGCGGCATCTTTCAAATATAC
>JAFQBL010000029.1 GCA_017416695.1 Bacteroidales bacterium | reverse complement strand
CTTTGTAGCATCAGAGTTATCACATTGAAGCATAACAATGAAGAACTCAGAAATACGAACGGTTGCTATCTCGTTACCCAATTTTCAAGCAATCCGAATAACCGTTTAATTCTAAGATAATTGCAAATTCTGCGATTTTTTCGATAAAACTAACAATCAATAAGCGATGTCAAAAAAACTTGACATCGCTTATTTTCTATATAAATAAGTTAAATAAGAGGATATCAGGAGCATTTGTAAAACTCTTTTATAATACAAGGTGTTTATAAGAGGTAAACAATAAAAACTTTAATTATGAAAGAAAATAACAGTTGCCACACCGACAGTTGTGGATGCACAACTCCAATCTTTGGATCGGAGCGAATGTTGCAATCAGCACCATGTGAAACAATCCCATGTCATCCAACCTCACCCGAGATTGCCTACCAGATGGTAAAAGACGAGACCTTTGCACAAACCCAGCCACGTCTAAATCTTGCCACCTTTGTAACAACCTATATGGATAAGTATGCAACCCGACTTATGAACGAGGCAATAGCGGTTAACTACATTGATGAAACCGAGTATCCTCGTGTAGCGGTGATGAATGCCAAATGCATTAACATTATGGCAAACCTTTGGAACTCTCCTGAACAGAACAAATGGAAAACAGGAGCAATAGCAATAGGTTCATCAGAGGCGTGTATGTTAGGAGGAGTAGCAGCGTGGTTACGCTGGAAAGCACGCCGAAAAGCAGCAGGGAAACCATGCGACAAACCAAACTTTGTAATATCATCGGGCTATCAGGTAGTGTGGGAAAAGTTTGCACAGTTGTGGCAAATTGAGATGCGTACTGTACCCCTTACACACGAACATATCACACTCGATATTGAGAAAGCCATATCAATGTGTGATGAGAATACAATATGCGTTGTGCCAATTCAAGGAGTAACGTGGACAGGACTAAATGATGATGTTGAGGCACTCAATCAAGCACTCGAAAAGTATAATGCTTCAACAGGTCATAACGTGCCAATTCACGTAGATGCAGCATCGGGAGGATTTATATTGCCCTTCCTACAACCCGAAAAGCGTTGGGATTTCCGTTTGAAGTGGGTACTCTCAATAAGCACCTCAGGCCACAAATATGGTCTTGTATATCCAGGCTTGGGATGGGTGGTATGGAAAGATAAATCGTATCTGCCTGAAGAGATGTCGTTCAGTGTAAACTATCTTGGAGCAAATATTACCCAAGTAGGATTAAACTTCTCTCGCCCTGCGGCACAAATCTTAGGACAATACTACCAATTCATCCGATTGGGATTTGAAGGATATAAAGCCATACAACAGAGCAGTATGGCTGTGGCAGAGTATCTGCACGCTGAGATTGCCAAGATGCCACAATTCCACGCATATAGTACAACACTTGAAAATCCGTTGTTCATTTGGTCTCTCAAAGATGATTATGCCAAAAAGGCAAAATGGACACTATTTGACCTGCAAGACCGCTTAAAACAGAGTGGTTGGATGGTACCTGCCTATACAATGCCAAAGGATATTGAGGATATGACCGTAATGCGAATAGTTGTGCGTCAAGGCTTCTCTCGCGATATGGCAGATATGCTACTTGCCGATATTAAAAACTACATCTCCGATTTAGAGAAGTTGGAATACCCAACCGAATCGCGTATAGCAACCGATAAAAAAGATTGTCATAAACGTAAATGGCACCTCTTCTCGCATACGGGAAGGTAAATAATTAGTAGTTAGAAGAGAGTAGTTAGGAATTAGTACAGGGCTTTGCTACAATTCCTAATTCCTAATTACTCATTCCTAATTACTAAAACTCCTTATACTCTCCCAATATTCTAAATGATTTAGTGAGTGGGGTGATAGCGGTTAGTGATTGGCGGTAACGAACATAGTTGTCAAATGTAACATCTACATAAAAACGATACTCCCATTCGCAACCGATAATTGGCATTGACTCAATCTTTGTTAGGTTTATGTCGTAGAACGAGAAGATTGTCAATATCTTTGATAAACTTCCGTGTGCGTGAGGAAGACTGAATACTAACGATGCTTTGTTAATACCTGGTATGTTGGCACTGTTCTCTGTTTTGTTGGCATTTGCCAATATTAAGAAGCGGGTAAAGTTACGTTTGTTAGTCTCAATCCCTCTTTCAAGTATATTTAGTCCGTAATACTCAGCGGCAATATCGGCACAAATGGCTGCGTGTCCTGTGAGATTTTTCTCTGCAATCTCCTTTGCCGAGCCTGCGGTATCATCTTTCTCAACAATTTTCAAACGTGGGTGAGCATCCAAGAAGTTGTCGCATTGGGCAAGAGCAATGGGGTGTGAGTTTACCTCAGTAATATCTTCAATAGTTTGCCCTTTAAGAGCCGCTAAAACGTGCGATATGCGGAGTTTATACTCTCCTATGATTTGCAACTCACTTGCTCGTAATAGTTCATAGTTTTGCAACAATGAGCCTGCAATGGTATTCTCTATTGCAACAATACCATAGTAGTCGCTCTCACAAGCCATTGTATTGAACAACTCCTTAAATGTTTGACAGGGTACGGTCTCAATCTCCTCTCCTGCAAAATAGTTTCTTGCTGCTGCTTCGTGAAAACAGCCTGTAACTCCTTGTATTGTAACTTTTTTCACTTTTCTTTCTACTAAAATTTACACATGTAATATATTCCATACCTACTCAACTAACAACTTCTTCTGGGTATCCCACATCAACCAAAAACAGTGCGTTGCCAGGCATTGATGTTCCTGCTTTGCAGCGGTCTTTGGCCTCTATAATTTTACAAAACTCCTCTATTGTAAGTTTGCCCCTGCCAACTTCAATAAGAGTGCCAACAATTGAACGCACCATATTGCGTAAAAAACGGTCGGCTGTGATAACAAATCGGTGTCCCCCCTCGCACTCTTCCCAATGAGCATCCATTACACAACAGTTATTGGTAACTGTATCGGTGTGCAGTTTGCTGAAACTTGTAAAGTCGGTAAAACTCTTCAATCTCTCTGCTGCTTGGTTCATAGCATCAAAATTGAGAGTGCCATAGTATCTGTGAAAATAGTGCCTTGTGAAAGGACTCTTTACATTTGTTATATAGTAGTTGTAGGTGCGGTAAGTTGCGTCAAAACGTGCGTGAGCATCATCCTTAACTCTGTGTATGGCATATACCGATATATCTTGTGGTAGAATGGAGTTTAATCTACGCACAAAATCATCAGAGCATATCTCTTTCTCTGTGTCAAAGTGCAGGAACATTCTTTTGGCGTGAACACCAGCATCTGTTCTGCCAGCACCAACTACGGGGGTAGGGGTACCCAAAAGTTTATGCAATATCTCCTCAATAACCTGTTGTACGCTTATGGCATTTGGTTGCACCTGCCATCCGTGGTAGGCACTGCCGTCATAAGCAATCTCAAGGAAATATCGCATACTCTCTTATATAGTTTAATCTCTTTCGAGATATGTATATCCATAAAGTCCCGAACGGTAGTTTGATAAGAACTCGCGTCCCTCTTCGGGAGTTATTATACCTGCCTTCATTGAAGATGTAACCCAAGTCTCTAACGAGCGTACCATCTTCTTAGGATTATATTGAACGTAATCCAATACTTCGGCAACAGTCTCACCATCTATGATCTGGTCAATCTCATAGTGGTCGTCATACACGCTAACGTGAACTGCATTGGTGTCGCCAAACAGGTTGTGTAAGTCGCCCAAAATCTCTTGATATGCACCCACAAGGAATACTCCTATATAATATGACTCCTTCTTGTTCTTGATTGAGTGAACAGGCAGACTGTTACTCAAACTTTGGTACGATATAAAGTTTGTAATCTTACCGTCAGAGTCGCATGTAATATCTTGTAGTGTTGCATTGCAATCGGGTTTCTCATCCAAACGAGCGATAGGCATAATTGGGAATACTTGGTCAATAGCCCAAAGGTCGGGGAGAGATTGGAACAATGAGAAGTTACAGAAATATTTGTCGGGTAACATCTTTGAAATCTTCTTCAACTCCTCTGGGATGTGTTTAAGTGAAGATGATTCATCATAAACATCTCTTGCCACACTCCAGAACAGACGCTCAACCAATGCTCGGTTTGGAAGGTCTAAAAGCCCCATACTGAACAGGTCAAGGGCCTCTTCTCTGATTTGAAGTGCATCGTGCCAAGTTTCAATAAGTTGCGAAGATGATATTTTGTCGCGTAGGTGGTATAACTCTTTAACCAACTCGTGAGCATCATCAGGCATCTCATCATCGCGTTCCCATTTGGGAAGGCAAGCAGTCTCCAATACCTCAAAAACTAATACCGAGTGGTGGGCTGTAAGTGAACGTCCCGATTCGGTAATGATATTTGGATGTGGTACATTGTTCTTGTTAGAGGCATCAACCAATGACCAGATAGAGTCATTTACATACTCTTGAATAGAGTAGTTCATACTACTCTCGCTTGCCGATGAGCGTGTACCATCGTAATCAACGCCAAGACCTCCGCCAATATCAACAAAATCTACATTGAATCCTAACTTACGTAATTGAACGTAAAATTGAGAAGCCTCTTTAAGTGCATTTTTAATGCGGCGTATTTTTGTAACTTGGCTGCCTATATGGAAGTGAATTAGGCGTACGCAGTCGCGAAGTTGCTTCTTGTCTATAAAATCGAGGGCATCTAAAAGTTCGCTCGAGTTTAATCCGAACTTACTTACATCGCCTCCCGACTCTTCCCATTTGCCACTGCCGCTGCTTGCAAGTTTAATGCGGATTCCGATATTTGGGCGTATATTCAAACGTTTGGCAATCTCGGCAATAAGAACAAGTTCGTTCATCTTCTCAACAACAAGGAAAATTCTGCGTCCCATCTTTTGAGCAAGAAGAGCCAACTCAATATAGTTCTCATCTTTATATCCGTTACAGATAATCAACGAGTCTTTACCTGCATTTGTTGCCAACACAGCATGTAGTTCAGGTTTAGAGCCTGCCTCCAAACCTATGTTGAACTTTTTACCATGACTGACAATCTCCTCAACCACTTGTCGCATTTGGTTTACCTTTATAGGGTAAATCACAAAGTTTTGTGCAGTATAACCATACTCGTCTGCTGCTCTCTTAAAACAGTTCGATATTTTTTCGATACGATTATCAAGAATATCAGGGAAACGTACAAGTACAGGAGCGGTAACGTCACGCACCTGAAGTTCATCCATCAGTTCTTTTAAATCGACACTCGCACCGCCCTCTTTGGGAGTTACTGCTACATGTCCTTTGTCGTTAATAGTGAAATATTTAAGGCCCCAGCCGTTGATATTATACAACTCCATAGAGTCTTCAATACGCCATCTTCTCATCTATATTTTAGTTTTTATGGTTGATTATTATTTTATAGTTTTGTTCTTAAACCTGACTGCTGATAACTGTTAGTTATTATCCAACAATAGCATTAATAATAGCCTCTACTGCTTGGCTTATACCCTCTTTGTTTTTTCCTCCTGCTTGAGCAAAGTGAGGTTGTCCGCCACCGCCTCCTTGAATAAGTTTTGCACCTTCGCGAACAAGAGCCGAAGCATTTAATCCCTTGTTAACCAAATCCTCGCTTAACATAACTGTAAGTAAAGGTTTGTCTTCGCCAGATATTGTACCCGCAACAAATGCAAAGTTCTCTGTAAACTCGCCTCTTAATTGGAATGCAATATCTTTAATGGTTTCAGGTGCAACAACGTTAACAATTGATGCTACTTTTATGCCTGAACGCTCATCAATATTTTTGATAATATCCTCCTTCAAACGTTTTCCACGCTCTTTGGCAAACTCTTGAGCCTGTTGACGTAGAGAGGTGTTATCTTCCATCATCTTTTTAATAGAGGTCTTAATATCGGGAGCGTTGTTCATCATCTCTCTTAGTCCGCTCAATAGGTCTTCAAGATCGTAAAGCGATTTCTCACATACCTCAGCAGTGATAGCCTCAATACGGCGGATACCTGCTGCAACTGAACTCTCTGAGATAATTCTTATTTGACCAATCATACCTGTGTTGGCAACGTGAGTACCTCCACAAAGTTCAACTGATGTGCCATATTTGATAACACGAACAGCATCGCCATACTTCTCGCCGAACAATGCCATTGCACCCATTGCTTTAGCCTCTGCAATAGGCATATTTCTACGCTCATCAAGAGCGATACATTGGCGAACTTTTTTGTTTGCAAGTTTCTCAGCCTCACGCAACTCCTCTTGAGTAACTTTTTGGAAGTGAGAGAAGTCGAAACGTAAAGTTTTTGGGTTTACATACGAACCTTTTTGTTCAACGTGAGAACCTAATACCTCGCGTAGTGCCTCGTGAAGTAGGTGTGTTGCAGTGTGGTTACATGCGGTAGCCAAACGTTTGTCAGTGTCAATTTTTGCAACAAAACCGCAAGTAAGGTCTTCGGGAAGTTTCTCGGTAATTTGCATACCCAAGTTATTTTCCGATACAGTGTTTATGATTTTAACCACCTCTCCATTGTCGGCAGTAAGAGTACCAGTATCTCCAACTTGACCTCCCATTTCGGCATAGAATGGAGTTTTGTCTAATATGATTTGATAAAACTCTTTATCTTTTTGTTTCATTTTACGGTAGCGTAAAATCTCAACATCGCACTCTGTAAAGTCGTAACCAACAAACTCTTGGTCTCCCTCTTTAACAATAACCCAGTCGCCAGTCTCAGTAGCAGCAGCGTTACGGGCACGCTCTTTTTGAGCCTGCATATTTTTGTTGAACTCCTCAATGTCAACACCTAAGTTGTTCTCCTTAAGAATAAGTTCGGTTAAGTCTAATGGGAATCCGTATGTGTCGTAAAGAGTAAATGCCTCTTTACCGCCAATTTTATCTTTGCCTGCCTCTTTTGCATCTGCCATAACCTTATCCAAAAGTTTGATACCAGTTGCAAGGGTGCGAAGGAATGCCTCCTCTTCCTCTTTAACCACCTTCATAATAAGTTCCTTTTGAGAAACAAGTTCGGGGTAAGCCTCTCCCATAAGGTCGGCAAGAGTAGGAATAAGTGAGTATATAAATGCCGATTGACGCCCTAAGAAAGTGTATCCGTAACGTACAGCACGGCGTAAGATACGGCGTATTACATAACCTGCTTTTGCATTTGATGGTAATTGACCATCGGTAATGGCAAATGAGATTGTACGAACGTGGTCGGCAATAACACGCATTGCAATATCTGCTTGAGCATCTTCGCCATATTTTTTACCGCAAAGTTGACCAATAGCAAGAATGATAGGTTGGAAAACATCAGTGTCGTAGTTCGAAGTCTTGCCTTGAATAGCCATACACAAACGCTCAAATCCCATACCTGTGTCAATAACCTTTGCAGGAAGTCCCTCTAATGAACCATCTGCTTTGCGGTTGTATTGCATAAACACTAAGTTCCAGATTTCAATAACCTGAGGGTGGCTCTCATTAACAAGTTCTCTACCATCTTTTTCTTCACGTTCAGCATCTGAACGAAGGTCAATGTGAATCTCAGAGCAAGGTCCGCAAGGTCCTGTATCGCCCATCTCCCAGAAGTTGTCTTTACGGTTACCATTTATGATGTGCGAAGCAGGAAGGTGTTTCTCCCAATAACCAGCAGCCTCATCATCACGCTCCAGACCTTCAGGGGCATAACCCTCAAAAACGGTAGCATACAAACGATTCTTGTCAAGTTTAAGAACCTCAGTAAGGTATTCCCAAGCCCAGTCGATAGCCTCTTTCTTAAAGTAATCGCCAAACGACCAGTTACCCAACATCTCAAACATAGTGTGGTGGTAAGTATCCAAACCAACCTCTTCAAGGTCGTTGTGTTTACCACTAACACGCAAACATTTTTGAGAGTCAGCAACACGTGGGTATTTGATAGGGGCATTGCCAAGAATAATATCTTTAAATTGGTTCATACCCGCATTTGTAAACATAAGAGTGGGATCTCCCTTTATAACCATAGGAGCCGAAGGAACAATCTCATGTCCCTTTGACCTGAAAAACTCTTTAAAAGATTCTCGAATTTCTTTTGATGTAAGCATATTTGTTTAGTTTATTTTATTCAAAAAAATTAAAGTTTATAAGACAAGTTATCTGTTACATATAAAAAGTCCTCAAACAATTTGCAAAAATAATTCAAAATATTAATTTTGCGTAAATTATGAACAAATAAGTTGATAATATCTATCAAAAAACAGCAGTTTTATATATAAAAACTCAAAATATGGCAGGCGAACGTTCAGAATATCCCAAAAAACAGTTTTACTCAATAAGTGAGGTTGCCGAAATTGTAGGCACAAATGAATCAACACTTCGTTTCTGGGAACGAGAGTTTAAAGAGATAAAACCACGTAGAGCATCACGCGGAGTTCGCCTTTATAGTAACTCTGATTTGGAAGTTGTAAAACTAATATATCATCTTGTAAAAGAGAAGGGTTTAACTCTTGATGGTGCAAAAAAACGCCTTAAAGATAATCCCGATTTAGAGAACACAACAATAGAGGTTGTAAATCGCCTTAAAGATGTTAGAGCAGAACTTATGGCAATACGCAACTATATAGAATTTCTTGAGGCAGAGGAGAATGAGAAACTATCAAGGAAAAGTTCAAAGAGGATAGAAAAAGAGCAACCTCAAACATATAGTGCGGTTGAAGAGGAGCCTGTTATGGTAGAGGAACCAAAAACAGATGACTTTATAGATGAAGATATTGAGATTGAGGATGTTAAAAGCGAAGAAGAGGGCGACTCATCTCCTACATTTTTATCACTCTTCTAAAGAAAACAATGGATAAGATTAGTTGTACCTCAGAGACTCAAGTTCAAAAAGAGAATACTGCCGAGTTTGTAGGCTCGGGAACTCTTCCTGTATTTGCTACTCCGTCAATGGCGGCTCTTATGGAGAATGCGGCAATGAAAGCGGCAGAGAAACTCCTATCAGAGGGAGAGACCACCGTTGGCTCGGAGTTAAATATTAAACACCTTTCGCCCTCACCAATAGGAGCAAACATAAAAGCAACCGCCACACTTTTGCAACAGGAGGGCAGAAAACTGACATTCTCTGTTCTGGCAACAGAAGATAATAAAACAATAGGCGAGGGAATACATATCCGCTATATTGTCAATATCCAAAAGTTTATGCAGAAACTCCCTTAAGTGGTAATTGTAATAGTTTAATCATTATATAAAAGGATGGTAAAATGAAAAAATGTCTTCTATTTCTAATACTTATAATAGCAAGTATTGGAGTCGTTTCAGCCCAAAATTATCAAGAGGTAGTCTATTTAAAAAATGGAAGTGTTGTAAGAGGAGTAATAATTGAACAAATACCAAATCAAAGGTTAAAAATTAAAACACCTGACGGAAATGTCTTTGTTTATACATTCTCAGAAGTTGAGAAAATAACAAAGGAAAGAATAGCAGTTGCAGCGGGACAAAGTTATACAGATGATTATACTTATCAAGAGAAGGTTGTTAAAGAGCCAAAAGTAAAATCAAGTTCAAAAGATGCATTTTTGCCTACACCATGCTATAAAGGATTTTTTGATTTTGGATATACTGTTGGAGTAGGAGAAGATGGTGAGGGACGTGTAACTATGTCAACAACTCATGGTGCACAAATAAATCCTCACTTCTTTATGGGAGTTGGTTTGGGATTTAATTACTTCCATCTATCAGAATTGGAACTTACCTATTTATGCAGATTTTAGAGCAAACTTCTTGAAAGGGAAAATAACTCCATTTATTGATTTTAGGATAGGCTATTCAGTAGGAGAGCTTCAGGTCTGTATCTCTCTCCATCGTTAGGATGTAACTTTGGATTTGGCAATAAATCAGGATTCTCAATATCGTTAGGATATGAATACCAAAAGGCAGACTTCTATTACTATTACTATGATTATTACTATGAATATATTGATACTTACCGCGCTAATTGTGGAGGTTTTGTAATAAAATTAGGCGTTGATTTTTAAGAAATTAAACATAGGTGGTAAAACAAAAAAATGCTAATCGGTTTATCCAATTAGCATTTTTTATTGTCGGGATGACTGGATTCGAACCAGCGACAACACGCCCCCCAGACGTGTACTCTAACCGGGCTGAGCTACATCCCGAATCGTGTCTGAATTCGGGTGCAAAGGTAATCAAATATTTTTATTCTACAAAACTGAATATGTAAAAACATATTGATGAATATGTAAATCCCTGAGTTTGGGAGTTTTTGATAATTGCATAAAATAAACACAAAAGAAAAAAGCGAAATATTGCGATAAGGAGAAAGCATCCTGATTGTCTGTGAGTTAGGTTTGGGATTCTGTGCATTGCAGAGGTTGAAAAACAACCTTTTGGCAAAGCTAAGCACAAGTTGAGTTCCTATATCGTTACCAGATGGTCAGGATGCTTTTTATTGGTAAGGTTGTAGT
>JAFQBL010000028.1 GCA_017416695.1 Bacteroidales bacterium | reverse complement strand
TGTCTGCTCTCTTCAACCTGTTTTGGGGTTAAACCCTTCAACTTTTCTCCACTTTTCATATATTGTAATATTCTTTCTTATTTTAAAGGTAAGGCAAGTTCTATAAAGAACCTGCCTTGTGTTGTATTTATCTTCTATTTTGTTTTTTTATTCTTAACAATTCGTAAAACTTGTGCTGTTCGTGCTGGCAAATATAGTTTCAGCCACTCCTTACGATACTTCTTATACAAGGGGTCAGGTAGAGTGAAATGTTCTATCGACTTATCTATTCGGTTGAAGCCTCCAAACTCAGCATCATCGGTTGTTATCTCGGTTACATAACTGCCTCGTGGCACTATCAGTCCATAACCAGAGTATGATTTTACAGGGCTGAAGTTAAAGACAAACAACAAATCTTTACGCATAAATGCCAACACCTGGTCATTGTTGTTATCGCAAATTTTAACAATTGGAGCAGTTGAGAATTTTGTAACACTCTTTATTGTTTCAATCATCTGTTTGTCAAACTCGTTGAGGTAGCAATATTTCAAATCCTCTCTATCAACCAAATCCCATTGACGGCGAGCATATTTATATGACCAGTTGTTTCCTTGACGTGGAAAATCAATCCACTCTGGGTGACCAAACTCGTTACCCATAAAGTTTAGATATGCACCTCCGTTTGTAGCCAACGTTACAAGGCGTATCATCTTATGAAGTGCCACACCTCGCTCAACAACCATATTGTCATCACCTTTGCTCATATGCCAATACATCTGGTCATCAATAAGTCGGAATATGATTGTCTTGTCGCCCACCAATGCCTGGTCGTGGCTCTCGGCATAACTTACAGTCTTTTCATCGGCTCGGCGATTTGTCAACTCCCAATATATTCCTGAGGGCGACCAATCTTCATCGCGTTTCTCTTTAATCATCTTAATCCAGTAGTCGGGTATTCCCATAGCCATACGGTAGTCAAATCCCATACCACCCTTCTCAAACGATAGAGCCAATCCTGGCATACCGCTCATCTCCTCAGCAATGGTAATTGCTTTGGGGTTAACCTCGTGGATAAGGAGGTTGGCAAGTGTAAGATATGTCAGAGCGTTATCATCTTGTCCACCATCGTAGTAGTCGTTGTAACTGCCAAATGCTTTACCCAAGCCATGATCGTAGTATAGCATAGATGTTACACCGTCAAAACGGAATCCATCAAATTTATACTCCTCCATCCAATATTTGCAGTTTGACAACAGGAAGTGGATAACCTCATTTTTTCCGTAGTCAAAACAGAGTGAATCCCATGCTGGATGCTCTCGGCGGTCACCCTCATAGAAGAATTGATTGTATGAGCCATCGTATCTACCCAATCCCTCCAACTCGTTTTTAACAGCATGAGAGTGAACAATATCCATAATAACTGCAATACCCAACTTGTGAGCCTCATCAATCAATGCTTTCAACTCATCGGGAGTACCAAAACGTGATGATGCTGCAAAGAAACTTGATACATGGTAACCAAATGAGCCATAATAGGGATGCTCCTGTATTGCCATAATCTGTATAGCGTTATATCCCAATGCTGCTACTCGAGGAAGAACTTTCTCGCGGAACTCATTATATGTTCCCACCCTCTCCTGATCTTGAGCCATACCAATATGGCACTCATAAATAAGAAGGTTATCTGATTTGGGTGTAAATTTTTTCTTTGAAAATTTATAGGGTTCTTCGGGCGACCAAACTTGTGCCGAGAAGATATAGGTCTCTTCGTCTTGCACCACGCGTGTAGCCCAAGCAGGGATACGCTCGCCTTTACCGCCGTTCCAATGTACCGATAGTTTGTAGATATCCAAATGGTGTAGGTCATCTTTCTTAAGTTTAACCTCCCACACTCCATTACCTATGTTTTTAAAGCGGTATTTCTCCAACTCTTTCCACTCTGAGAAGTCGCCTATAATGTATATATCTTTGGCGTTTGGAGCCCACTCACGCAAAACCCATCCGCCATTTTTTGTTCTGTGTAAACCAAAGTAGAGATAACCACTTGCAAAATCAGACAAGGTTGATTTACCCCCTGTAAGTTCTTTAATTTTGTTTAATACTCGGTTGTGGCGTCCCTCAATTATTTGAGCAAAAGGCTCTAACCACGCATCTTTTTTTACTATGTCGAGTTCCATAACGCTATATGTTATTGGTTTATATTTTCACTTTTATAACTGCCTTACGAAGCACTCCCTGTGCAATACCTGGAGCGTGAGCATCTTCGGGGAAGAACACCACGCACTCGCCTGGGCTAAGCGTAATATACGAAGTTGCCTCATCATCAAAGAAAGCAATATCATCTGCCTCGTTATATGGTTGCGAAGGAGCGGTAAGATTATCCACGCTTCTCCAGCCCAAACTCTCGGTAGTTGAGAATGGTAGTTGAATATCAATGTACTTTATGTGAGTTTCGAGTTTTGCAACATCGCGAGTTTTACCCTCAAACTCCTGCATTGATATAAATACCTCATCGCCGTCCACATCGTTTCTACCAAGTGGCAAACTCCCTATATCGTTGCTTTTCAAAAACTCCACAACCTTTGCAAAGTTTTTGTTTAACGAAACATACCTCTCTAAATCTTCAATTGCACAAACTATCATAATTTCAGTTGTTAATTGTTAGCCTAATCGGAGTAATATAAAATAAAACTAATTACTCTCTACTAATTAAGCATTATATTCGCAAATATAACATTTATAATTCTTATCAACAAAAGAAATGAATTAATATTTTCTCATATCGCAAAATTAATATTTAGGATAGAAAAGATTTGTAAATATGCGAGAATAGAGATATTTTTACAAAATAATAGAATACTCTTTTCAGTAGTAGTGCAACACACAAACAAGAGATGAAAACAATAAGGATTTTTTTGGCATCTTCAGAGGAGTTAAATGATGACCGTATAGCATTTGGTGCATTAATCTACAAATTGGATATGTACTTCAAAGAAAAAGAGGTACGTATTAAACTTTATGAGTGGGAAGATTTAGATGCAGCATATAACAATCGCCGCAAACAAGATGAGTATAACGACAAAGTACGTAAAAGCGATATATTTATTGCTCTCTTCCACCAAAAGGCAGGAAGGTTTACAATTGAGGAGTTTGATGTTGCATACGAAGAGTTCAAGAAAAAGGCTTTGCCACATATAGAGGTATATTGCAAAGATATTAAAGAGGGCGAAGTTGAGAGCGAGGAGTTGAAAGAGTTTAAGCAGAGGGTTACAGACTTAGGTTTCACATGCAGGAGTTATGCAAACAAAGAGAGTTTTAAACTACAATTTACAGAGCAACTACTACAATATATAAAAGAGCAATCAGTAACCACAATAGAGGATGATATTTTAAAGACCAATGATGATGGCATTGTAACCTTTGCAGGAAAACGTATTGCAAAAGTGTAGTATTATAATTGATTAGAGAAAGTAAACCATAACATAATGAAAACGATAAAGATTTTTTTGGCATCTTCAGAGGAGTTGGAGAGTGACCGCATAGCATTTATAAACCTTATTCGTAAACTAAATAAGACATACGAGAAGAGAGGTGTATCTCTTGAACTTATTGACGGTGATGATTTTGATGTTGCCGATAATGAGGAGGTACGTGCAAGTGATATGTTCCTTGCCTTATTTCAGAAAGAGGCAGGTAAATTTGTTATTGAGGAGTTTGATGTTGCCAAAGAGGAGTTTAAGAAAAAATCTTTACCTAAAGCATACGTCTATTGCAAGGATATTAACGAGGGAGAGAGTGAGAGCAAGGAGTTGACGGAGTTTAAAGAGAGGCTTATTAATGAGATGGGCCACTACTGGAGCAGATATGCAAACGAAGACTCTATGCAACTACAATTTGTTATGCAACTTCAGTTGGTTGAGACAACTAACCAAGAGGCACTTAAGGTTGAGAATGGCAATGTTATGCTTGATAATTTGCAAATTGCCAAGATGGAGAACTTACCTTTTGCTGCTCTTAACGAGGATTTTCAAAAGATGCACAAACGTCTTGCTGAACTTCCAGAAAAGATTGAGAAAAAACGTTTGAGAGTTGATAAATACCCCGATGATGAAGAACTTAAAGATGAGTTACAGGAACTCTTAAACGAATACAATGCTCTAAAAGATAGTTTTGCAGAGTATCAAAACAATCTGTTTGCAACGGCAAAGCGTATTACTCAACTACAAAACGAGCAGATTACCGATCGTATGCGTAGAGCAATGGATGCCTTTAACGAGGGTGATGTTCGCCGAGCAAACACTATTCTTGAAGAGGCTGAGCGAGACGCTGAAATTGCACTCAAAGAGTATAAGCAGAGCAAAGAGTTGTTAGAACAGAAACGAGAGAAAGTTATAAAATCTATTGAGGAGATTTTGCTTAAGGTTGACACAACAATGGCTGACCTCTCTATTGATATTGAGGAACGCATTAATAAAGTTGACAAACTCTACTCTCAAGCAGTTGAAATGGCAAAAGAGATTGAGTATAAGGGAGAGAAATATGCTTATATTTTATCTAAATATGCTGGATTCTTAAATACATACGCTCATTACGATAGGGCTTTGAAGTTATACTTAGAAGCATTAAAAATCCTAAAAATGATTTTAGGGGAAGAACATCCAGATACTGCAAATTCCTTCAATAATATTGGTTTTATTTATAGCCATCAAGGAGAATATGATAAAGCGTTAGAGTTTTATTTTAAAGCATTAGAAATAGATGAAAAAGTTTTAGGAATAGAACATTCCTCAACTGCAACTTCTTACAATAATATTGGTTTTATTTACGATAAACAAGGAAAATACGGAGAAGCATTAGAATACTTCTTTAAAGCGTTAGAAATTGATGAAAAAGTTTTAGGCAAAGATCATCCCTCAACCGCAACCGATTACAATAATATTGGGTTGGTTTACGATGAGCGAGGAGAATACAATAAAGCATTAGAGTTTTATTTTAAAGCATTAGAGATAAGAGAAAAAACTTTAGGCAAAGAACACCCCGACACCGCAACTTCTTACAACAATATTGGAGGAGATTACAGTAATCAAGGAAAATATAATAAAGCATTAGAGTTTTATTTTAAAGCATTAGAGATAAGAGAAAAAACTTTAGGCAAAGAACACCCCGATACCGCATTATCTTACAATAATATTGGAGCGGTTTACTATAATCAAGGAGAATACGACAAAGCATTGGAATATTACTTTAAAGCATTAGAGATAAGAGAAAAAACTTTAGGCAAAGAACACCCAGATACTGCAACTTCTTACAATAATATTGGGTTGGTTTACAATAATCAAGGAGAATACGATAAAGCATTAGAATATTATTTAAAGGCATTAGAAATAAAAGAAAATGTTTTAGGAAAAGAACATTCCTCAACCGCAATATCTTACAATAATATTGGAGTGGTTTACGATAATCAAGGAGAATATGACAATGCATTGGAATATTACTTTAAAGCATTAGAAATTGTCGAAAAAACTTTAGGCAAAGAACACCCCAATACCGCATCATCTTACAATAATATTGGATTGGTTTACAAAAATCAAGGAAAATATAATAAAGCATTAGAATATTACTTTAAAGCATTAGAAATTAGAGAAAAAGTTTTAGGTAAAGATCATCCATATACCGCAACCTATTACAATAATATTGGAGTGGTTTACGATAATCAAGGAGAATATGACAATGCATTGGAATATTACTTTAAAGCATTAGAAATTGTCGAAAAAACTT
>JAFQBL010000027.1 GCA_017416695.1 Bacteroidales bacterium | reverse complement strand
AGTGGCAGGAAGATGACTTTACCATTCGAACACAAGAAGAGATAAGTTCAATGCTCAACACCACCACTACCCTAATGACAACCCTTCTTGCATGTATAGCAGGAATATCTCTTATTGTAGGTGGTATTGGAATTATGAACATAATGTACGTATCAGTAACCGAACGTACAAAGGAGATAGGATTGCGAATGTCGGTAGGAGCAAGAGGAGTAGATATACTCTCTCAATTCTTAATAGAAGCAATACTAATCAGTATCACAGGAGGAATAATAGGAGTATTGTTTGGATGCGGAATATCATTACTGATAAAATATGTGGCAAATTGGCCTGTTTTCATACAACCCTGGAGTGTATTATTATCATTTGCAGTATGTACGGTAACAGGAATATTCTTTGGATGGTATCCAGCCAAGAAAGCAGCAAACCTTGATCCAATCGAAGCAATCCGATATGAGTAATTAGAAATTAGTTTGTGGTTTCACCATAATTAGGAATTAGAAATTAACAAAGCATTTCTAATTCCTAACTCCTTATTCCTAATTTAACAACGAACTACTTCTGTTTCACATACATATTGTAAAACCACCCAATAACATTATCGCCAACCTCATCGGCAACATTTAACTCCATCATCAATCTACCAGCCTTATTTACAATGCTGAAGATAGCATCATACTCCTCATTGTTAGCACTATCAGGAGTAAGAGTTCTATTTATAAGAGCCTTAAGCACTCTATCCTCAAGTTCAGTAAGTTCAATCTTATAATCCATATCAATTATTATTAATTAATTTCTCAATAAGTTTACCAATTTCGTTTTGAATATCTTTGCGGCTACCCTTAAAGTTGTTTACCATAACAACAATAGAGAACAATCTTTTACCATCATTGTAATATCCTGCATAACATTGCACCCCCTGCATACTTCCTGTTTTAAGGGAAAGATACTTGGCAATGGGCGACTCCTTCATAAAGTTCCTTACAGTACCCTCAAGCCCCACTTTGGGTAGTGAGTTTATAAAACTATCGTTATATGCAACAGAACAGAGAATATTTGATAAACAATTAGGCGAAATTCTATTCTTGGGCGAAAGGCCACTACCATCAAACAATGAGCAACCACTCATATCAATACCCAAATCACTCCAATAACTTATAATAGCATTAATACCCTTCTCGGTAGTAGCACAACCACCTCTAATCAAGCCACACCATTTCAATAAAGTCTCAGCATAAAGATTATTACTTTTGTGATTAGTAATTCTTACAATTTCTTGTAATATAGGAGAGTATATAACGCCTAATGCAATATTCCTGTTGTTAAGAGAAACAGGTTTATCGCTCTCAATCCATTTACCTTTCAAAATAAGATAATTACGAAATTCTCTCTCAAAAACATCAGCAGGAGAGGGTATAGAACCTTTCAATTTGTAGTTGTTGACATTGCAAGGCACCCTTCCGTTCAATACTCTTATATTACAAAAATCCATACCAGCAATATAAGCACTGTCCTTACCCTTGCCCTTAACCTCTAAACGATTAATAAATTCAAGTTCAGGCATCTGAGGAACACACCTCACAATGTCGGCATTACTACCCTCACTACCACTATTTATAAATAGAGAATATAAGTTGTCAATAAAATTAAAACCATAACTCTCAGCAGCAAAGTAGTTACCCAAATCCTCAGCCAACCATGCACCACGTTCACCATTGTACGGAAATAGAGAATTATCACAAACAATCTCACCACAAAAACTTGTAATACCATTACGTTCAAGCAAAGCAACAATATCCTCGAACACCTTCTCTTTAGAACTATCAATATAAGAAGAGCCCAAAGTAGGATCGCCACACCCCCTAATAATAAGATTACCATACAACGTACCATTAATTATATTACCATTATAATCAATGGTTGTCTCAAACCTCTTTTGAGCAGGAATAACATTCAAAACAGTAGCAGTAGGAACAAGTTTAGTAACCGAAGCAGGAACAAGAGCCATATCCCCATTCTTTTCAGCAACAACCCTATTGTTTTTAACGTCAACAATAGAGTAACCAACTAAAGAGTTGTCAAGAGTATTTTGAGATATAGCAACAACACAAAAGGCAAAAAGAACAAAATATGTAATTAAATGTTTCATAAAAATCAGCCTTAAAGTACAAAGGTAGTTATTTATATTTTAAAAAATGAAATTAAAAAACTACCTTCGCAAAATAAAAGAAAAATATTATGGAAGAGAGACGTCCTTACACATTCGACAGAGTAGTCAGAATAGTTATAATAATAGCATCCATCGTAGGAGTATTCTATCTATTAGATATACTAAAAGGAGTGTTGTTGCCATTCCTGATTGCATGGTTAATGGCATACCTAACACATCCGTTAGTAAATTTCTTTCAAGTAAAGTGTAAACTAAAAAACAGAGTATTGTCCATTGCAGTAACCCTGCTATCCTTACTTTTGGCAGTAGTGTTAATTTTAACTGCTATATTCCCTTTAATAATTGAGGAGGTAAATATGACAAAAGATTTAATTGTCAACTATGCACACTCAATAAAAACAATATCAATACTCCCCGAATCATGGAGAGACTATATTGTATCGCAAATTAATTGGGAGAACATATCACAAATAGCAACATTTGAAAATCTCAAATCTGTATTGAGTGGACTATTTTCAGGCGGAATATCAATATTATCAGGAACAACCTCATTGGTAATGACTCTATTCGGACTATTTATAATTGTGTTGTACCTGATATTTATACTATTAGACTATAAAGAGATACAGGAGGGATTTCGCACAATGATACCCGAGAAATACAAGGCAACAACAATATCAATAATTGATGACGTAGAGACAAGTATGAATACCTATTTCAGAGGACAAGCAACAGTTGCCTTCTGTGTAGGAATACTCTTTGCATTAGGTTTCTCTATAATAGGATTACCTCTTGCAATCCTTTTGGGCCTATTCATAGGAATGCTCAACATAGTACCATATTTGCAGACAATAGGATTTGTACCTGCCATAATACTGACAATGTTACAATCAGCACAAACAGGCGAACCATTCTGGTGGTTGTTTATGTGGGTATTAGTAGTATTTATTGTAGTGCAAGTAATACAAGATATGTTTCTTGTTCCAAAGATAATGGGAAAGGCAGTAGGACTAAACCCTGCAATCATACTACTCTCCCTCTCAATATGGGGAGCCCTATTAGGTTTTGTAGGATTGATAATAGCACTACCCTTAACCTCTCTTTGTATATCATATTATCGCCGCTACGTACTTAAAAAAGAGGATAAAAAAACCGATAAATGAAGTTTCGTAAAGGAATAGGAACTATAACCTTTTTATCACTTCTATGTGGAACTGTAGAAGCAGAAGAGACACAACCAAATATCATTCTATTTTTGGTAGATGATATGGGTTGGCAAGATACTTCATTACCATTCTATTCTCACACAACACCTTTAAATGAACGTTATCATACGCCAAATATGGAACGTTTGGCTGAGATGGGGACTAAATTTACACAAGCCTATGCTTCAAGTGTCAGTTCACCTTCGCGATGTTCGCTTCTTACAGGAGTAAACGCCTCTCGTCACCGAGTTACAAATTGGACACACAAAAAAGATATCCCAACAGATGAAGAGCATCCACAATTAAATATGCCCCAATGGAACATAAACGGAATACAGCCCCAATCTGGTATTGCCAATAGTTTTCCCGCAACATCATTTGTACAACTTCTGTCTCAAAACGGATACACTACCATACATTGTGGTAAGGCACATTTTGGAGCAACAGATACACCCTCTGCAAATCCACAAAATTATGGATTTGATATTAACATTGCAGGGCATGCAGCAGGAGGACTGGCATCGTATTTAGGACAAGAGAGATTTGGTCATAATGTCAATGGAGAGCCAATAAGTGGTTTTGCCATACCAGGAATGGAAGAGTATTGGGATAAAGATATATTCATAACCGAAGCCCTAACCCAAGAGGCACTAAAAGCATTAGATAAAGTTATTGAGAAGGAGAATCCATTCTTTCTATATATGTCGCACTATGCCGTACATATTCCAATACAAGCCGATAACCGTTTTTTAGAGAAATATCTGCAACAAGGATTATCCTACCCCGAAGCAGCGTATGCAACAATGGTCGAAGGAGTAGATAAAAGTTTAGGAGATATTATGCACTATCTTATCGATAAAGGAGAGATAGATAATACAATAATATTGTTTATGTCTGATAATGGAGGATACTCTCTACAAGGCAGAACACCACCATTCCATACCCAAAATAAACCTTTGCGGTCAGGAAAGGGTTCGGCGTATGAGGGAGGAATAAGAGAGCCAATGATTATCTATTGGAATGGAGTAACAAAACCTAATACTACCATTGAAGAGAGTGTAATAATAGAAGATTTCTTCCCCTCTATATTAGAGATGGCAAACATAAAGGATTATAATACCATACAAAATATAGACGGAATAAGTTTTATCCCGTTGTTAAAGGACAAGAAAACAAAAAACAAACGCCGTTCACTTATATGGAATATGCCCAACAATTGGATTTCTGGCAATAATCGTGAAGTAGGAATAGGTCCCACATGTACAATCCGAAGAGGAGATTACAAACTTATATATTGGTATGAGGATGGCACAAAAGAGTTATATAATATACGTACCGATATATCAGAATCTAAAAATTTGGCCAAGACACATCCACTAAAAACAAAGAGATTAAGTAAATATCTATCTGAAGAACTCCGAAAATACAACGCACAACGTCCTTCATTCAAGAGTACAGGAGAACTCTGTCCCTGGCCAGATGAAAAGTAAAATATTGATATAACAAGCGAATGTTTGTCTTTTAACGACAGATGCCTGAATACTACTCCCTTCTTGATAAGTTCAATTGAACAGCAATACCATAACTAATATCAGTTGTTGGGTACGCCGTAGAAGAGATTAGCGGAGTATTTATTTGGTGATCATAGAATGCCTTAAGAGTGAGCATTCGGCTGACAGCATAATTTGCAGAAATCTTAATAGAGAACGTTTTAGCACCCGATGTTGCTTGTGTTAGATACTCCTCAATCTTACGAATTAAAGCAGTAGAAGTTCTGTACGAAATATCCGCTTGAAGTTTAAGATCGCTACTGAAACCTCCAGTATTACGGGAATTTCCCTTTCCAAACTTAAAGTTTACGAAAGTATAACCAGCACCAATAGAAAGTTCTCTTGAAGAGGACTCTACAATCTGTCCTGAAGATGGATTAAGAGTAACCGTTCTGCTATCTTTGTATGACGACCTGATAGAAACACTATTTCTCAAAGTCATATCAATACCCAAAAGAGGGTTGAAACTTTCTGTTAAAACAACCGAGCCAATATCGTATGGCGAAGAGGGAAGAGGGGCACCAGTCTGTTCATCCTTCACAAAACCATAACCATCACCAGCATCAGCCCAATTTAAGAACGAAGTAAACGAGCCCACGCTATAAACGCAACTATAAGCGTGAGAGAAAGTAAAGTTCTTAAAGTGTTCTTTCATCTTTTTGAGTTTACTCAAACCATCGTATGTAACACGCCAGTTAGGAAGAATACGCTTCATACTTGGGAACGCAGTAAGTTCAATAGAAGAGGCATCCCTTCCAGTATATGCCGCAATAAATGCAGGAATCATAACATCAGAAGAACTCTTTTTAACTCCACCATTCTTAGCATTATAAGGTTTTCCGTTAAGCATCTTATCATTAATAAACTTAGCCGAAGGATACTTAACACCCTTATAAGCGTTCTCAATTCTACCAGCAACAATATCTCTATAAGCAAGGAAGTTATCAAAGTTATCAGACTGATAACCTTTATCAGCATTCATACTTTTGAATATACCTTGCATACCAACAGTAGTCATCGAGAAGTTACCACCGCGAGATGTAGGTCTTCCGTCAAACATAAACTGAATTTGGTTATTGTTGCTCTTTGAGTAAGTAGCAGTAAGAGTAATTTTAAGACCCTTGATAGGTTCAACAGTTGCATCAACCATCAAATCTTTCGAAATCATAGCAATAGCAGGAGATACCAACGAAGAGTTATTCGTAATTAACCAACCCTTATCAATAGCCTTGTCAATATAACCCTCTCCAGGCATACCAAAAGCAAAATCAAGACCAGGAGACAATGAACTTGTAGCAGTATTTTGTCCTAATATATCCGACACGCCAGGAGTAAACGAAGGCAAAGTCATAGAACTTGTATGCTTATATTGAACATTAACATTACGCAACATCATAGCAAAACGAGCAAGATATTCACCAGTCTTGTACAATTTGCTATCCTCTTTGTTTGTAGCAGGAACAGTTCTGCTAATCTTAACAGTAACATCAATAGAATCCAAATTAGTTATTCTAATGCTGTTTTTGTTAATAGTCTTATATTTTAAAGAATAAAGTTTACCCTCGTTAGTACGTCCTACAATACGCAATTTCTTTGTATCTAAGTTGTGCTGAACAACAACACCGCTATCTTTTGATAATACAACCTTCTGTTCAAAACTATTTTTATTAGCACTTTTCTTGGCGGTTGCCGATGATTTTGAACTACTCTTCTTCTTTGAACTACCTCTTGAACCTTTCGAAGAACTTGAGAATTTACGATTAACCTCTTTCAAATATTTCGATTTGTTATAGAGAGTCTCAAAGTTGAATTTACCAGTAACAGCAAGTTGAGCATTATTACTGATAGTATTACCAATAACAGTATTCTCATCAATAAAAGCACCCCTATCCCAAGTATATGTAGCAGCATACGAACCTTGTAGGTTAATCCAATCTAAAATAGGACTCTTTGAAAGAGGAAGAGTAACCGAAGCGTTAAACGACTGGTTATATTTCCAGGGAGTACCAAGTTTTAAAATACTCTCGGTAACAGTATCTTTCCAAGCCTTAAACTCATCTGGGAATAGAGTTTTGTTAACCACTCCCGAAGGTTCATCAATATGAGCATTAGTCATTGAAGAGAACGAAAGATTTGTACAACGAAGAATATTCCACTGAATAGAGAATTGCCTGTCCCAATAGAAGTTTTTATTTACTGACACTGGAATTTGGGCGGTAACATCATTTTCAATATTACGCTCCTGTTGTTCATTGTACAAACGCGAAATATTTGTTGAGAATGTAATAGAGTTAGGAACATAATTAATAGCCATCTCTTTGAATGTATCAAGATGCTTTGATTTACCTTTAAGTTTCTCAAAAGGTTTCCATGGTTTAACAAAAGGAGTGTATGCGTAATTTAGATTAAACCTGCGGTCTCTTGAGTTTTCAAAAGTACTTGTAATAGATTGATTATCTTGTTTATTACATGAATAACTCATAGTTAAGTTTGCAGGATCCCAAGGCATAGGATTTTTACTTTGAATATCAAATTTAAATCCAGTAAGACTAAAACTGCGAGAGCGAGACCTGTCCAGAACAATGTTTTTAATTGAGTCTCTCTCAGTCTCTGTAGCACAAGCCTCCAACGCATCTTTCATTAAAACATCCTCATCCAAAGGGTTATATTTAGGCATATTTCTCTCCTCAAAGTATGAGTAATATAGAGGAGCTTTAAGTTTAGCCTTTTCAGGAAGGAATCTACCAGCATCAACAACAAACGAGAAGTTGTATTGATAGTAATCTTCCAATCTTCTCTCATTAAGAGTTTGGTCAACACCACCAAAACCAGCAGTCTCAATATGTGTACCACCAGCAATAGTAGCAAGGTCCGAGATATTAAGATTGGCATCAGCCTTGAATCCCCAACCGCCATCTTGTTTAAAACCTGAAAGGCGTAACTCGTTAACCCAAACAATAACATCTTTAGTAGTAGCAGAGTTATTTCTAATACCTATAACCACCGACTCCATATTTGATATTGATGGATTACCAACAACAGTAACGCGGTTAGTCTTCTTCTCTGGGTCATATATTGAGTATGGATTACCAAATGAAACACCTGTTTCGCCTCTTGATTTAGCACTGTTACGTTGTTTTTTAGCCTCAGTAAGCAAAGCCAATGGAAAGTCAATCATATTGCTCTCAGGCCAGACAGCCTCCTGGTCGTTAGTGTTGTATGTGTTATAGTTACCTTCGGGAGTAAGTTTAAGAGGGACTTCATACTCATAATAGTTCGAACGAATATCAGAACCAACCCTGATAAATACCGAAATCTCACCATCCTTCAAATTTGTTTTATCATCAATAAGTTTTTCGGCGTGAACAAACATTTGCAATCTCTCATAGTTTCTAACATCCAATCCCGAAGTCTTATAAATAGCACGAGCATTTTTTGAAGGTAGGTTAGTAACTTTCAGTGAAATTGATTGCTCATTAAGTTGGGTAATTTGCGATTGGTCAGGCGATATGATACGAGTAACACCAGGAGGAAGAACATAGTTTACAGGCTTTTGACCAGCATTCTCCTCTATGTTTACCACAGAAACATCCAAATCTCCCTCAGCAGGCAGAGTAGTACCACCACTCTTGTCATCATTATGAAGTCTCAAATTATAACTACGCCAGTCGCCTCTTACAAGTTCCAGCGAAGCAAGGCGGAGGTGAATCTCCTTTTTGAACCCAGTCATAAACAAACGGGCAAAGCGGATAGTCTTAAAGTCTTGAATAGAACCAACCGTTTCGCGAGGCATGTGGCTACCATCACCAGTAACCTCTTTCAAAGGAATTTTAAACTGATACCATTTAACAGTAGTACTCTCTCCGTTACGAAGAGTAACAGCACTCTCTTGCTCAGCAGTAATATAGTTTCTTCCAACCACAAGGTCTTCTGGAGTAATCTTTATACCATATTGGTAATATCTCTCATACTCATCAAGAGTATTGTCTTGGTTAATATCTTCAACATCGGGAACACTTTTAGAAGATTGATACTCCGAATCCTCAGCCTCATCAGGAGAGTTTGAGTTACCCTCAGTACCATTATACCTTTTGTATCGTTCCAATATAGAATATTCGTTATCGTCGTAATCAGTACCTCTGTAAAAATGATAATTATCACCAGCAGGGTCGTTAAAAGGAGAGAATTGGTTGTAAGCATATCTTTGTTGAGTCTCTTGCGAGAGAACCTGTCTAAGTCTATTAACGTAGTTTTTGTATTCACCAAAATTTTGTTCCTCTTCAGTAGATAATCCATCTAAACCAACATCTTGTCTTGCTCTTGCTTCAGAGTTGTTATCAAAAGCATAGGTAACCGATTGTTGTCGAGAGACCTTACCCCAAACAGTGTTTTCAACCATATCGTTGTTTCCGTCTGTTGGCAAACCATTCTCAAACGACTTTTTACCATCTTTAAGAATATCCTCCGAAATTTCACCAAAGTTAAAGTAAAGATAACCACCGTTGTCTTTATCGTAGATAAAAGGATCGAGCATCCAGAATTGTAAGTATTCAATATTCGCTGACTCAAAATCGGTGTTGTCCATCTTACGCATAATACCACCCCAACGCATCTCAGGATTTTGTAGTGAACCATTAGGATTAATATTAGAAGCATCCAAATTGTAGGGACCACGCTCTGTTGGGTAGAACGATAAGTTCAATACTTGAAGCAAAGAAGATTCTCCATAACTTAATTCCCTATTAGGGAACACCTCAGAAGATTGCACCTCTCTGACGTAGTGGTTCGAAAGTTGTTCAAGGTCATTCTTTATATGAACAGGAGTTAAGTTAGAGTTCTTTTGAGTAAACAATCTGTCAATATAATACCAAGCAAACAAAGCCCTGTTTTTACCATAAGCAACATCGTTAGTCAATTTAGACTCTGAGAACATCGAAGGCGTAGAAGCCAGGTTCCATGCATAAGGTAATCTGATATCATTTTGTGATTGAGAGTACTCAAAATCATCAATATAAGAAACCGCTTTCGATTGTTTGGTCGAAGGTATTAGTTGTGCAAACTCCGCATTAATAGTAAGTTTCGAAGGAGCAGTAGCATTTACCGTAGGTATTTTATTAAACAAATTTGTAAGCCATTGAAACTCGGTCGTATATGATGTATTAACACCCCAAATAGTATTATTTATAACCTCGTTACCAACAGTAAGTTTTTCGGTCAAAGCCTTTTCTCCCATGTGCATAATAGTGGCTCCAACTCTAAAGTTTTTTGTAAAGTCGTAGTTAAGGTCAAGACCAACAAGAGTCTTTCGCTGCATATTAAACATCTCCTGGCTCTCAAGAGAAACCTTAATATTACCAGCGTCGGCATAACTTTGATTAATAATGGTAACAGTACCCATTGTATAATCAACAGTATAGTCAACGTTCTCAACAAGAGTAACACCACCAGCAGTAACCTTAACCGAACCCCTTGCAACGTTCATTGAGTTAAGTTGAATAGTATTGCCCGAAGATGCCTTGTATTCTCCTTGAAGAGTAAACTTGTTTTTATCAGTAAACTGACGGGCAACAGTTTGTGTAGAGTCATAAAGTTCTTGATATATATACTTATCAACATCGGGAACAGAGCCACCAATCATCTTTTTTAGGTGCGAACCAAAAGGTTCAAGAACAGGGAATATTATTCTACCTTTGTTCGAAGTAACTGTATAACCCTCAACATAGTCAAACACACCATCAGGGTTTGGTTCCTCTTTAGAGTCTAACCTGTCAAGGTTCATTACTTTAATAAGTTGTTTACCCTTAATATCACCCAAACTCATATAAGTTACCTGAGTACCTGAAGTATCGTTACGGAAATATATCTGTAACTTAAACTTGTCTTTCTGAATTTGATATGCCTCAAGAGAGTAGATGTTTTTCATCATCAAATCCCAAATCGGTTCCGAAGTCATAACGGTAGTCGATTTAAGCATCTTAACAATCAAACTCGAAGAGGCATCACTAATATCTGCAGCAAACTCACCCACTTGGAACACCTCTCCGTTTTTAGTATATTCATAAGCAACAGCAATAACCTCATCGGCGTTAATACGTTGATTAAGCGATATATATCCCAATTGATTATTAATAGAGTACTCACTCGCTTCAAGGCGTCTTGCACTCTCAATCTTAACATAATCCTTACCACCGCTAATACCATAACCCTCAAGCGGAGCAAGAACCTGACCAACAAGCGAAATGTTACGAGCATCAGGATAAGAATTCACAATCTCCTTATAAAGCGTATTAGCGTCATTCGCAGGATTAGCGTAGCCCGATGCTTGCCAGTGCGAGTTTGATATATGTTCTTGTTTCTCTTCTCCTAAATCCGCAAAAGCAATAAGGTTTCGGGTATTACCGTAACTTCCTTTCTTGTTAGTAACCCACACCTCAATACGGTTTATAGTAACACCTGAAGAGATAAAAGGAAGTTTGGCAACACTTGTCTCATAGTTGTCTCTGAAGTTGTGAGCAAGGAAGAAGTGTCTGTTCTCATCATACTTATCAACGCCCAACGTAAACTCAGTAAGTTGAGCACCATTTTTAGAGTTAACCTGTTTTGATTCAGCCTCCTGTTGCGAAGCCAAAGCAGTTAAAGTAAGTTTACCAAATTTAAGTTGAGTTTTAATACCAAACAACGAAGTTCCGCCTTGAATAAGCGAAGAGTTAGTAGTCATACTAACGTTACCAGCCTCAATACTCTTAATTATTTGATCCTCTTCACCCTCATATTTCAGGTTAAGTTTTTGAGAGTCAAAACTAAAAGTAGCATCGGTATTATAGTTCATTGAAAAGTTTAACTTATTACCAACCGAAGCCTTAATGTTAGCCTGAATCTTCTCATCAAAGTCAAAATAGGTCTTTTTTCTTGCCTCCATTGAAAGGGCAGGGTTGTCAGTTTTGTTTGTTTTGATAGCCATCTTCAGTTCAGCCGAACCTTGAGTAGTAATTCTCACACCACCAGGTCCAAACACCTTATCCAGAGGACCAAGATTAAACTGCATATCAAAGATATCAAACTTCTTCTTACCCCCTTTGATATTCTCGTTATTCTTCTCGTGGTAGTATGCCTGCATCGATTTCCTCAAAGAGTAGTCGCCATACTCTTTAGCAGTAAGCATCATAGGAGTAGAAATCTCCATATCAGCAACACGAGTTTTCATAATATAACACCCAGTCGTTGGGTCATACTCAATCTCCGATTTAACATTATCTGGAGTTTTCAAGTCGGCAGGAGCAATAGTCTCTAAATCTTTGTACTCCTCAATAGTAGTTTTTTTAACAGAAAATCTTGGCTTTTCATGTTTTTGAGGCTGGGGTGAGGGGTTTACCGATATAGTATCGGTCGAAATAACATCTTGAAGTTCGTTAACTTGATTATATGCAGCAAAAGCAGAATAGCATCCTATTCCGCTTATTGCCAATATTGTGAATATAATCAGTAATCGAATCTTTTTCATTATAACCGCACCTCTTTTGTTATCTTCTACAAAAGTGGAACGGTTTGTTTATAAGGCTTTTAGAGCCGCCTTGATAAGTTCTTCCACTTTGTAGGCAGGGTTCTCTTTTGAGATCTTCTGTACCACTTTTTTTGCGGCAGGTTGAGGGTATCCCAACATAACCAAAGCGGCAATAGTCTCCTCTTGAACCTCTTGTTCTTCACGCGTACCTATAATAAACGTAGAATCACCCACTTTTATTTTATCTTTAAGGTCAACAATTATTCTTTCTGCAGTTTTTGTGCCAATACCTTTTACATTTTTTAGCAAACCAACATTACCAGAGGCAATTACGTTTTCCAATTCAGAGGGGGTAAAAGACGATAAAATTATACGAGCAGTATTAGGACCAACACCCGATACAGAGATTAGTAAAATAAACAACTCTCTCTCTTGTTTTTTTACAAAACCATATAGCAGATGAGCATCCTCTCTAATAGCCTCATAAATATATATTTTACACTCTTCGCCCTCTTTTAGAAGGGAGTATGAAGTGAGCGAAATATTAACATCATATCCCACGCCATAGCATTCAATAACAGCATTAGCAGGGGTGATTTCGGTAATCTTGCCTTTAAGATATTCAATCATAATTTTTTGTAATTATTTGATAATATTTAATCACTTTACAAAAATACGATTAAGCGAGCAAAATATAAAGTGTGCTTTAATATTTTACAGTGAGCGGTAGTATTTTCGCAGTAGTTTCTACTGCAAAAATACGATTAAGCGAGCAAAATACAAAGCAAGAATTAATATTTTACAGCGAGCGGAAGTATTTTATCAGTGTACTGCAAATAATATATGAGCGGGTTCTTACACGTTGTTTTATTTACATAAAGAGAAATCAAATCTCAACCCTCCATTAGGTCTATTGCAAACACTAATTCTTCCTCCATGAAACTGAACGGCGTGTTTAACTATCGCAAGTCCCAGACCAGTGCCACCCTTCTTACGAGATCTACCTTTATCAACACGATAGAATCGTTCAAACAGATGAGGGAGTTCTTCATCATTAACACCCTTGCCATCATCCTCAAATCTAATAAGGCACATTCTATCATTGTTCTCAATCAATGATATATAGATATTTTTACCTTCTGAATAAGCAATAGCATTTTCGGTCAAGTTACGGAAAATAGAGCCAATAAGAGAAAGATTTCCATTAATACGAACCTCGCTATTGAAATTAGAATGAAGAGTTATAGCATCTTCATCAGGTATAATATCCAACTCCTTGCCAATTTCATTTATAATATCATTAATAATGATAGTCTCTTTATTAATAAAAGCACTTCCGTCCTCCATTCGTGTAATAAGAGAGACATCATCAAGTAGTCTGCGAAGACGCACATTATTGGAGTAGCATCTACCTATTAACTCCTGTCTTTTTTCATCACTTAAACTAATTCCCGAGAGTAAGGTTTCAAGGCAAACCTGTATCGAAGCCACAGGCGTTTTCAATTCGTGATTGATATTATTAGTAAGTTGTCGTTTAATGCGAATACTCTCTTGTTCTGCCTCGTACCTATTCACACGCTCAATATCTTTACCGAGTTTGCGAGTAGAGAAATATGCTATAACACTCATTAATAATGCAATAGAAATCATAACAACCAAAAACGACCAATCCGTAGCCAATAAGTCCTGTAGGGTGTTAGAATAGGGTATAGCCGTACGAACGATAACTCTTTCGCCATATGTGGCAGAGTAGAAATATTCTCTACCATCACTTGTTGATTGTCGTCCTATATGGTAGCCTGAGCCTTTATGTAAAGCATCAGAAATCTCAGGTCTGTTAATATGATTATCAAGAGAGTCGGTAGAAATTGTATTGTCGTATATTACTGCACCAGACTTGGTTATAAGAGTTATTCTAAGATCGTTAAAAGGTTTTTCGTGACTATTTATATATTCATTGTAATCTTCGCCCTCTTCAATAGCAACTAAAAGATGTCTGTTGTATTGTTGCAGTTGAGCATTCAGGAACTCTGACTTATACTCCTTTTCTCTTATATATTGATAGCCAATAAAGCATACCACCATAACCCACGAAAAAACAATGAGTTGCAAAAAGAGTTGTTTATGAAAAGATAATTTAGTAGCGGAAGCCATAACCAAAACCAGAACGAGTAACTATATAAGAGCCATATTCACCAATCTTTGAGCGTAGTCGAGTAATGTTCACATCAATAGTGCGGTCAAGCACTATCACCTCATCACTCCAAACTCTACTTAAAATCTGCTCTCGAGAGCAAATCTCACCTCTGTGGCGTATTAAATAAACCAATAATTCAAACTCTTTTTTTGCAAGTTTAACCTCAGTTCCATTTACTAAGCAACGTTTAAAACCCAAATCAAGAGTTAATCCTTCAACTTGTAGAATGTTATTTTTTTCAATAAAGTTATTACTAATATTTTTAGTAGAAGATGTTCTGCGTAAAACACTCTTTACGCGAGCAATAACATTTCTAATAGTATAAGGCTTCACAATATACTCATCTGCACCAAGATTTAACCCCATAATCATATCATATTCACTGTCTCGTGCTGTGCAAAAAATTATAGGAATCTCAGAAGTATTTAAATCGGCTTTTAACATTTTAGCCATTTTTATGCCACTGATTTCTCCCATCATAATGTCAAGAAGAATAAGAGAATACGATTGTAAATTGAAAGTTAAGGCCTGTTCTGCGCTATAAGCAATATCCACGTCATAACCCTCATTTTCAAGATTTAACTTCAGAACTTCGCATAGAGTCTCTTCGTCATCAACTATCAATATACGATTTGTATCCATACTCTTTATTAATAAAATTATTCCACAAAATTATAGAGATTTATTTAATCTTCTACACCTAATAATCAGATTTAATAAAAATGTAACAATTTATTGAATTTACGATTTAATCAAACCCTAATTATTTTGAAACATTTCTGAAACATCCCCAAGATACCTTTGCAGTGTCAATTTAAAAATTACGATAATGAAATTAAAAGGAAATTTGTTGATGATGGTAATACTTGCCATTCTATGCACTCCAATGAGAGCACAACAACAATCAGTGAGAGACACAAATCAATTAGTAGAACAAAACGCTGATACGTTATCTTCGGTATCAAAAAAAGGCAAAGAGAAAAAAGGCGAAGGAAAGGTAATTTTACAAGCGTTTGCAAACTTTAATCTACAATCAAAAGGAGGCGATACCAAATTAGGTTTTGCACTTGACAGAACCTATTTAGGATATGAATACTCTTTTAACAATGGAATAAAAATTAAAGGAGTAGTTGACTTTGGAAAACCATCTGCGATAGATGATTATAACTATGTAGCGTATATAAAAAATGCACAAATCAGTTGGACTAAAGGAAATTTTACAATCAACGGAGGTATGATTTCAACCACCCAGTTCAATATGCAAGAGAAGTTTTGGGGATATCGTTATATAATGAAATCGTATCAGGATGAGTATAAATTTGGAAGTAGTGCCGATTTAGGAATATCAGCATCATATAAATTCACAAATTATTTCACAGCAGATGCTATAATAGTAAATGGAGAAGGCTATAAAAAATTCCAAACAAATAAAGGACTACTATATGGACTTGGTTTAACATTTACACCCATTGAAAATTTAAAGATTAGATTATACGGAGGATTTAACGACGCATCAGAATCAGGAAAAAGCGATATAGCAAATTATGCAGCATTTGTAGGTTACAAAAATGACAAATTCTCTCTTGCAGGAGAGTTCAATATGATTCAAAATTCAGGAAACAAAAAGAGTGCAAATAAGTTAGGATGTTCAGTATATGGAACTGCAAAGGTGCATAAATTAGTAAACATATATGCTCGTTACGATCTTCTAACCTCAAATAACCGCTGGAACACCGCAGAAGATAAATCTATGGTAATGGCAGGATTGGAAATAGTTCCCTGTAAATACGTGAAAATTGCACCAAACTTCAGAATGGATATACCCAAAGCACAAGGAGAAAATAAGTATATGGGTTATATAAGTTGCTATTTTGGATTATAAAAATTATAAACAAATCAAAAATAAATTATTATGAAGAAGAGTTTAAAAAATTTATTAACATTAGCCATTGTTTTAGCATTTACAGCTTGTGGCAGTAGTACAAAGAGTGGTGCACGTGAGGCACAGGAACTATCTGGAGCAGGAGCAACATTCCCACTTCCTTTCTATAACGTAGTGTTTGAGAACTTTGCTCAAGTAAATGGCGATCAAGTAGCGTACGGAGGTATTGGCTCAGGAGGAGGAGTGCGTAATTTACGAGATAAGATTGTAGATTTTGCAGGTAGCGATGCGTTCCTTTCAGATAATGAGATGGCAGATATGGCTCCAGTTGTTCATATACCAACTTGTATGGGAGCAGTAGTATTAGCATACAATCTTGAGGGTGTAGAAGACCTAAAACTATCGGGCGAGATTATAGCCGATATCTTTGCTGGAGAGATAAAAATGTGGAACGACGAACGTATAGTTGCTCTCAACCAAGATGTAAAACTTCCCAATGAATCTATAATTCCAGTATTTCGTTCAGATGGTTCAGGAACAACATTTGTATTTACCGATTATCTCTCAAAAGTTAGTCCAAAGTGGGCAAGCAACTATGGAACAGGCAAGTCTGTAAACTTCCCATCTGGACAGGCAGCAAAGGGTAATCCAGGTGTAGCAGGAGTCATTAAACAGACAAAAAATACTATTGGATATGTAGGATCAGAATATGCTTTTGCACAAAAGATTCCATATGCACACATTGAAAATGCAAGAGGTGAATTTGTATTACCTTCACCAACTACAATTTCGGCAGCGGCATCGGGTGAGATACCAAATGATACACGTTGTTCAATTACCAATTCTGATGCAGTTGGAGCATATCCAATATCAACATTTACATGGATAGTAATCTATAAAGAACAAAACTATTCAGATCGTACAAAGGAACAAGCAGAGGCAACGCTCGATCTGTTAAAATATATCCTTTCAGATGAAGCACAAAGTATAACCTCTGAGGTACATTATGCTCCGCTACCAGTAAAAGCAAAGGAATTAAGTATGACCAATTTAAAGAGTATAACCTTTAATGGTGAGGCAATATGGTAATAACAAAATACTATGAACGATAAAATATATAAAGTTATATTATTTGCAACAGCACTAATAATACCAACTGTGTGCGGGGGTGTAATCTACGCCCTCGTCACAGACGCATATCAGGCGTTTGAACATTTCGGATTCTTTAAGTTTCTGACCTCTTCAGAGTGGAGTTATACTGAGGGTGCAGAGCAGTATGGTGCGTTGCCATTTATTACAGGAACACTAATGACAACCCTATTGGCACTTATTTTTTGTATCCCTTTTTCACTGCCAGTAGCACTGTTCGTTGGTGAGTATTTCAAAGGAACACGTATTGCAGCCATACTGAGTACCGTAACAGATTTGTTGGCAGGTATTCCATCTATTATTTATGGCTTATGGGGTTTCTATACTTTACGACCTATTATTATGGCTCTCAATATATCACCACAAGGTTCAGGTATTCTAACAGCGTCGTTGGTATTGGCAATTATGATAGTGCCATACGCAGCCTCACTAAGTGCCGAATTTATCAAGATGGTACCTAACGACTTGAAGGAAGGAGCCTACAGTCTTGGAGCAACACGAGCCGAAGTTATTAGAAAGGTTGTCTTCCCAGTTGCAGGTTCAAGAATATTTTCATCATATATCTTGGCTATTGGTAGAGCGTTAGGAGAGACAATGACAGTAACAATGCTTATTGGAAATACAAATAGTATTCCCGAATCAATAACCTCAACAGGAAACTCTATGGCATCTATTATAGCCAATCAATTTGGTGAGGCAGATGACTTGAAACTCTCATCACTAATTGCCATAGGCTTAATACTATTTCTGATAACAGCATTTATCAATCTGATAGGTAAAATAATGATTAAACGAGCAAGAATAGCATAACTATGGATAAACTAAAAATTCAAAATCGTTTGGCAAAGGATAAAGCAATGAAGTTGGTTGTATGTTTATTAGCAGCCCTCACAGCCGTTCCTTTATTTGCCATATTGGGAGAGGTGTTTCTACGAGGCTACGATCAACTCTCATGGACTTTCTTTACAGAACCAACGCCAACAGCATATAGGGTAATGAAGGCTATTGAGAATGGCGAACCCATACCTGGAGGTATTGTCAATGGTATTGTAGGAACAATGATTATGCTTGCAATGGCAGTTGTTGCAGTCCCGTTGGGTATTCTGTGCGGAGCATTTTTAGCAGAGAATAGCAAAAGCCGATTTGCTAAGTTTGTAAGTTATCTTACCGATTTGCTACAAGGAACCCCATCTGTAATTATTGGTATAGTAGTCTATATATGGGTAGTTGTTCCAATGAAAGGTTACTCTGCAATAGCAGGAAGCGTGGCACTCATAATTATGATGTTACCGCTTATTATTCGCTCAACCGAAGAAACCCTAAAGATATTACCCGCATCGTTAAAAGAGGCAGGACTGGCACTTGGAGGTAATCGGGCAAGGGTAATGTTGAAAGTACAACTTCCCGCTGCATTCGGAGGAATATTTACAGGTGTTTTGTTGGCTATTTCGCGTGTAATAGGAGAGACAGCCCCACTTATGTTTACCGCACTTGGATGTTCTTTTGTTCGCTATGCAATAGACAAACCAATATCAGCAGTGCCATTACTTATATGGGAGTTCTTCAATGATCCTAATCTCCAGGAACTTATTTGGGGAGCATCGCTATTCTTGTTATTATTTGTTCTTACGTTAAATCTTACAGCTAAATATTTTGCAAAAAAATGGAATCAGTAAAACCTATACTTGAGTTTAAGAAGACATGTGTATCATACACAAAGCAGACAATGGCGGTAAAATATGTATCAGCAGTCATTGAACCAAATACAATAACAGCCATTATGGGTCCATCTGGATGTGGTAAATCCACACTCTTGCGTGCGGTAAATCTTATGCACAACCTTTATCCTAACATTCGTGTCGATGGAGAAATCTTATTGAATGGTGAGAATATACTATCAATGGAACCTATCGATGTGCGTCGTAAGGTAGGAATGGTTTTTCAGCGTCCTGCACCATTCCCTACAATGAGTATCTACAACAATGTACTCTCGGGATATTCACTCAATGGAATAAGATTGTCAAAAACCGAGAAAGATGCAACTGTTGAACGATGCTTAAAGAGCGTTGCACTATGGGATGAAGTAAAAGATGTATTAAACAAGAAAGGTACATTCCTTTCAGGAGGTCAGCAACAAAGATTGTGTATAGCCCGAGCATTGGCAATGAAACCCGATGTGTTACTTATGGATGAGCCAACTTCGGCACTCGATCCAATAGCAACTGCACATATTGAGGAGTTGATGCAGGAACTTCAAAAAGAGGTAACAATCCTAATAGTAACTCATAATATGGGGCAAGCAATGCGAATATCATCAAAGTCAATGTTTATGTACTTGGGAGAATTGGTTGAATATGGCGATACAGAAACAATGTTTACCAATCCAATAGATGAGCGTACAAAAGTATATTTGACAGGAAAGATGGGTTAGAGATACAATCTTTACCATCAAACAAACATCAAATAATTAAACAACAAGAGGTTGCTTTTTAAAAGCAACCTCTTGTTATAATATTATCAAAAACAATCTGTTAGTTGTTTAGATAGTTCTCAATACTTTCAGGTTTGAAGTTCTCAATGAACGAAGCATTTTTGTTAGTCTCTGCCTCACCGTAGCGAATATAGTTCTCAGTAGAACGTTTGAATGATTCATTACGCATAGAGTCTTGTAGCAAAAGATAACCCATAATAATATGACCAGCAATCTCAACCAAACGGCGAGCGTGGAAATCAATATATTGAGCATCCTTATCGGCAGTAACAGTTGCAACGCTCTTCTCATAAAGAGCAGTCATTGCCATTAATTTCTCCTTCATCTCTGCCAATTCAGCAGGAACTTCAATAGCCTCGTACTCTTTAATAATATTCAAGTAAGTACCGCTACCAACGTGGCGTATAGCAGCCACAACTTGTAGTTGTGTAGTACCCTCATAAATTGATGTGATACGAGCATCGCGATAGATACGTTCACAAGGATAATCTTTCATAAATCCCGAACCACCATGTACCTGAACACAGTCGTAAGCATTTTGGTTACAGTATTCACTGCTCATACCCTTAACAAGCGGAGTAAGAGCGTCAGCCTTACGTTGAGCCTGTTTCATCTCCATACGCTCCTCTTTCTCTAAAGAACGCTCTTTAGCAATAGCCTCAAGAGTTTTGTATAGGTCAACATATCGAGTAGTTTCGTATAACAAAGAGCGAGAAGCATCAAGTTTTGCCTTCATTGTAGCAATAATTTCGCTAACAGCAGGGAAGTTTATGATAGCCTTGCCAAATTGGAAACGCTCTTTAGCATATTGAAGAGCCTCACGATATGCAGCCTCAGAGATACCAACCGATTGAGCCGCAATACCCAAACGAGCACCATTCATAAGAGCCATTACATATTTAATCAAACCAAGACGGCGTTCGCCACAAAGTTCTGCTTTTGCATTTTTGAATACCAATTCACAAGTAGGAG
The DNA here is from genome assembly GCA_017416695.1 of Bacteroidales bacterium. Lineage (GTDB taxonomy): Bacteria > Bacteroidota > Bacteroidia > Bacteroidales > G3-4614 > Caccoplasma_A. Next base: position 7,045 of record JAFQBL010000027.1, on the reverse strand, counting down.
AGCCTTTAATACCCATTTTGTTCTCAATACGGCGAACAACAACACCTCCGTCGTTACGGTCGTATATGAACATAGACAAACCTCTACCATCTTTTGAGCCCTCTTCAGAACGAGCCAAAACAAGAGCAATGTGTCCGTCTCCGTTAGTAATAAAGCGTTTTACACCGTTCAACCTCCATGTGCCATCCTCTTCGCAATAAGTTGCTTTAAGCATAACAGCTTGAAGATCCGAACCAGCATCAGGCTCAGTCAAGTCCATAGCCATAGTCTCACCAGCACAAACTCTTGGTAGGTAACGCATCTTTTGCTCTTCACTTGCAAACTCGTTAATAGTCTCGGCACAATCTTGTAATCCCCAGATATTAACAAAACTTGCATCAGCACGGCTAACCATATCAGCAGCCATAATATAAGGAACAAGAGAGAAGTTCAAACCATCATATTGGCGAGGAAGAGATATACCCATAAGACCTGCTTTAACAAGAGCATCAAGGTTTTTCTCTGTTGCTGAAGCATATTTAACATGTCCGTCAATTACATGAGGTCCCTCTTGGTCAACGCTCTCGGCATTAGGGGCAACAATCTCGCCACTAATCTCTCCTGCAATTTCAAGAACTTTTTCGTAACTATCCATAGCATCCTCAAAATCAAGAGGAGCATAGTCATATTTTTCAGCCTCTGTAAAGTTCCGTTCATGCAACTCAACAAGGCGACGCATCATCGGATGATTAAGATGATGTTTTAAGTCCGCATTATCAGAATAGAAATTTGACATATCGTTATTTGCTATTTTTCTTGTAATATTTAATTAATTTAGGAAGAACCTCTTCAACGCTACCAGTGATAACATAATCGGCAATAGCATTGATTGGGGCCTCAGGATCGGTGTTAACCGAAATAATAATAGAACTGTCTTGCATACCAGCAATATGTTGTATTTGTCCTGAAATACCACAAGCAATATACAATTTAGGACGTACAGTTACACCAGTTTGGCCAATTTGACGTTCATGCTCAGTATAACCAGCATCAACTGCTGCACGCGAAGCACCAACCTCTCCACCTAATACAGCAGCCAGGTCATATAAAAGTTTGAAGTTCTCTTTTGAACCAACACCATAACCTCCTGCAACAACAACGGGAGCACCTTTGATATTAACTTTTGATTTAGCAATTTGACGGTCAATGATCTCAACCACAAAATCCTCATCTTTAACATACTTGTTAACATCTATGGCAATAATTTCACCAGTGTGGTTTTCATTATAAATCTCACGTTTCATAACGCCCTCTCTAACAGTTGCCATTTGAGGACGGCATTCGGGGTTAACAATAGTAGCAACAATGTTACCACCAAACGCAGGACGTATTTGATAAAGAAGATTTTCGTATGTTTTACCACTCTTGTTGTCTGTATGAGGACCAATCTCCAACGAAGTACAGTCTGCAGTCAAACCGCTGTGAAGAGCCGAAGAAACGCGAGGTCCCAAATCCCTACCAATGCAAGTAGCACCCATTAAACAGATTTGAGGTTTAATCTCTTTGAATAACCCTGTAAGAATAGCAGCGTGAGGAAGAGAAGTATATGGAGCAAGACGTTTGTCGTCTGCCATATAAATTCTGTCAGCACCATAAGGGAAAATTTGTTTTTCAACACCTGCAAGTTTATCTCCAATAACAAGAGCCTCAAGTTGGCAACCCAACTTATTTGCAAGAGTACGACCTTTGGTCAATAACTCCAAACTAACATCGGCTATAATGCCGTTATCAATTTCGCAATATACAATTAAATTATTCATAATTAGCCGATGGTATGGTTAGCAATCAATTCTTTCATTAATTCATCAATCTCTTCGTCAGCAGTAGATAAGCGTTTGCTCTCTTTTGCTTGGAAAACAACGTTTTCAACTTGTTTAACCTTTGTTGGCGAACCAGCAAGACCAGTTTGGGTAAGGTCTGCATCAACGTCAGCGGCACTCCACTCTCCGAGATTTAGGTAAGATCTCTTTTCGTAAAGAGAGGTATCTGTTAAAGAAGCCTTCTCTGAAGGAGTTTTAGCATATTTGTTACGTTGAACCATTTTTGTATTTCTTGGGCGACACTCATCTGCCGAGCCATTAACTGTAACTAACAAAGGAAGTTTTGCTTTAACAGTTTCAGTACCATGCTCAAGACGGCGAACAATAACAATTTCGTTATTTTCAACTGATACAATCTTCTCTGCATAAGTAACTTGAGAGATACCAAGTTTCTCAGCCACTTGAGGGCCAACTTGAGCAGTATCTCCGTCAATAGCCTGACGACCAGAGATGATAATGTCAGCATCACCTATCTTTTTAACTGCACAAGAAAGAGCGTATGAAGTAGCCAAAGTATCAGCACCAGCAAAGGCTCTGTCAGTTAAAAGAACACCACCATCTGCACCGCGATAAAGTCCTTCACGAATAATATCAGCTGCACGAGGAGGTCCCATAGTTAGCAACGTGATTGTTGTTCCGGGATTTTTCTCTTTGAGTTGTAATGCTTGTTCCAAAGCATTCAAATCTTCGGGGTTGAAGATAGCAGGAAGAGCGGCACGGTTAACAGTACCGTCCTCTTTCATAGCATCCTTACCCACATTTCTGGTATCGGGTACTTGTTTTGCAAGTACGACAATCTTTAATGCCATTTTGTTTTCTATTTTTGTTTATACTAATAAAGTTCGTTTTTTATAACAACAATATGCAAATATAACTCTTTTCTTTGAAAGAACATATCTATACATATTATAAAAATAGTGAATTTCAAAAATCTCTGCAAAGATACACAAAAATAATCACTATGTGCAATTTCCGTAAGAATAATTAAATGAAAAATTTATTCAATACCCATAGGGTATTGCAAATAAAGACATTAAAAAGGTATAAACTTAAAGGCGAGCAAAAGTTTAGTCTGTTTAAATAGACTGAAATAATAAATATATCTACTCTTTTTACTTAGCAGTGTAGGTGAATATAGAGATAAAAATGAGAGAATGAAACAGAAATAGTAGAGAATAAAAGTAATAATCTGAGATTACCCCAAGTCAATTTTAAGGATTAGATTATTAACTCTCAACGTATAAACAAAAAAAAAGAGGTTAGTATGCTAACCTCTTTTTTTGTTCTATATTTGTAAATTAAATTAATCCTCTTTTCTTCTGCCCTTTGATAACAATCTCCATGCGTATGCACCACCTAAACCAAGTATTCCTAAAATACTCTCAATTATGGGAACTTCGTTAGGGTTTCCAGGATTTTCTTGATCTCCGAAATTCTTTGTTGTGGCGGAAGTTATATAGTCACCAGCAAATGATGATGTCTCTGTTGTTATGTTATCGTCTTCATTTTCGTTAATTGAAGAAGCAAATCCTTCAAAAGAAGGGCGAGTAGCAGAACTTGTAGGCCAATCCTGTGCTACTACGTTTGCTGTAAAAAGCAATATTGAAATGAATAATAATAATTTTTTCATAATTTTTTTGAACTAAGCCAATCTTTTCTTCTTTCAGGGTACAAAATTAATACTTAAAAAAATAATAAACAAATTTAAACAAAAGAAATTTCTAAAAATCAGCAAAATAATAAATATTGATTATTAGAATATTAACAAAAATTGCTCCGTATTTAAAAAGTTAAAATAGTTGCATAATATCTATTTTGTACACTTTCCAACAGTTGCTATGCAGATAAACATATTATTTAAGTTGTTCAATAAAAATAAAATCATTCTCCATTAAGATTGTTTTTAACCCATCTATATCAGGTTCATTTTTAAAGATTCCAAAAATAGAAGAACCAGACCCCGACATTGATGCATATTCAGCATCTATATTGTAAAGAAATTCTTTAATCTCTTTAAGTCGAGGATATTTAGGGAAAAGAGATTTTTCAAAATCATTCTTAATAACACCTCTCCATTCGCAAATAGGTTGTTTTATAACCTCCTTTAAACTATAATTTGGAATGCAAGGGGTAATACCAGAGTATGCTTCTGCTGTTGAAATTGCAATATCTGGTTTAATTAAAACAATATAGTATCCATTAAGAGATAAATCTATATCGCTAAAATCTGTTCCAATACCCTCTGCAAATACAGGTTTGTTCTTTATAAAAAACGGCACGTCAGCACCAATAGTTTTTCCAATTTCAAGCATCTCTTCTTCGCTGACTTTGTTGATAAACATCTTGTTGAGGATTTTTAGCATATATGCAGCATCTGCAGAGCCTCCGCCTAATCCAGCGGCAAATGGAATACATTTTTTAAGAATAACTTCAATGGGGGGGATATCGTATTTATCAACTAATTTTCGATATGCCTTCTCTACTAAATTTTGTTTTCCGTCATCAGGGAGGTCAATAACCTCTAAACTAAAACTTTTTTTATTTTTATCAACAGGAATAACTTCTAAAATATCGTATAATGGAATGGGGTAAAAAACGCTCTCGATATTGTGATAACCATCCTCTCGTTTACTTACAATATTAAGTCCTAAATTAATTTTAGCGTTTGGAAAAACAATCATATTTATAAATATTAAAAAACTCCAATATCAAAATTTACTTCAAAAGTACGAAATATTTTTAAAACAATTCTTAATAATTCCATAATATGTATTATTTTTGCGACCAAATAAACAACAAATAAGATATGAAAATATTATTGTTATTTTATGAGATATTCATAATGGTGCCATTATTATTGTTAATCACAATTTTAACCACGTCAACAGTAATAATAGGAGGGCTTATAGGAGACGCATCATTTTGGGGATACTATCCGCCTAAAATATGGTCAAAACTATTTTGTGTAATATCATTAGTAAAAGTAGAGGTAAAAGGAAGAGAAAATATAAAACCCAATGAATCGTATGTATTTGTGGCAAACCATCAGGGAGCATACGATATCTTCTTGGTTTACGGATATTTGAATCATAACTTCAAATGGATAATGAAGCACACATTGCGTAAAGTGCCTATGGTAGGAAAAGCATGTGAAGCCGCAAAACATATATTTGTAGATAGAACAAATCCCAAAGCAATCAAACGAACAATAGAGGAGGCAAAGAAAACTCTTCAAGGAGGAATGTCCGTTGTAATATTCCCAGAAGGAACACGTTCCTCTGACGGAAAAATTAAAAAATTTAAAAGAGGAGCATTTCAAATCGCAGTAGATTTGAATATGCCAGTCGTTCCAATGACAATAGATGGATCATATAAAATATTATCAAAATCATCATTCTTTGTAAATCCAGGAAAACTAACACTTCAAATCCATAAACCGATAATACCTCCTGCAGAAGGTTTTGATATGGATACACTTGTAGAAGAGAGTTACAATCAAGTTAAGTCTGGATTAAAAGAGAATTAGAATATTAGTTGTTGAAATTAGAATTTAGAGGTTGTAGTAATTGCAGAGCAAAAATCAAACAAGTTTAAATTTGCAATTTTTAAATCTTGATTATACAATCCACATTCCTCATTTCTAATTTAATAAAATTTGTCCATTGGTGTAATGGTAGCACATCAGATTCTGGCTCTGCCAGTGGGGGTTCGACTCCCTCATGGACAACATTAAGGTGTTAAATGTCTTATTATAGGATGTTTAACACCTTATTTTTTTTGCATATTTTTTGTTTTACAAGACATAAATTTTATTTAAAATTAAGGAAACTCCTGCTTTTTATTAATAAAGACTTATATCCATAATAATATGTATAAAAATTTTTATAAACCAAATAAAACATATATATTTGCAATTGGTACTATATGGCTTATTATAACTATTAACTAACTATATTTTTAACAAAAAAGCTATGAAAAAAAGTTTACTTTTAGTAGCATTGGCAATATTACCAATGTTGGCTTTTTCACAAGCAGCTCCAACACATGAGCAGTATGTGAAAATAGGCTCGGAAAAAGTATCTTGGGGCGATGCTTACAGAGCATGGACTCCAGGTAATGCCTTTTATGCAGGTCTTGATGCTGAGGCAGAAGAGAATGAGAATTTTAATATCTCACGTGTAAAGCCTCGCAAAAGATTCTTGAACGCAAACACACAGGTAAGACCTACACAAGATCCAGACCGTAAACTATTGTGGTGGTGTCCTATCGGTGGTGACGGATGGAATGCACTTCCCTCATATTGGTTTGGAGGAGAGGTTTGGACAATGTGGAGTTATACCGATATTTGGGGTAACTGGACAGCACCTTTGATGAGTATGCCAGCAACAATGTTGGATGTATGTCATAAAAATGGAGTTCAAATATCATGTCTTGCACCAATTGCTTGGGCAGCATATATTTCAACAACCGATGCATCAGGATATGGATATCTATTAAATAAACTCCTTACTGATGCAGGAGGACACCATAAATTCTTGAAATTCTTGAAATATTATGGAATAGACGGATTAGGATTTAACTCAGAGTTTTCATGGACAGGAACTTTAGCAGGAGGTAACTATTCGGGAAATGCATTCCATACAGGAATGAAGAAATTTTTAGGAGATTGCTACACCAGTGCATCTGACTACGAAGTACCATTCCACAACTGTTGGTATTCTTTAACAGCTAATAGTGGTTCATTAGGAGGAGGAGATGCATTGAATGGCGATAATAAAGATTGGTTCGATTATGAAGGCAAACCAACATCTACCGCATATTTTACAAATTATGGAGCATATTTGAGTACATCTCAAAATACAGTTGAACTTTACTTCCCTAACCGTTCATCATATGATGTATATATGGGAGTTGACTATCAAGCAGGAACAAACAGATATACATGGATTGATTTGCCAAACTACAAAATCTCAGTAGGAATTTGGGGTGCCCACAACCGTAACCAAATATATGAAACACGAGGAGAGAATGGTTCAGATCCTGTGACTATGCAAAAAACATATCAAAAGATATTGGAGAATGTATTTACAGGTTCAACAAAAAATCCTATTAACCCACCTGAAATAACAAGTACAACACGTTTCAATTCAAGATCAACCGATGCTTACGGATGGGCTCAATATATT
>JAFQBL010000005.1 GCA_017416695.1 Bacteroidales bacterium | reverse complement strand
CTTCCTATCTTATCTCTATTCTTAGTGTTTTTATTCTGCATATTGCTCTTTACTCAGCAATTACCCAACCATCATATTTAAAGTCGCAATTTTGCCAACCTTCCTTGATTTTTACGTAAGTGGTTTTCTGCTTCTCTTTTATCCACTCCTCAATAAATTCGGCTTTCTTTTGGTTTTCTACTATTGCTTTTATTTGCTGATAGTCATCCGATATGTTTGCTTTATGACCGTCTATTCGGTTTTTTAATTGAACTATTACCGCTACCTCACGCCCCATTTTTGGATCCATCATTATAAAGGGTGTGGACATCTCTCCTACCTTCATCTTTGAGACCACTCTTGCTATCTCTTGTGGCAACTCCGACATCTCAAAACGCGAATTTCCTGTGGCTGGATTTACCATAAGTCCTTTACTGTTGCGTGTGTCTTTGTCTTGTGATAGTGCTAAGACTGCTTGTTCAAATGTAAACTCTCCGCTATTGATGTCGGCTCTAATAGAGTCTAACTTTGCCAAAGATTTGTTCTTTTCGGTTACTGATAGTTTCGGTTTTAACAAGATATGGCGAACATTTACCATATCTCCCTTCTTCTCAATCAATTGCAAGATATGATAACCAAACTCTGTCTCTACTATCTTTGATACTTTTTTTGGATCATTCAACGAGAAGGCTGCATTGGCAAATGGTTCTACCCATTGTGCTTTTCCTGCAAATCCTGTCTCTCCTCCTTGTCGGGCAGAGCCTGGATCTTCAGAGTATAGAATGGCTAATGTTGAGAACTCGGTCTCTCCGTTTAGAACTCTTTCGGTATAGTTTCTTAGTCGTGCCTTAATATTATCTATCTCCTCTTGTGGAATAAAAGGGTGCAATTTTAATATCTGCACTTCGACTTTCATTGGAATGAAAGGGATACTATCCTTTGGCATTGCATCGTAATAACGACGTACTTCTGATGGTGTTACCTTTATGCCTCCTACAAGTGAACGTTGCATCTCTTGTACTACATTCTGGTCTCGTACCATCTCGGTTAATAACTCTTTTAACTCTGGCATTGGTTTATTGAAGTACTCTTCAACTTTCTCTTTTGAGCCTATGTTTGCTATAAAGTAGTTTACTCGTTGCTCCACCTCTTGTGCCACTTGCGACTCATCAGCATAGATACTGTCAATGTTTGCCTGATGAAGAAATAGTTTTTGTACTGCCATCTGCTCTGGGATAAAACAATAGGGATCGCCCTCTATTTTTTGTCGCTCATATTGCATATTGCGGTACTGCTCTTCAACTTGCGATTTAAGTATCACCTCGTCTCCTACAACCCACACTACTTCATCTATTACATTATCTTGGGCTTGTAGCGTAATAGCAAATAACGAAAAAGCGAATATTAGATTAATTATTTTTTTCATCTTTATTTTTTCTCTTCTATTGTTGATACAACATTGTAGTTTATATCTACTTTGTATTTTTTATTTAGGTATTTTATCCAATCTTTCTCTAACTGTTGTTGATAGTCTGATGTTACTTGTCCTTTTACATCGGTGTAATTTTCAGGACCTTTTTTTAATAATCTTCCCTTTGCAAATGATACTGGGAAGGTTTCATCGATATATGGTTTTGCTCCAAAGAAGTAACTATCTACTATTGCATTATCGCCATATGAGAATAGTCCTCGTTTTACTTTTATCACTCTTTCGCTACCTCTGTTCAACTCTTTGTTTAAGGTTGTTGCGGACTCTTCATATTCTAAATTTTTTAGCATTGCTTTTGCCTCAGATGCAACACTATCGTTTTTACATTGTACAACAATTCCTTTAAAGTGAGGTTCATTCCATGAGTATTGACGGCGATTTTTCTTAAAATATTTCTTTAAGCCTTTTTCATCTTTTGCTGCTTTATCCCATACCTCTCGGTTGCTTATCTCAAATAACAACATTCCGTCTCGGTATTCGTTGTACAGATTACGAAAATCGGGATATTTATCTTCTAATATGCTATTCTCATATGCTATGATTGCATAGTTTATATAATCATCAACGCTCTTTGTTATAGATTTTTCAATATCAGTCTCTTTTGGCTTTTTGCTATTGGCATAATACTCTGCAAAGTTAGATACTGTATATTTTATTCCGTTTAGAGTGAACAATGTTTCATTATCATGTGATATGGCTGATTGGAAATTGTCATTTAGTTGTGTGCTTTTTGCCAACTCTTTTAATTGAGCCATTTTATCTCCATTGAATTTATAATTATAATCTATCTTCAATTTTGCTATCAAGGACTCTTTTCCATTTCCTGCTCTATCTTCACGTGCTATTCGACGCATTATATCTTTTTGCATCTCAGCATATGGTTTTAACCCTCGTTTCTCAATAACTTTTACTATATGCCATCCGAAGGGTGTTTTAAATGGTGCTGAAATCTCGCCCTCGTTTAACGAGAAGGCTACATCTTCATACTCTTTTACTATTCTTCCTGTTGAAATCCAACGCATTTTTCCGTCTGTATCGCGAGTTCCAGGATCTTCGGTATATTCTTGAACCATATCTTCAAATGCTGCTCCATTTAATAATTTTTGATATGCTTCCTGTATTTTAGCCTCTTTTGCTTTTGCTTCATCGGGAGTGATTGACGTAGGCAACATTACCATTATATGGGCTGTTAATACTTCGCCTGGATCGGTACGACGCGACATTACTTTTATCAGGTGATAACCAAAACGTGATAATACTGGTTCTGATACCTCTCCTACTGGGGTTGTATATGCTACTTGCTCAAATGGATATACTGTCATAAATCCTTTTATATATCCTAAATATCCATTATTTCGTGCTACTGAAGGATCTTCAGAATATTTTTTTGCCATCTCGGTAAAGTCTGCTCCTGCATCAATACGTTTTTTTACAGCCATTGCTTTCTCATAGGCTTTTGCTTGCGTTTTGTTTGGATTACCTTCCTCTACTGAGAATAGTATATGGGCTACTTCAACGTTTTCTCGTAATCGGGCATATGCCTCTTGTGCTAATTTTTCATCGGCCTCTTGATCAACCAAATATGGTTGCGCCAATTGGTTGCGGTAGCCTTGCAACTCTGAAATGAATGCTTGTGTTGTATCTATTCCGTTTGCTTCAGCCTCCATCACTTTTAATTTGTAATCTTTAAACATCTCAAGATACTCATCAAGTCTCTTTTGCTCAAGTTGCTGTTGCTTGTTTTTATTATAGATATATTCAAATTCCGACTTCTTAATCTCTTTTCCATTTATGGTCATAATAGTTGGATCACTCTCCTGTGATACTACTAATGCAGGAACTAATAACGAAATTGCTAATATTAATGCACTCTTTCTCATTGTTATTTTATATTTCTTGTTTTACTTTCTTAATATACATAGAAGTTTCAAAGTTATAAAATTTGTTGTACATATACGAAGAATATCTTTTAAATTTATTGAAAAATAGTATCTTATATACAAAAAAAGAGAGGAAACTAAGAAATTTCCTCTCTTACTGATATATTAGGTTATTTTATTGATTTCCTCTACTATAGTTTGGAGATTCACTTGTAATGGTTACATCGTGTGGATGACTCTCTGCTACTCCTGCATTTGTTATGCGAGTGAATTTTGCCTGGTGTAGTTTATCAATGTTTTCTGCTCCACAATATCCCATTCCTGAACGAAGACCTCCAATCATTTGATATACTACCTCATATAGAGAGCCTTTGTATGGTACACGAGCGGCAATTCCCTCTGGTACCAATTTTTTAGTATCTATCTCTCCTGCTTGGAAGTAACGGTCTTTTGAACCTTTTTCCATAGCCTCTAATGAACCCATTCCGCGATATGCTTTGAATTTACGTCCATTATAGATAATTGTTTCGCCTGGTGACTCTTCTACTCCTGCCAACAATCCTCCTAACATTACTGAGTATGCTCCTGCTGCAAGTGCTTTTACTATATCTCCTGAATAGCGTATTCCTCCGTCAGCAATTAGTGGAACTCCTGTTCCTTCAAGTGCTTTTGCTACATCATATACTGCAGATAGTTGAGGTACTCCAATTCCTGCTATTACACGAGTTGTACATATTGAACCTGGTCCAATTCCAACTTTTACACAGTCTGCTCCTGCATCTACCAAGTATCTTGCTGCTTCGCCTGTTGCAATGTTTCCTACAGTAACATCAATTCCAGAGAAACTGTTTTTTACTTTCTTTAGTAGATCTACTACTCCTTTTGTGTGTCCGTGTGCTGTATCAATTACCAATGCATCAACTCCTGCATTTACCAACTCGGCTGCACGTTCCATTGCATCGCCTGTTACTCCTATTCCTGCAGCAACACGCAAACGTCCTAATTTGTCTTTACATGCAAATGGTTTGTCTTTTGCTTTGGTTATATCTTTATAGGTTACTAAACCTACTAATTTTCCACTTTTATCTACTACTGGTAATTTTTCAATCTTGTGTAATTGCAATATATCTGCTGCCTCGTGCAAATCGGTTGATTGTGATGTTGTTACTAAATTTTTAGAGGTCATAACCTCATCAATTAGTCTTGCACTATTACGTTCAAAACGCAAGTCACGATTTGTTACAATTCCAACTAAATTACGTTCGTCATCTACTACTGGTATTCCTCCAATATGATACTCTGCCATTAAAGCCAAAGCATCTGCTACTGTTGAACCTCGTTTTATGGTAACAGGATCATATATCATTCCGTTCTCAGCACGTTTTACTGCATGTACTTGTTTTGCCTGTGCCTCGATTGACATATTTTTATGAATCACACCGATTCCTCCTTCACGAGCAATGGCTATTGCCAAACTCGCCTCTGTTACTGTATCCATAGCCGCAGAGACTATGGGTATGTTCAAATCGATGTTGCGTGAAAATTTTGTCTTTAGACTTACATCCCTTGGTAATACTTCTGAATAAGCTGGGATTAAAAGGACATCGTCAAAGGTTAGACCGTCCATTACTACTTTTTCTGCAATAAATGACATAATGAGTATGCTTTAATTTATATTGCACGCAAAGTTAAGAATAATGCAGTAGTTGAGAAAATTTTTTCGACTTTTTTTTCAAAAAAAATTGAGCAGATATATTTATCCACTCAATTTTAACTGATATTTATTACTCTTACTTTTACAGAAGTAATATTTTTTTGTTTGTTAAATTCTAATTTCCCATCTCAGATAAGAATTTTATACGTACTAATCGGATATCATCCTCATCGTAATCATCGCCTAACTCTTTTAGTGCTTCATCAAGATCGTCATGTTCTGTTTCTCTAAAGTATGAGAATATATCTTCTATCTCATCTTCATCAAGTATCTCTCTAATAAAGTAATCGAGATTGATTTTTGTTCCTGACATTACTATTGACTCTAACTCTGACAAGAGTTCTGAGTAGTCGAGATTCTTTTCCGATGCTATATCATCCAATCTTACCTGCCTG
>JAFQBL010000026.1 GCA_017416695.1 Bacteroidales bacterium | reverse complement strand
TTGCTTGGTATGGTGCAAAAGTAGAGGCTCCATATGGAGATAAAACTGATAGTGTTATAGATGCTTATAATGCCTTAGATGCTAAGATTAAAGATTTCTTTATGAGGTCAAAATTGGCTTCATTCTCTCCTGATAGTACAGCAAGTTTAGATGTACAGACTTCAAGAATAGAGTCTATTAGTGCTGATAATTTAACAGGAAAAATTGAGGAAATTGCTTCATATCCTATTGCTCGTGTAACAGGAGAGTCTGAAATAATTCTTAGTGATGCTATAAATCCAGCGTGGGCTTCTCAATTTAATACTATTAAAGATGTTGTATTAAAAGGTAAAAAGAAACTTACTGAAGCAGATTGGAATGAGATTAAATCAACTTTCTCTGCATATATTGACTGGAAAAATGCTAAAGCAGGTGCTGAAGTTGAGAGTTTAGGTATTGATACTATTAATAAGTATTTAGAGGATAATAAGAAAGAGAATCTATTGGCACTGGTGGCTCAAGATGCTGCTTTAAAAGAAGAAGCAGAAAATATTGAGATGGTAGATAAATTCCTTCATATATATAGAGACTTTTTCAGATTGTTAAGAAACTTTATTACTCTTCACGATTTCTATTCTAAAGATAAAAAGGTTAAGGCAATATTTCAATCTGGTCGCTTGATTATTGATCAAAGAGAGTGCCGATTCTGTATGAAAGTTGCAGATATGGCTAAACATAATACTATGGCGGCATCGAGCGGAATGTTCCTAATTTATTGTGATTGTACAGCAAAAGATAAACCCGCTAAATTGTCAATAGTTGCAGCCATTACTGTTGGTAGTATTGGAGATCTTGTTGTTGGTAAAAATGCTATTTATTATGATAATGAAGGAGGGGAGTGGGATGCAGTTATTACTAAGGTAATTGATAATCCTATTAGTATCTCTCAAGCATTCTGGTCTCCTTACAGAAGAATGGCAACAGTTGTTGAAAACTTAATAAACAAGAGTGCTGCTGATAAAGATGCTAAAATGATGTCAGAAGCAACTGCTAAGATTAATGCAGCTCCAACAACAGTTCCAGCAACTCCTGCGGCTGACGGATCTAAACCAACTGCCGCACCACCATTTGATATAGCTAAATTTGCTGGTATATTTGCAGCAATAGGAATGGCGGTAGGTATGATAGGTACGGCTCTTGCTTCTTTATTTAAAGGATTAATTGTTTTACAGTGGTGGCAATTAATATTGGTATTTGTAGGTATTATGTTAGCAATATCTGGACCTGCAATGATTTTGGCATGGATGAAATTGCGTCGTAGAAATATTGCTCCTCTATTGAATGCTAATGGTTGGGCTGTAAATGCTTCTTCTAAGATAAGTATTCCTTTTGGAGAAACATTGACAGATTCTGCTAAATTCCCCAAACTAAAACTCAAAGATCCATATAAAAAATCAGGTATGGCAACATGGAAAAAATGGACTATTTCTATTTCTGTAATAGTTGTTGCTCTTATTGTTTTATGGATGTTTAATATGTTTGCATGGGCAGGAGTTAAATCCCCACTTCCTCGATATAATCAACCTGAGGTTGTAATTGAAGAGGTAGTAGTTGATGAAACAATAGTAGAAGAGGGTAACGTAGAAGTGCCTACTGATTCTATCCCTGCAAATTAATACTATAATTGTATAAATAATAACTGACTTCAATATTTTTTGAGGTCAGTTTTTTTTTATGTAGTTGATAAAAATTAATGATTATATCCTTTTATGTGAAATATTATAGTTAATTTTGTACCTACAGCAGGACGATCTGTCGCTGATATGTTTCATATTGGAGGAAAGTCCGGGCAACATAGGGCACCATATTTCCTAACGGGAAGCTATCTGCGAGGGTAGAGTAGCGTAACAGAAAATAACCGCCCTCTTGTAGGGTAAGGGTGAAAAGGTGAGGTAAGAGCTCACGGGTGGCTATGGCGACATAGTTGCGGTACGTCTTATGGGTTGTAAGGTTATGTATATCGGCGTTATAGGGCTGCCCGTCCGATGCCGAGGGGTAAACCGCTAAAGCTTTATGGCAACATAAAGACGAGATAAATGACAGATGCCAACTTGTTTGGTACAGAACCCGGCTTATAGACCTGCTGTTTTTTATTTGAATGAATCTTAAAACTAAAATAAGTCGTGCAAAAATATTTATTGTTGAGAATATTTTGCACACACCCGAAAGGGAGTTATCTGGGTTATGGCGTAATTTACGTAAACTTGTAAGTGTTATTCGTATTACTGCCAAACACTTTTTAGATGATGAATTACAATTGCGAGCATCAGCACTTACATATAACACTATGCTTGCAATAGTTCCTATTTTGGCTATTCTAATTGCTGTTGCAGGAGGCTTTGGTTTTGAGAAAATTATTGAAAGCCAAATACTTGAATCTTTTCCTGCTCAAAAAGATGCCCTTTCAACTGCTTTCCAGTTTGTAGATAATTATCTGAAATTTTCTCAATCAGGAGTAGTTATTGGTATTGGTGTTGTTTTTCTATTGTGGACAGTTATTAGTTTGTTGTCAAATATTGAGATGACAATGAATAAAATTTGGCAAGCCAAAGAACGCTCACTTTATCATAAAATCAATGATTATACATCATTATTTATAATTCTGCCAATTTTGATGATACTTTCATCAGGAACATCGGTCTTAATTACAACCTTTTTGAAAGATGCAGAAGAGACTTTTGGCTTTATTACTCCTTTGATATATAAACTATTAGAACTTTCTCCTTATTTCTTTACAATCATATTTTTTACTGTGGCATATTTACTTATACCAAATACTAAAGTTAAGTTTAAGTATGCTTTTATTGCGGGAATAGTATGTGGTATAGCATTTCAATTATTCCAATATTTATATTTGAATGGACAGATATGGGTATCAAAATACAATGCTATTTATGGTAGTTTCGCATTCCTTCCTCTTTTGTTGTTGTGGATGCAACTATCGTGGTTGATATTTTTATTTGGTGTATTACTCTCATTCTCTATGCAAACTGCTGACTATGGTAATGAGGATAATGTTAAGAAGATTAGTTCTCAATACTATAAGTTTATTTTGCTTATTATATCGTGTGTTATTGTTCAACGCTTTGAAAAAGGGTTGCCACCTTTAACCCTTCAAAATATATCTTCATCATATAATATACCGATTAGAATTGCAAAAACTATTATAAATAAGCTTATTGACTCTGGAATAATTATAGAGACTCTTAATGAAGATGAGCGAGTGCCATCGTATCAACCAGCATTTGATATCTCTAATATGAGTGTTGGAATGTTATTGAGTAGGGTAGATGCTGATGGAACGGGAGAGAAAAATTTTAGAATAAATCGTGACCAAAAATATAAATTACAATGGGAAACTATTACTAAAGCATATAACACTATGTATAATGCTATGGATAATATCCTTATTAAAGATGTAGAAATTGAACAGATAAATAAATAATCATTCTAATTTTATACCTATGAAAAAGAAAATTATATCATCATCAAAAGTTCCTGCTGCAATTGGTCCTTATAGTCATGCAGTTGAGGTTAACGGATTTTTATTTGCGTCAGGTCAGTTAGGAATTGATCCAACAACATCTGATTTTGTAGAGGGAGGAATTAAAGAACAAACAGAGCAAGCATTAAAGAATGTATCTAATTTATTGGCTGATGCTGGTTATTATATGGATAATGTTGTTAAAACAACTGTTTTCCTTCA
>JAFQBL010000025.1 GCA_017416695.1 Bacteroidales bacterium | reverse complement strand
TTTTTTGTATCTATGGTATAGATTCTTTATTCTTTGTAAATATCTTTACTTGGGTATTTGAATAAAAAAACACTAAGGTTTATATCCTTAGTGTTCTCATCTAAAATATTACTTAAATAATATTCTGTTAATATCAACTCTTTCTATACTCGCCAGGTGTTAATCCTGCATATTTCTTAAAGTATGCTCCAAAGAACGATGGGTTAGCAAAATTCAAATTGTAGGCAATCTCCTGAATAGTCATATCAGAGTATTTTAAGAGGCTTTTTGCTTCAGTAATAACAAGCAATTCAATCCATTTTGAAGCCTTATTTTTGCTTACCTCTTTAACTATTGTAGAGAGATATTTGGGTGTAACGCAAAGAGCATTTGCGTAGTATGTAATTTCGCGGTGAGTCCTAAACTCTTTTATAGCAAGTTGTAGAAACTCTTTAAATATTCTAATATTACTTTTTGATTTATTATCAGAGATTATATTGTTTTCTTTAGAATCAAATATATTTGATAATCTGTAAATTAATGATGTGATAATACCTGATGATATTAAAGTTGATGTGTTACTTGTATTTTCACTCTCCTCAATACTTAATAGATCAAAATATTTACATAAAATATCTATCTCCTTGTCTGTTAATTTTACAATTGGATTATTGTAGAATTTCAGGAATATAGGTATTATATATTCAGTCTTGATTTGAACATTTATTAAAAAATCAATAGATAATATTATTACATATCCCGACGCATTTATTTGTTTGTGTATTTTATGCTTTAATATATAATCGGGCAGTATAAATATTAATGAATTGTCACTAATTTCATGCGCCGAATCGTTAATAGTTATGGTGCTATTGCCTTTTTTTACAAGTACAATTGAAAATACTCCAGATTTTATAGGCATATCACTATAAAATGGAGTATTTTTTCCATGCTCAAATTTCCTTACAATTAGTCCGAATTTATTAAGTTTATCTTTTAATGTATTAAATTCTTCAATCCCTAATTTCTTTTCTGCAACATTGATAATATTTTCCATATTTTTTGCGATTTATTTATACCGCTAATTTACAACATTAATTCATACTATAAATATTCATAAGACTTTTTGAACACTCTTTAAGTACTACCGAATGTTCATTTAACGTTTGAAAATAAAAGGGTTTGTATAATTCTTTATATTGTTAATATAGTAAAATATTATTTAAAAACTATTCCTTTTTTGATACTCCTTAGAACTATTCTAAATTGATTTTGTTGAATAATATGCCGAGTGTTTATTTACTTGCTTTGGACTTAATTATGAACTAATTTATACAAACTATATATTATGTCAGTAAAGAAACAATTTGAAGATTATACCTCTGAGTCAATTCCAACAGATGTCTTATTGAATAATTTTAATAAGATTGAAATTGATAAGGAGATAATAATTGATAATATTAAAAGTGCTAAACGCAATAGATCCTATTTTGAATCTCACTCAATTTATGTCGTTAATTTATTAAGTTCTCCAGGTGCAGGTAAAACTTCAATCTTGGAATCTACAATCAAACAAATGGGTAAGGATTATAACATATATGTTATTGAGTGTGATTTGCAAACAGATTCTGATTTTAAAAGAATCAAATCATTGGGAGTAGATTGTTTGCAGATTAATACTGATTGTGGTGGATATTTAGATGCTGATATGATTTTATGTGCAGTAAAAAAACTTTCGGTAAAAGATAAAAGTATTCTATTTATTGAGAATATTGGTAATCTTATATCTCCAGCAATCTTTGATTTGGGCGAGACATTAAGAGTAGTTGTTTCGAGTGTTACAGAGGGAGAAGACAAACCACTGAAGTTTCCTTATATGTATGAGAGTGCAAATCTATGCCTTATTAATAAGATAGATTTACTTGATTATATTAAAACAAATCTTGATATTTTAAGAAGTAATATAATGAGGGTTAATTCTCAGATTGTAACTATAGATTTGTCTGCTTTAACAGGAGAAAATATCGAAAATTGGTGTAGATTTCTTCATGAGAAGATTAAAATATTTTTCAAATGAACTCAGTTGCGGAATATTTTGATGAAATGTCTGCCATTTGGGATGATGCTGTCCTTCATAACAAAACTTATATCCGAGAGGTTTTAAAGTTATTGAAGATAAAAGAAGGTGATAAAATAGCAGATGTTGGTTGTGGTACTGGAGTGCTTATTGATTATATAAGAGAGATAAATCGTTATGGGATTATATTTGAAATTGATATATCTCAAAAGATGCTCAATATGTCAAGAGCAAAGAATTATAGCGATGATAATATACGGTATTTAAAATTAGATATTAATAACAGTAAACTTGATGAATTGTTTGATGTAATTATATTGTATGATACCTTACCCTATATTGCTAACAAGTTAGATGTAGTTACTGAATTATATACCGAAAATTTAAAGAGTGGAGGGCGATTGGCAATATTTCATAGTAGGGGAGAAGAGCAAATTAATCAATATCTTGCACATGGAGATAGACGCATCTGTGATTCTCATTTACCCAAATTTGATGCTTTTCTTAATGAATTATACAATAATGGTTGTAAGGTAATATATTCAAGCAATAATGGTGATGATTATACAATATTATTAATTAAGGATACATAATAATATGCAACAAAAAAAACGAGACTTTAAAGTCTCGTTTTTTTGTTGTTATTGCATTCTTTATTTTATCCTTGATATAGATAACGTTTGATACTTCTTTTGGGTGTTTTCTCAAACTCTTCGTAGTAAACTTTGATTTTTGCAATTTGGCTATATGCTGGAAGAATCTTGTTGACAGCAATTCTGTTCTCTTCCATTTGTGCCTCCATTGCTTGTTGAGAGATACCCTCTTTCTCACCATTGTCAAAGTCGGGATATACTAACCAAACAAGTTTTCCCTCTTGTTCAATAACAATTGATTCACTAACAAAAGGCATATTGTTGAGTTGGTCTTCAATCTCTTCAGGGTAAATATTTTGTCCCGAAGGTCCAAGAATCATATTTTTGCTTCTACCTTTAATAAAGATAAATCCTTCGGAATCAATTAATGCAAGGTCTCCAGTGTTCATCCACTCTCCATCCATCACTGCTTCAGTTGCTTCTTCGTTTTTGAAATAACCTTGCATTACGTTAGGTCCTTTCAACCACAACTCTCCAGCAATGTTTTCAGGATCTTTTGAATTAACTCGAGCCTCCATATAATTACATAACTTACCACAAGCACCTTGTTTTGTTTCATTCCATGGAGCATACGATACAAGAGGTGCACACTCAGTCATTCCGTATCCAACTGTAATTGGGAAATCTATTTTGCGTAAAAACTCCTCAACCTCTTTGTTTAAGGCAGCACCACCTACAATAATCTGTTTTAGGTTGCCTCCAAAACTCTCCTCCAATTTAGCCTTAATCTTAGAGAGCAATTGATTGTCAACAAAAGGAATCATCATTAAGAATTTCATTATTGGTTTATCCAACAATGGGAATACTTTGTTTTTGATGATTTTCTCAATAATAAGAGGAACTGCAATAATAATAGGAGGTTTGCACTCGGCAAATGCGTCCAATATAATTTTAGGAGAGGGGATACGTGTTAAGAAATGTATATGGCAACCTTTTGAGAATGGATTAAATAATTCAATCATTAATCCATACATGTGAGCCATTGGTAACATTGATACAGCGTTGTCTCCAGTTTTTAACCAAGGTAGATTTTCAACACAGAATTGTAGATTTGCGTGTAATGCTCTGTATGGAAGCATAACACCTTTAGAGAATCCTGTTGAACCAGATGTGTAGTTTATTATTGCTAACTCTTCGGGAGAATCAATATGATATTTGATATCAGAAGCAGAGAATCTCTCAGGGTATTTCTTTCCAAATAACTCATTAAGATGTTGACGAGCCTCAACTAATTTTTTTGATTTTGATTTTAAAACAGAGAAGTCATTTAGAAGAATAATTCCTGTTAGGTCAGGCATCATCTCATCGTTAAGATTTTCCCAAACCATATCTCCAACACATAGTAATTTAGCCTCGCTATGATTTACTATATTGTGAACGTTGTCTGCTTTAAATTCGTGTAATACAGGAACTGCAACTGCACCATACGCTAAAGTAGCAAACATCGCAACAGCCCAGTGAGAAGAGTTTCTTCCGCATAATGCAATTCTGTCGCCTTTTTCAACACCCGCTGCTTCAAACAAAATATGAATTTTCTCAATTTTACGGGCAATGTCTTTGTAGTGATAAGCAACACCTTTAAAGTCGCTGAGGGCTGGAAGTTCCCAATTCTTTTTAATACTTTCTTCAAAGTAATAATTAAAACTTTGTGCCATGTAAATAGTATTTATTAATTATACATTTAATCTTAAACTAAACTTTCTGTTTAAAAATTAAATTTAAGATTTCTTATTAATGCAAATATAATAATTAATGTTTAAAAGTTCCAAAAAAAACGAGTATATTGCTGAATATACCCGTAATTTTTATTTGGTTATACGTTTTGATATAAGAAACGTTTAATGCTACGTTTTGCTGTTTTTTCAAACTCTTCGTAGAATATTTTAACCTTTGTAATCTGGCAATAAGCAGCAAGACTCTTATTTAACATTATTCTGTTCTCTTCCATTAGGTCAATTACAGCCTTTGGGTCAAGTCCTAATTTTGCCGCACTTTCAAAATCAGGGTAGATTAATGCCACAAGTTTGCCCTCTTGTTCAATTACAATTGACTCATTAACCAAGTGCATATTGTTTATTTTGTCCTCAATCTCTTCAGGGTAAATATTTTGTCCCGAAGGTCCAAGAATCATATTTTTGCTTCTACCTTT